>NZ_JBHUMH010000049.1:0-55586 GCF_042684845.1 Paenibacillus yanchengensis | reverse complement strand
CCCAAATGATCCTAAGACCATTATCTAGGAATATCTCGGAACGTCCAAGTCGATTGACATAAAAGCAGGTTAATAAGTAAGGAATTAATGGGCGGAAAGTAACGCCTAAACATAATATACGAGGAGGTTAACGATGAAACATTCTACATTCGGTATTGCGATGAAAATGTTGTTTGCTAAAAAACAACGACTGTTACTTACTTGTATTGGGATTGCGATTAGTTTCGGGCTAATTATTGTCATTAGTACCTTATTTGTATCGATGGAACAGTCCGTACAAAAGACGATAGAAAAAGAATTAGGTTCATCTGAGTTGCGGGTTGGATATAATCCTTATCGAGGTGAGGACAGCAAGAAGTTTCTGACGAAAGAGGAAATCGACAAACTGAAAAAGCTGGATGGAGTAATAAATACGAGCGCAACTATAGTATTTCCTGAAATTGCGACAAATACGGTGGATATTGAAACTAGAGAGTTAGATAGTATTGTTTATCTAGGGATCGAACCTAGTGAGTTAATTAGCAATTACATCGGTTTTACGATTGCTCTGCATCCTGATGAGATCGTAATAACTGAAGCAGTAGCTAAACATTGGGGAGTGAGGCTGGGCGACACGAAGGAATTTGCTATCAATAAAGATACGATGTTGACGAAGCGAATTGGCGAAATTATTCCTGATGATCTCGTTGAGCTTACTGTTTTAGTACATATCGATGTTATTCGGGAAGCATATGGGTTGGGAGAAGTAGCTAATAATATATTTGTTGACATCGAAGATGGTAGATCTGACCATGGTATGGAAAAGATGATTCGCTCCGAAATTGATGAAAATATAGATGTTGCACTTCTATCTCAAAATAAATCTGTCCTGAAACAACGAGGCATGTTTCGATTTCTAGCCATTGGTTTAGGAAGTATTTTATTGCTCGTAAGTGTCTTGTTTTTATCTAGTAGTTTCAAAATGATGTTGCTCGGGCGAGTACGTGAATTATCGACTTTTCGCATGATCGGAGCGAGCAAACGGGTCATTTACAAGATGGTAATGATGGAAGCGGCCGTATTGAATTTACTCGGTGTACTACTTGGTGTTGGAGTTGGGGTACTCTTCGTGACGATCGCAGGTCAGTTTATTGATTCCATGATGGGGGTTGTTGTTCAAAATGTAACGATAGATTGGCAACTGATTATGATGATTGCTGGAATAGGCTGGTTGTTATTGACACTATCTGTGATGCGTGTTGCGAAAACGAGTGGTGACACGGCTCCTCTGGTCGCTGTAAGGCAGAGTGAACAAGAGAAATTGAGTAAATCTAGTGCTTGGTTTGCTGGTGGATTCATCGTCATTGGGATCACGCTCTTATGGTTAGGGTTGTCTGGAAAAATGGCAGGAGATACTGCGCCTCTACTTATGTTACTAGGGGGTTTAATTACAGCAGCCGGTTGCTTGCTTGGTACGGGATATATGATTCCTATTATCGCTCGTAATAGTGGTGCGGTATTACGAAAGTTTTCTATTCCGGAATCCTATTATGCGAGAAAACAATTTGTAGCTTTGCGCAAGCAGAATACATTTATAGTCATGTTACTTGCTAGTATTGTTACTGCTCTCATTGTAATCCCTACCTTTATAGATAATCTTAATCAAAATATGGTCAAAGAAGCAGTCCGTAAACATATTACACCGATTGTCATCGAACAAAAACGGGGTGTTATGTCTCCGAGTATAGTGGATGAGGTGCGTGAAGTAGAGGGAGTCGCCTATGCATTACCGATGAGCCAGAATAGTGGGGTATTACTGGGAGAGATGGATTATAGTCAGGCAGATCCGAAATGGTTAGAGAAAAATAGTGTGCGGTTGGAATCTAATAAAGGTTTATCTTTATATGAAGAAACTTATGCGTATGAATGGACTCGTATAGTTCAAACGGATATTAAATTAATGCAGCAGATGGGATTATTACAAGGGACGAGTGAACAATTAGCATCAGGGATGATCATTCAACCACAATATGCTAGGCAGATGGGTGTAACCCAAGGAGATACGATAAGCTTGCAAGAATATAGTTCAGGCGAGAATGGTAGAAAACCGGGAGATAGATTAGACCAATATAAGATTACTATTAGTGGAATAAAGGAATTATCATTTCTACCTACTCCAGACAGTTTATTGGTAGATTATAAACACCCAGGGGTAGGTTGGATCAGCAAGGAAGAGAATAGCGCATCTAATACCCTTTCCGCACAAAGGATTTATGTACAAATAGCTGAAGGAGCGAATATTGCAGATGTGCGGGCGGCATTACAGCAAATTTTTGATAATAACAGGATGGTTAAAATTACTGATCTTGATTCCGAGCTGCAAATTATTGCTAATGGTTTGAAAGAGCAACGTACCATTCTCTGGTCGGTAATGGTTGTCTTTATAGTGGTAGGTATCGTCGGTGTAATCAATACATTTGGAGCAACATTCCATGCCCATCGTAGAGAGTATGCAATATTGCGAGCGATTCGTTTGACAATTGCCAAACTACGTTCGGTGTTAGTTGTACAGGGATTATTGTATGCGACTACTGCAATTGTTGTAGGAATGATCGCAAGTATTTGGATTATTATAGGCATATTTAATGTAGATGAAGCCGTTAGTAGTTGGTCGATCAATTGGTTTACGGTAGCTTTGCCGATTATTATTGTTGGGGCGATCGGGGTGATCGTTTCGTTAATATATGCTCGACAGCTTGGTCAAAAACCGATTACAGATGAATTAACCGTCGAATAATAATGGATAACGTGTATGGAGAGGGGATGGCAGTAAGATGAAGGATGCAAAGACAGTATTAGCTGTGAAAAATCTAACGAAAATTTATGGACAAGAAGCGAATCAAGTAGTAGCGCTAGATCATGTAGACTTGGAGCTTGCTACAGGTGAGATTGTGATGGTAATGGGGCCAAGTGGATCGGGGAAGACGACGCTATTACAGCTTTTGGGAGGGTTAGAACCACCTACGGAAGGTGAAATAAAGCTGAGAGATGGCGAATGGCAGCAGTTCTATCGTGAACCACAAATATCTCATTATCGGCGGGATACGATTGGCTTTGTGTTCCAATTTTTTAATCTCATTAGTGCTTTAACAGCAGAAGAAAACGTAGCATTGCCTCTCATTCTAGCTGGTGAGTCGAAGAAGAAAATTACTACCGAGGCTAAGGAGCTGTTGCAGTTAGTAGGTTTATCAGAGCGTGCCAAACATTTGCCATCGGAGTTGTCAGGAGGTCAACAGCAGCGGGTCGCTATTGCGCGTGCATTGATTCACAAACCAGCATTATTACTTGCTGATGAACCAACAGGGAATTTGGATTCACGTACATCCAAAGATATATTGGATCTGTTTGTTAAGATGCGGGATCAGCTTGGTCAAACGATATTAATTGTGACGCATGATCCGTACGTGGCTACCTATGGTGATCGTGTTGTTTTATTTCGCGATGGACGAATGGTGGATGAATATCGAGCAGAACAAATTGTTGGACAAAATCGGAATGAACGGTCTGTCTACATTATGGAGCGACTGCAATCGATTAGTAATGATCCAGTAATGAGTAGCTGACAAGTATATAGCAAACTAGCGTTTTTGGATAGGTTGATGAAAAAGTTGATTTTCCATGGAAGGAATGAATATTAATGAAGAAAAAAGCAGAGCGTTTTTCCAAAAGAATGATGCAATTATCTATTGTGATTATCAGTGTAGTAATGATTGGTCTACTATCTGCGTGCGCTAAAGATAAATTAGATGTGAAGAAAGAAGTTCAGAATAGTGTCAACAAAATGGAACAAACGATGGATGAGCAAGTATCATCAGAAGGCAGCGTTAGTATTGAACCTTACGACTTCGTTAAAAATAATGAAGATTATGAAGCAATTATTGCATTAGGGTGGACAGCCCTACCTGAACTGAAGCAGTTGTTAGAAGACGCAGAGCAAGATAGTTTCATAGAGTATGTATATGCGGTAGCTTTAGAACAACTATCTAAAGTGGATCTGATGAAGGAATCGGTTTGGAAGACAGGTAAGGAATTTTTAACACGCTATACGGCATATGTACAAGAAATTCCCGAAAAAGTAGAAACTATCGTCGCTCAATTTGTAAGTGATCAGGAGAAAGTAGAACAATTAAAAGCATTAGGAGTTCCAGCAATTCCTTATATATTCGATATTATTGGTTATGGAAATGAAGAGTTGTCTCCTGCGCTCGATTACTTGACAGACAATAAATCAAAAGGTGACGTAAATAAGTGGGGCGTGGAAAATGTAAAACAACTGAATATGTTGCAAGATTTAGCTAGGTAGTCTTTTTATGAATTAATAATTACCCCATACTGGGAATAAGTTCAGAGACTGTACAATTAAGAGCGTTGAAGTATTTGTAAGAAGGTCTTTGTACGATATGATATAGAGTTATAATTAAATAGAAATAAGCGGTTGGTTGATCCAAGAACCAGTTGCTTATTTTTTTAATTTAGGAGAAGAAATAATTAACTAGGTGGAAATATAAATCATATAATAGAGAGAAGTAAGTTTTTACGCAATGTAATGGAGAGTATATGGATAAATCAGTAGTTATCGAAGACTATAATGAAGATTGGGAAGTAATATATAAGCAAGAAGAACGAGTAATAAAGGAATTGTTGGATGGAAAAGCGATTGCTATGGAGCATATTGGAAGCACATCGATTAAAGGACTGGGTGCGAAACCTATCATTGATTTTATGGTCGGAGTTGAAGATTTAATAGAAGTCGAAGAATGGAATAGTAATATTTTGTTTAGAAATTATTTGAGAACGCATAGAGATATGCTAGAGAATTATTGTCAGTTGAAAAAAGAGTTAGCAGAAAAATACCGTTATGATAGAGCTGCGTATACGAACGCTAAACATCCCTTCATCGTTGTTGTTATTGCGAAAGCTAAGGATGAACAAAGAATAAGAACTCACCTTAAATATGTCATTATATTACTTCAAGATATTCGGACAAAGAGATATAATAAAATAATTAAAATGGTTAAGATGCAAGGATATTAGGGGGTCACCTGTGGATTTTATTACGTTAAACTGTCCCAATTGTAATGGACAAATTGAGCATAAAGAAGGGCAAACATTCAAATGCCCAAGTTGTGGTTCGGAATTAATGTTGAAAAAGAATAACGTTTATTTCGTTGATCAAACAATTAATAATTATTACGGTACAACACCTGCCGCTACGACAAAAAGTCCGAACAGAAATGTAAAGCTGCTTTTAATAGTACCATTTATGCTGATTGGTATATTTTTTAGTTATTATTTGTTGAACAGCAATTCAGTAGATGACAAGAGTAAAAAGAAAATCGCTGTTCGAACATTGCCGGAAAGTGAAGTTGTTTTGTTCTTTTTAAAAGATATATTTAACAAAGGTGAAGCGATGCCGACAGAGGAGGAGCTTGCAACCATTCGTTATTTGTCTACTCGTTATTATGATGATCAATGGCACTTTACTTACAGTTTGGATGATCCGTTTACGAATAAGCAAGCTGAAATGATCGACTATGTAGTGATGGATAAGCTTTTAAATACACAAAAAATCGAACAAAAAGATTTTGAAGCATTTAGCGGACTGACCACTCTACATTTGAATAATGAATATGAAATTTCGCAAAGTGAGAAAGTAAGCTTTCGACATTTACAAGGGTTGAAAAGTTATACAGGTGCCTTTAATGAATCGTTTGGACAATTTGCACATTACTTTGGTGATAAAGCTAACATAGTAGAACTGTCAACACAAATTCGAAGCAATGAAGAATTGGCGTTATTATTAGAGTTTCCCAATTTGCAATCACTTGAAATATCTTATGTTAACGAGACGGTTACGGACTTTCATTTGTTAAGTCAACTACCGTTAAAATCGTTGTCTTTAAGTACAATAAATGATTTGAAGTGGCTATCGGCTTTGACTGGTTTGCAGTCATTAACGGTAACTTATAGTGAAGCGACAGATTTCAGTGCGCTATATTCGCTTAGTCAATTACAAGACTTGAAGCTTTCGATGGTCCAAAATTTAAAAGTGCTAGATTTCATCCAAAATATGCCCAACTTGCAATCACTTGATCTTGAATCTGTAAATATTACGAATATAGAACGCTTAAGGGATAAGTTATCGTTGACGAAACTGCGTTTATCCTCGCTCTATCAATTAGAGTCTATAGATGTAGTAAATAGTTTAACGTCACTGACCGAATTAGAGGTCACTAGTTATACTGGTGCTGTTCCAGCGATTTTATCGCCAAATTTAAAGAAAGCTACTGTGACGGGTTCTGTCTTACCGAAATTAGAAGCACCTGCATTACAATCTTTAACTGTTTACATTCGTGGGGTGACTGACAATTTGGACGGAGCTCAATTATTGCGATTTCCCAAGCTTGAACAGCTTACAGCGTTTGAGTATGGGGGTTTTGTAGGGATTAGTGCTTTGAATCGCTTGCCAAATCTGCAAACCTTACATTTATTTGAGACGATATTTTATGATGAAGCAAATGCATTATTTAAATTACAGCATGTAAAAACGTTAAACTGTAACGAATGTACATTCCAAATAAAAAGTCAGAACCCAATTGTAAATAACACGTTAGAACATGTAACGTTGAATCGCTCCTCTTTTATAGTAGGTAATGGTGATAGAGTGCATGAAATGGATAAGGTTATGCCTTATTTCTCTAAATTTACAGCTTTACGTTCATTCACAATGCAAGAAGGCTCTATTCAATCGTTGGACTTTATGAAAAATTGGAAACAAGTGGAGGTGCTTCGTTTAGAAAATAATGCTATTTCGAATGTGGAGCCATTAGTGAATTTACCAAATTTACGAAAGTTATATGTTGTAGGGAATCCAGTGCAAAACAAGTCTGTGCTTGATAAGGAGATTTTGATTTATTAAGATAGTGGGCTGATTAACTCCTTTGACCGGACATTATCCAGATTACTCTCTCTATTTTTCTACACTAGACACAAACAGATAAATCAAGCTAGTTCTGAGCTTAAGAGATATATAATAATGGGAGACTACCTGTTAGTTCTATGGTATTCTTCCTTTTTCCTCGGGCTATTTACTTATTCAAACCAGCTGTAAAATATTTACCGTTTACTGTTATAGTTGAAAGGGTTTTAGCCATTTTCAAAGAGTTATTGCCACATAAAATCCTTTAGTTTAGTCGAAAAAATCCGGTGGTGACGGGGAAAGGATAAGAGACGAGAGACCGCGTTGAACGTGTGTTTGAGCGCTGTGATAGGTTATGGACAAGTAACCTGTTACGGCCTTTTTTGTTTTGCGTATAACAGCCTGCAAACAAGAAGTTGGAGAACGAAATTGAATCCTGAAACCAGCAAGGGTGAACATAGCGTAGAGTTTTTTGTGACATTAGGAGATTCGCCCAGCTCACTTTTCTATTTGGATCATAGTATAACCAGATATTGATTAAAGGAGGATTTATATGGCACAAAAAGTGAAGGCAAGTCCACGATTTAAAAGGCTGTGTACCCGATTTGCAAACATCCTGGGAGGTGAATCGGAAGTTGAAGAAGGTCCGGTTTGTTTTGTTACGCGGATGACGAACTTACAGGAAACAATTTTAGGTAGAAGAACACGTTCACCATTGGTTCAAATGCAAATGTTCTCGTTCGAGTCACTGGATCGGTCGGGACGTGCGTTATGTTTGGGGGAGACAGCGTTGCATCAAAATCAGGTGAATCGATTGATATCGAATCTCCGCAAGCGTGGGATAAAAGTGACTGCAGTTCATAATCACTGGCTAAATGAGAATCCTCGCTTAATGTATATGCATTGGGAAGCTATCATGGATCCTGTTGTATTTGCTAGAAGAACTAAAGAATCCATTTCCTTTTTGGGTTAAAGATTGAGCAATGAGGTATTTCTATCATGAAAGGATGATTTGTTATGACAGCACGAGTAAAAGCAAGTCCTCGATTTAGAAGACTGTGCAACCAGTTTTCAACCATTTTAGGTGGAACAGAACATGAAATTACAGCAGGTCCGGTTTGTTTTGTCAGTCGAAATCGAAGAATAAAAGCAACGATTTTAGGAAGACGTACCACATCTCCTTTGGTCCGTTATCAATTGTTCTCGTTTGAATCATTGGACAGCTCAGGCCGCGCACTCTGTCTGGGGGAAACGGCTCTCTTCCAAGGCCAGGCCAATCGATTGCTGTCAAATCTTCGCAAAAACGGGATTAAAGTCACAGCAGTTCACAATCACTGGTTGTTTGAGAATCCGCGTCTTATATATATTCACTGGGAGTCGATTGATCATCCCGTTGCATTTGCAAGGAAAGTAAAACGCTCTATTGCGTTCTTGGGTTAATGGTAGCACTATCATAACATTCTGATGGCGGTGGGAGAAGAAGAAACGAAGCCGCAACGGACGCATGTTTAGGGGCTGTGACAAGTTGAGAAAATGAACTGTTGCGGCCCTTTGTGGGCTTTTTTGCAAACAGCTTACAACAAGTGGAAACCAGCCCCTACTCTTTCATGATTGTACTGATTCTACCTCTAGATCCGATCATAGCAAGCTCTTTTAACTTGACATTTATTTTTCAAGTACCATACACTACACTTTTCTATTTTTATGAAATATAGTAATGTCGTCTTAAATGATTTCACGGAAGTTTGAAGGATGTCCCTCCAGTAGAATATTTAGAACTGGTGCAAGCTGGACACGTGCAACCACGAAAAATTGCGGTCTAATGCGATTACATGAGATAAAGTGTGCAAGTGTCCAAACTAGGGGGTTAAACCGAAAATCTACTGTGAAAATTATAATAGAGGGGTATAGTAGGATTTTATACGATAAAACATACAAACATCCGCAATTTCGTTGAATGAAAAACAACTTTATACGAAAAAACGTACAAGCTTACCGTTCCATTCATTGCTCTGGAACATTACGGAGTTATGACATAGGATTACCATTAATAGTATAGTATGTAGGCGAAGCACACTCCGGCTTTCCATGGATTTTGATTATTTTTCAATTCATTGCATAAAATTATTTAGTTTTCAGACACGTTCTAATTAGTTACTTTACGTTTATACTTGTTAACAACCTTTGTAACAATAAACTGAGGGATCAAGTTTAAAATACTGCCGACTATTAATAACTGATAGGGGGATAGAGGGTTAAAATAGACCATCCACCGTTCGTTCCCTGCCATCTCACTAACAAAATAAAATGATATGACTAGCGATAATATATTACCAATAACAAGGAATATCGTGTTACTAAACAGTTTGCTGGAGTAAGCAAGAACCGAAGTTATTATAATCATAGCTACGTAACCCCAAATGGAACGATTTGAAAAATCTTGTTGCATTGCAAAGTAGAAGAAAGGAAAGCAATACAAACACGAAATTAGAATACCTATTAATGTTTTTTTTATGATTATCACCTTTATTCATTTCTAGTTAAATATTTCCATATTATTAAATATACATATATACTACTATAGATACTTGAAATTACAATAAAAAGTGTGAAATATTATTAGTGTTAGGGGGGAGAAATGTGTTCAGTAATAAAAACTTGGAATGTGATAATTGCAAACGAGAATTTCTACCGAATGATGAGTTAATTATCCACTTAACGCTTCCGGAATATAAAAAAATGCCAGTAGGTGTATTAGATAAGGTGATTGGAAAACACTCCAATTCCATTCATTGCAAAAGATGTATTGAGCTAATATCTAAAAATGTTTATTAGTTAATGAATATAAAACTCTCAACTCCCATTACATGTAGGGGTTGTCCATTCATACGATAAGACGTATAAACGGTCATGGGAAGTGGCTAGCAGCATAGCGTTTGTGTGAAAAAACGTATAAACGGTCGTGGGAAGGGGTGGGAAGTGGCTAGTAACGTAGCGTTTGTGTGAAAAAACGTATAAATGACTTGACCTGGGAAGCGACTAGTAACGTATGGTTTCATACGAAAAAACGTATAAATATGTTGTTTTGAAGAGTGTATCGAGCAAAAAAACAAGCGTTACAAAAAAAGGATAGTACATGAAAGCAACATGCACAAATGCGAAAGGAAATCACCACGGTACTTTTCTAGATACGATAGGACAAACGAAGCTGGATGGAAAAGCAATACGTTTTTCTAACCAGCTTCGTTTCGTTTTAGGACTTATTAGACAGCCCCTTCCACTACGATGGGAGTTTTAAACTACCCCAAAACAGCCCTGCTTTTAACCATCTACTCCAAACTTTTCATATATTCCCCTGGTGAAATACCTTCATATTGTTTGAAAATACGTATAAACGTATTCGTGTTGTTACAGCCGACGATGGTGGCTACTTCATGGACTTTGTATGTTTGTTGCATTAAGAGTTCTTTTGCTCGATTCACTTTTAACGTGTTGACGTATTGTTTGAAGTTAATGTTGAGCGTGTTTTTTAGTAGTTTACTAACATAGCTTTCGGATAGGTTAAAATGATCAGCAATATCAGTAAGTGATAGGTCTCTATCAAAATGTTTGTGAATATAAATATAGATTTGGGAAGCTGTTGAGCTTTCTAAATTAACTTTATCTTTATTGCAGTAGTTAAATACTTGCTCGAATAGGCTAAAAGCGATTTCTCTAAATTTGTTGCTTCTTGCTTCCATAAATAAATGAATAGTAGACGGATATTCTTTGGAAAACGATTGTAACGTTTTGTTGTTCGTATTGAGACAGCGTTTGCACGTGGTGAGCAAAGAATGTTGTAAGTTTGTTAGTCCACCAGATGCAAAGATAGCTCGCTTTTCATTTTCGTCGATAATATCGCGCAGTAGTTCATAAGCTTTGCCTAGCTCGTTGGAATTAACATACTTCATGATCTGATTTTCGGCATCGATTGGATAGTAGCAGGCGTTATCTTCCATCAAATGTACTTGAGCAACGTCGAGCACTTGATTAGCAGCAGCATACTGATAGTTACTCAATCGTAATACTTCTTGTAGTGCAACTGTCAGCTCAGCAAGCGGATAGCTATGAGATAGTGCGGCTGTAATATCCAAAGGTAGTTTATTTTCTAAGTTTTGCACAACTTTCTCTGCAATTGTAAGTAGATGTTGCTTGTCTATATTGCGGAATATAACAGCATATTTGTTTTGATCCAATGCTAGTCCAAAAAACGTTTCAGTAGCAACATGTTCACTAATGATATGATGCAGCTGGATTGTTAGACTCGATACCGACATTGTGTTGTAAACAGTAGTTAATCCTTCTATTTCAAATAGGACAAGATATAGTGAAGTATCGAAAGCTTCTAGTTGATTAGCAGCCAAACTTTCTTGGATAGAAGCTTCATTAACCATGCCATAGAGCACCCGGCGAAAAAAGTCCTCTTGTAAATGAATGATAGAGTGATCTAATTTGTTTTGTAAAGCATCGTTTACTTCATAAATTTGCTCAATACTCGCTTGAATATAGGCTAGTTCATGAATAGGTATAGTTTCTGGACTGTTGTCCGTCGTTGGACGATAGTTATTCGTTTGTTGTTTCCTCGTTTCATGATGCTCATTTAAAAACTCCAACAGTTGTTTAATTGGTTTATAACTAGATCGTGTAGCCAGGTATGCGGCAATAACTCCTATAACTAGTAACAGTAGGCTTGGGAAAAAAGCAGTATTCCACACACTTGCAAAAATAGTCGCAAAACTAGTTGGTTTACTAGCGTAAACATAATGTAAGTTTGGAATTACTTTTGATTGTTGCGTATAGGTTAATTTACTATTTTCTGTTACATCTTCATCACTAATATAAGCCGCTATTTTTTCATCGGTAAATAAATAGAAATTACCATCCTGTAAATCGACAGGAGTTGGCAATAAAGCAGCATTATCCATGACGAGAAAAAAATAGAGCGGTGCATACTCCGAATTGACGGTTTGGTGTAGCAGCACGACTTTATTAGCTGTTAACAACGTTTGCGGTACGACGTATGTTCGGTTTGGAAGTGCTTCCGTTTGTAGCTGTTGAAATCGCTCTAGTGCAGTTGGTAACATACCAAGTTCTTGTAAGTAATGATCGATATTGAATGTTCCCGTACTAGTAATAATTAGATTATCTGTTAGTTTTGTAATGCCGAGTGTAAACCCGAGTTGACTGAACCCTCGTAGTTGTTCCACCAAATCATTGTAGAGCGTAGTAATGGTGTAGTAATTTTTTGCGTCGCTATGTCGATAATCAATGACACTTTGCAAAGTGGAAACTTTATAAACAAACTCCATTGCCGTTTGAAATTTAAAATCTGCATAATTACTAGTCTGATCAATGTAAAGCTGATGGTTGTAGTTATTTTGTGTGTTCACCGTTTGCATACTTTTGTAAAAAATAATGGAGGAAGTAGTAATTGTGTACAGTAAGACGATGACAATGAACAAAGTTAATACTTTGTATAAAAACTTTTTTCTGACCACCATTGTGATGAATCCCCTTTTTTATTTCTGTAGTTGTCATGGTTGTTTAATTATCGATCATCTCTATTTTTTGGTGTAGGCGCTAACATATTAGTGCAAGTTAGATTAACGTTAAGTGTACATCAGTTTAGCGCTTTCTTCAAAAGTATAAATGAGTGAAAAAGGTGCATCATCATTTTTTGACCACGCGAAAAAGCTTGATTTAATGCGATTTCATGCGCTTTTCTCCCAATTCATATCGAGTTTTTGTTTACGTAAAAAAGAGCGAATATACGACCGGATATACATATTAGTGACCCGAAAGTAGAGCAGGACAAATATTGAAGATATCGCTTTCATGGTAGCTTCTATACGATAGAGGTAAGGCAATGGCATGCATGCTTATGTGTAACATGATGAATTAAAACAACAGGAGTAATTGCGGGAGGTGAACTAGCAAGCGATGAGTATGAACAAACAATTTCTATTAGAAGGAAAGCGGCTTCATGCACCAAAAGATAAAAGTAAGTTCAAGCAATACTTTCAGGAGTTAGGGAAAGATGTGTTTCGAGATAGGCTACTGTATATATTGCTTATTCCTTTTTTAGCTTGGTTTTTTATTTTTAAATACGTACCGATGTGGGGAATACAGATTGCGTTTAAAGATTTTAGTTTGTTCCAAGGAATAGCGAGTAGCCCATGGGTAGGGTTCGAGTATTTTAAAGAGTTCATTGGTAATGAGTATTTTATGAGAGTTTTCCGAAATACGATCATTATCAGTTTATATGGACTATTTATTAACTTCCCGGCACAAATTATATTAGCGATTATGATTACCGAAGTAACGAGACAAAAGTTTAAAAAGATTGTACAAACGCTTACCTATTTGCCTCACTTTATTTCTGTAGTTGTTGTTGCCGGTATAGTTACGACATTTTTGTCACCAGAAACAGGATTGATTAATCTTGTACTGGAGAAGTTTGGCTTTGATAAAACTTACTTTTTAACGAATCCAGACTATTTCCGAGGAATTTATACCATTATGAATTTGTGGAAGGAAACTGGTTTTGCTTCCATCGTGTTTATTGCAGCAATTTCTGGTATAGATACGCAGCAGTATGAAGCCGCTAAGATGGATGGTGCGAGCAAAATCAAGCAAATTATCCATGTGACGTTACCAGGAATTCTTCCGACTATTGTCGTTATGTTTATTTTGAAAATTGGTAGTATTTTAAGTGTTGGTTATGAAACGATTATACTATTGTATCAACCAGCAACGTATGAAACAGCAGATGTTATTAGTACGTATGTTTATCGCTCAGGATTATTAGATGGAAGATATGACTTTGCAACGGCTGTTGGATTATTCAATTCTGTTGTAGCACTAGTTTTAGTCGTGTTAGCAAACAGATGGAGTAAAAAAGTAACTAATGCAGGTTTATGGTAGGTGACGGGAATGATTGAGTCAAGAGGAGAAAAATCTTTTAAAATTATAAATAATTTACTGTTAGCTCTCATAGCTGCTATATCGCTATATCCTTTCATCTATGTACTGTCCGCTTCAATCAGCTTACCGTACAACGTAGTTACCGGTAAAGTGATGCTGTGGCCGAAAGGACTAACTTTCGATGCATACAAACAAGTATTAGGTAACGTAGACATATGGTTGGCTTATGGTAATACGATTTATTATACGTTGCTGGGAACGGCAGTGTCGATGGTTTTAACAATATGCGGTGCTTATGCTTTATCTAAGACTAGGCTGAGAGGTCGCGTATGGATTACGATATTTGTAACGTTAACACTTTGGTTCGACGCGGGTATGATTCCATTTTATTTGACGTTAAGAGATTTGGATTTGTTAAATAGTAGATGGGGGATCATTATTGCCTTTGCTAGTGATGCCTTTAAAGTTATCTTATTGCGTACTAGTTTTGAAGCGTTGCCAGATGAATTGGAAGAGTCGGTAAAAGTGGATGGTGGTAATGACTTGCAAGTTCTGTGGCATGTGTTTTTGCCATTAGTAAAGCCAGCGCTTGCAACCGTCGGTTTATTCTATGCGATTGAAAGATGGAATGGCTACTTTTGGGCGATGATTATGTTAACTGACGAAAAGAAAATACCATTACAAGTATTGCTGAAGAAAATGATCGTAGAAAACGATCTGCAATCCGAGTTTACGACGGCGCTAGACTTTGCATCAACGATTTCGGCAGAAACAGTAACATATGCAACTATTATTGTTTCGATCTTACCAATTGTGATGGTATATCCTTACTTGCAAAAATATTTTATAAAAGGAATGCTTGTTGGGGCGGTTAAAGGGTAATACATTTGCGAAAATAAATCATTGTTACTCAAAAATATATAGGGGTGTTATCATATGAATTGGAAAAAGATAGTTACTATATTAGCTATAACGACATTACTTACGGGAACATTAGCAGCATGTTCATCTTCTCCGAAAAATAAGGAGACAGCACCAACAGAGCAAGGTGCAGAAAATACAAATGCAGGGAAAGAAACGAATGGTGAGCAAGCAAACGGCGAAACAACTAGTTTCCTCGTATCCGAAAAACCGATCAAAATGACAGTACACATGGGGACGAAAGAATCGGGCGTCTTCAAAAATGATTGGGGTATTTTCAAAAGAGCTGCTGAGCTTACGAATGTGACGTTGGAAGGTACACTACCTAGCACCGTTGCTGATTTCGGTGAAACATTCAGTATTGTTATTGCATCCGGTAATCTACCAGATATTATGCAAGCATTATCGCAAGACTTTGTAAAATATGGACCAGAAGGTGCTTTTCTAAAGTTAAATGATTTGATTGATGAGCATGCTCCGCATTTGAAAAAGTTTTTTGAAGAAAATCCTGATGTAAAAAGTGCTGCATCTGATAGCGAAGGAAACATTTGGTTTATTCCGTTTATCGCCGATGGTGAGCCAGAAAAAGGTTGGTTTATTCGAAAAGATTGGTTAGAGAAGTTACAGTTGGACGAGCCGAAAACAGTGGATGATCTATACCATGTGATGACGGCATTTGCTAATGATGATCCAAATGGTAACAACAAAAAAGATGAAATTCCATTCTTCCACCGTAATACGATTAAAGGTATTGAAGGATTGTTAGCACTTTGGGATGGTTATATGGACTATCGTATTTTTGATGACAAAGTTATTTTCGGACCACTTGAGCCTGAATACGGTGTAGCGATGGAAAATGTGGCGAAGTGGTACAAAGAAGGTTTGATTGACAAAGAAATATTTACACGTGGTGGTAAAGCGAGAGATGTGTTGCTTGCTGACGACATTGGTGGTTTAACGCATGATTTCTTTGCATCCACAGGTAATTACAACGAACAATTAGAAGGAAAAATCGAAGGATTCCGTTTTGATCCGATGCTACCACCAGCAGATGTGAATGGCAAAGTAAAAGAGCCTTCGAAACGTGATCGCTCAAAAAACTTTGGTTGGGGTCTAGCTCATAGTAATCCTGATCCAGTTGCTGCTGTGAAATACCTTGATTTCTGGTTTACAGAAGAGGGTAGACGGATGGCGAACTTCGGGGTAGAAGGTGATACGTATACGATGGTGGATGGTAGTCCAGTGTTTACAGATAAAGTAATGAAGTCGGATAAAGCACCACTTGATGTTATTATTGAAACAGGAGCGCAGTCTGGTTTTGGTTTCCACCAAGATTATGCTTATGAAGAGCAATGGACATTGCCACTTGCATTAGAAGGAATTAACGAATATAAAAAGCACGATGTGTTTATGGATAAGTATCCTCTATTGAAATTCACGGATGCAGAACAAAAAGAAATTCAAAAAATCAATCCGAAAGTAGAAACTTATATTGTAGAAACAAGACAACAGTGGATTTTAGGAGCTAAACCAGTAGATCATGCTTCTTTTGCAAAAGAACTAGAAAAACTTGGTGCTCGTAAATTAGTAGACATTAATCAAGCAGCTTATGAGCGTTACGTGGAAGAAATGAAGCAGTAAGCATTATTCCATTAGATTCGGCGTAATTATGGTTTAAACAAGGATGTTTCGGTGCGGGGTTCCGTTACAGAAACATCCTGTATTTGATACAGGAGATAACTTTGATTACAAATATTGATGGAGAAAGGATGCATGACATGGGGAAATATATTCGTTACTCGATGATGTTTGTAGTTATCATTAGTTTACTCGGCGTAACGTCATATTCTAACGGCAGTGTTATGGAAGAAGTATATGCGGAATCAAGTAGCCCAGTAGTTAATTTGGTGAAAAATGGTGGGTTTGAAGCACGAAGTGGTATGAACGGATGCCCGCTTGATTGGCGCTGTACGCCAAAGAGTGGTAGTTTCGTTTACGAATATGATACAACGGATAAGCAAGAGGGAACAAATTCATTTAAAATTGCGAGTATAGAAGAAAAAAGCAGACTGATCTTTGATACTAGAGTAGATATAAATGAAGCGATTCGCGGCAAAAAGCTACAATTTACAGCAAAATTGAAAACAGAAGCAATAACTAATCGGGTGTTTGCTCGGATTCAATACTATGATTTTGCTAGTAAAGCAATAAGTAGTATACCAATGATTGAGCTATTTAGTTTGAAACAAGATAATGATTGGACACAGGTAGAGCAAGAGTTTGAAGTTCCAACAGTTCCAGAAGCAGTATTTTTACGAATTGAATTTTTGTTTGAAACAGGAACGGGAACGGTTTGGCTAGATGATTTCACTATGCAACCACTCGTCAGCATTGATAGCATGGATTTTATAGAAGCGAACCCAATAGTATTAGATGTTGGTGCTAAACGTTCTTTAGTCGACGAAATAATATTCCAACCAGCATTAACTGCTGGCACTTCACTACCTCGATTACAGTGGCAAAGTTCTCATGCGGATGTTGCTACGTTAGATGAAGCTGGAGAAGTAACTGCGCAGCAAGCGGGATTGACGATTGCGACAGTAGAAGTAGCTAATGGAAGTAGTTTGCGAGCGTCTATTCCTATTTTTGTAGGTGACTCCAGTGAAATGATAGCGGTTACGGAAGATAATACGCCATATGATGTAGTGCAAAGTGCTACTGTGCAAGGGCAGTTACCAGTAGCAGAGAGCGATCCAGCGAAAAACTTAACTGGGGTATTAGCTAAACAGCCATATTACGGACAAGTACAGATAGATAATACAACGAAAGAATGGTCTTATACTGCAAATGATGATTTTGTTGGTTCAGATTATTTTTATATTTTTGTAACAGATGATGAAGATGGAATGGGGGTTTCCCGAATTAATATGAACGTAATGAAAGCAAATAGTGCACCAATCGTGACAGAGAAATTATATATGATGGACAAACCAGCGCCAGGAGATGCAGCTACTATTACTGGTACTATCATCGTATCTGATCCAGATGGTGATTCGCTACAATATACTGTTGTAGAGCAACCACAAGAAGGGCAACTTAGCTTGACTGCCAATGGAAAGTGGAGCTATGAATTGCAAAATAGAGCGTTCACAGGTGTTGATCCCTTTGTGGTGAAAGTTTCAGACGGCATACACCAAGTGAATACTACGGTAAACCTTTATATTGCACCAACGGCAACAGAAATAATAGCAGAGCTAAAAGTGAAAAATCCACAGCAACAGCATCCGAGATTACTAGCTACTGCGGCTGACTTTGACCGGATGAAAGGATTGCTACAGACAGATCCATTATTTCAAAGCTGGTTCGAGCAAGTGAAGAAAGCGACAGATCAATTATTAACACAACCGATCGTACCTTATAAAAAGCCGGATGGGCTACGTTTAGATACAACGGCGAGCAACTATCTTGTACAGCTAGCATTTATGTATCAAATAACGGGAGAAGAAAAGTACGCGGCACGTGCGTGGGACGAATTAGAAAATGTATCTTCGACCAATTATCCAGATTGGAGTCATCAACACTTTCTAGATACAGCGATGACGAGTTTTGGCGTATCGATTGCTTATGATTGGCTATATGACTATTTGGATGACGATCAAAAGAGCACTGTGCGAACAGCAATTGTTACTAAAGCCTTGAAAGAAGCAGAAAAAGTATATAAAGCAGGCAATGGTTGGGCGATTGATGTTTATAATTGGAATTTTGTTAGTAATGCTGGCATGATCGCTGGTGCGCTGGCGGTAGCTGATGATGGTGGAGCGGCTACGGAAGCGCTAGCTGGAAGTATACTCAATTATTCCTTTAAATCGCTACAATATGGGTTGCGCCAATACGCTCCTGATGGTTCCGCTATTGAAGGACCAGCTTATTGGGAATATGGTACAAGATATTTAGTATATTTACTTCATTCGCTGGAAACGACATTTGGTCATGATTTTGGATTTTCTACTTACGAAGGGTTGTTTGAAACACCTAATTATCCGATTTACATTGCCGGAAATACAGGTACATTCAATTATTCTGATAACGAGGACTCGTTTATTTCCGGGCAATTGTTGCTCTGGTTTGCCAAACAACAGCAGCAGCCAGGTTTTGCTTGGTACCATCAATATAGTAATAAAAAAATGAATAAAATTGGCGTCTATGATTTGCTATGGTATGATCCCGAGTTGTACGAAGGTGGGCAACCGGAGCAGAAAGATTATGAATTTACGAGACAACCACTAGTGACGATGCGGAGTAATTGGGAAGATCCTTATGGGACGTTTGTCGGATTTAAAGGTGGAGTCAACGGTGCGCCGCATGGAGATTTGGACATCGGTACGTTTGTTTTAGATGCGCTTGGTGTGCGCTGGGCAGTAGATTTGGGGAAAGAAGATTATAATTTACCTGGATTTTGGGATCGAAATGAAGCATCGGCACGTTGGACGTATTATCGCAAACGACCAGATGGGCACAACACTTTAGTGATCAATCCTACGGAAAATCCGAAAAAGACACAGCAAATTTGGAATGCTTATGCGCCAATCGTTGCTAGGCAATTAAATAAAACAAGCGATAATAACGCTTTTGCCATTACCGATATGTCAGCAGCATACGCTCCGCATGGGGTTCATGCAACTAGAGGAGTTGCTTTAATTAATGAACGTCGTGAATTTGTCGTGAGAGATGAAGTAAAGTTGAAGAAAGCGTCGGAGTTATATTGGTTTATGCATACCGCAGCTGAAATTGACATTGTGAACAATGGTCAAACAGCGATACTGACCGATGGGGATAAACGATTGGTAGCGAAGTTAGTTAATTCAAGCGCCGCACAATTTACGGTAATGGACGCTGCTCCTATGACGGGAACGCTCAACCCTAACGGACAAACGGCTAATCATTTGGTGAAAAAACTGGCAGTGGTTTTGCAAGCAGATGTGAATGTTACGGATGTATCGATTGCAGTACAGATGACACCACTATTACCGGGCGAAGCACTACCTGCCAATAACAGTTACACATTAGCAAGCACTCCTTTAGCGGAGTGGGGTGAGGTTGAAGGAACAACATCAGCTAAACTTAGCGATATAAAAATGAATGGGCAGTCCATTGCCGATTTTTCTCCAGAACAATATACGTATGTGCAGTCTGTAGCTTATGGAGACGCCCTTCCGGTAATTAGTGCTGATACGCTTCATCCGGAACACACAGTAACAGTAACTAACATATCCTCTAACGTTGTTCAAATCGATGTCGTAGACGAACAGCAACAGGTAGCGGATAATCGTTATTTTGTACAATTTGTCATCGAGGAAGAAATAAGTGGAACGCCAAATACGACAGCGCCAACATTGGGGTTGCCTACGGATGCTACAAAAATTCCGGTTACTTATGTAACTGCAAGTGGGCATGACGGCAATGTACCAGAGAACACGATCGATAATAAGTTAGAGACACGCTGGTCAGACGAAGGAAATAGTTGGATTATGTTCGAGTTAGATAAACCATATGTTATCCAGCAATTATCAGCGATTTGGTTTAAAGGACTCGAGCGCATAAGTGAAATAAAAATAGAAGTTTCAGCGAATGGGTATATTTGGGATAGAGTTTATGAGGGTAAAACATCAGGTCAAACAGCCGACTATAAAACGTATCCATTACGTGCTGTGGAAGGTAAGTTTGTACGAATTAAACTGAGTGGAAACACGATTAATGCTTGGAACAGTTTAATCGAGGCGGCTATATTTGGAGAAGAACCAGCGCCTGTTACACCTACTACGCCACCAACTTATATACCACCCGTTGTATCTGGTGAAAATACTATAACGAGTGTAACGCTTCGTGATGAACAAACTTTATTAGCATTAGATCCAGTGTTCGCAAGTGATGTGACGGTATACTCTGCAACGACGCAGGCGGAACAAGTGGAACTAAACGCAAGAACAGCAGCTGATGATGCTACAGTACAAATTGCAGTTACAGCAATTAGTAGATTGTTGGAGCAATAAGAGTGAACGTGTCATTTCTGTCCGATTTACAAGGAAGAGGTCACTAAAATATTCAGCTAAGCTAGTTACTTGAGAACAACAGGTATGAGCTGTCCAGCTAGTCAGGCAAAACTGACCACTGGGCAGCTTTTTGATGTAGAATATGATGATACAAAGGCACTGCTAGCATATATAATTGAGTCAATCGAGCCAGAATGTATATTAATATGTTACATAAATGTTGTTTGTAGTAATGATCGTACAGCAAAGCAATGATATAAAAAAACAGTACAATAATGAGGTGTTAACATGAAATATGATGGATTTATATTAGATTTAGAAGGAACTTTAATTCAAAGTGGCAAAGGGCTATTAGGAGCTGCTGAACTTGTACAAAACATCACGAGTCGAAATATTCCATTTAGAATTATCACTAACACCGTTGGACGTTCCCCAGCAGAATTAGCTTTAACCCTTCAACGATCAGGGATAGAAGTCTCTCCCGAGTTAATTATTACGCCGATGGAAGTATTGAATTCTTATTTTATGAAATACGAGGATCCTATATCTTTCTTGTTTGTAGGGCCCGAATTTATCCAGCAACGTTTAAATATACAATCTTCGCTTAGTGATGAACTCACCCCAGACTATGTAATTCTATGTGACTTTGAGCGTATACCTTTCGGATTCAAGCAATTGAACGAAATATATCGTTATTTAGATCGTGGTGCAAAACTAATAACGTTAAGTGAATCGCCTTACTATTTGGATCAGGAAGAGCGGAAATTAGATACTGGATCATTTAGTAAATTGTTCCAATATGCTTCTGGTCAACAGGCGATATTACTGGGCAAGCCATCATACCAAATATACAAAGAGGCATTAACTCAAATGGGCATTACTTCTTCCCATACACTTACTGTTGGAGATGATATAAATACGGATATTAGAGGTGGTAAAGAGGCAGGGATAAAGACTGTCCTTGTTCGAAGTGGAAAATATCGCCATGGCGACGAGTTACAAGTTACGCCCGACATAGTTGTTGACAATTTGTTAAATTTACTTAATCTTATTAATTTGAAATGATAGGTAAATCCTATGGTGATCATAACAAAGTAGTAATTGATCCTATTATTATTCTAGACTACACTATATATTAAGCCAAACAAATTATAGTTTAGAGGAGTGGTTGAGATGTCACAAGCAACATTTTATCATGCAGGTTGTACCGTTTGTGTAGATGCAGAGCAAATGATATTAAATTATTTAGATAAGGCAAAAACGACTACAGAAATTGTACATTTAGGTACTGATCCAAATCGTATTACAGAGGCTGAGAAGTTGGGAGTCGAATCTGTTCCAGCGCTAGTCATTGATGGAAATGTATATCATATTAATTTCGGTGCTAGTTTGAAAGATGTTAAAGGATAATTGTACTACACGAGGCATAGTACTTTTATATTGTATATGTAAAACGGTGGTAGATAGAAGGCGGTTTTCTAAATGTATTTATAGAAGATCGCCTGTAATTAGTATCAAGTTATTTCTTTTTGGGAAATGAAGGAACGTGTCGTTTCAGCTAGTTGTTTTATAAATTCTCTTGTAGCAGCACACAAATGCTTATGTTTTCGATATATTAATCCAATTTGAGTCGTAAGGGTTGGATTTTGAATAGGAATAATGGATAGCTCTGGATGATTAAGATGATCTAAATAAGCTTGCGGCAAGACCGTAACGCCGACTCCTTTGCTAACCATGTTGATGATAGATTCTAATGTCGTCATCTCCACTACTGGTTGTGGTGTAAACGATAATGAGCGGCAGTGTTCATTAATGAGTTGTCGCAAATAATAATTGTTTGGTAGTAAAATAGATGGACTTTCTTTTAATATATCAAGTGTTACAAATGGGGATTTACTTATAGGGTTGTCAGTAGCTACAGCGAGAGCAAGATTCTCTTCGTATAGTGGCTCTACTTCAAAACTATCTTGTTCGACTGGTAACAATACTATCCCTAGATCAAGCTCATTTTGCAGTAATCCATCATAAATATCGCCAGTGCGAAGTCCTAATACAGAAAGCTCAATATTTGGGTAATGAGTATGAAATCTAATGACGGTTGGTGGTAACAAATAATGGACAACTGTCATTAATGCACCAATTTTTAAAGACCCTCTTTGTAGTCCTTGTAGTTCATTAATATTTGCATGTGCTTGCGATAATTCATGAAATACGTTGTAACTGTGCTGTTGCAATATTTGACCTGCTTTTGTTAGTATTGTTTTCTTTCCAACTCGATCAAATAAAGGAATACCCATTTCATGTTCTAGCAAGCGAATTTGTTGGCTTAAAGATGGCTGCGCTATTCCTAGTTTCTCTGCTGCACGGGTAAAATGTAGTTCTTCACTCAATATGAGGAAATATTCTAATTGTTTTAATTCCATCGGAAAGCTCCTTATCTGCTTGGAATGTATCGTTAATTTGTAACTGTACAAAGGTGGAAGGACGAACAATAAAAATTATGGGAGTGTAGCCAAATGGTAAGGCAAGAGCCTGCAAAGCTCTGATTTCTGGTTCGACTCCAGACACTCCCTCCAAATGATAATACATTCCTGTTATCTGTAAAATAGCTCCTAAGAGATGCAAAAATGGATGATAATTACGATGTATTCATTTTAGCACAAATAGTAATAACTTCACGAAGTAGATGAGTTAATACGAAGAAATATATAACACTTGTAGTGTAGCCCTCATTGTTGATAAAGGAGTCAATATACATTGATTCTTATATATACAATGAGGGCTTGTTTGTGTTTTAGTATGTGAGAAGTAAATGACTTGGACATCTCAACTAATATGGTGTGGACAAAAACTAACATTGATATTGCATGGAGAACATAATTTGTCTACTATTTTGAGTTTAGTAGAAACTAGTAGTAAAATGATAGTATGTTATTGGGAAATGCAAATGAATAAACTAGGAGCTGAGTACAAATGGCATGGATCGAGTGTAACTTTTTTTCGGAAACGTTAATGTTAAGCACAAAGATGACTGTACTATTACCTGAGCAAACAGCTGGACAAGTGGGACAACGAAATGTACGACTTGGAGATAAACATCCGACGTTATATTTGTTGCATGGTGCTACGGATGATGACACCATTTGGTTACGCCGTACATCAATCGAACGTTATGTTGCTCCGCTGGGGATCGCTGTAGTTATGCCACAGGTACATCTTAGTTTCTATACAGATATGAAGTATGGGATGAAATTTGGACAATTTATTAGTGAGGAGTTGCCTGAGATAGCGAGGTCTTTCTTCCACTTGTCGGACAAACGAGAAGATAACTTTATTGCTGGTTTATCAATGGGAGGATACGGGGCGTTTAAACAAGCTTTAACTTATCCAGATCGTTACGCTGCGGCAGCTAGTTTGTCTGGTGTGTTGGACATTGCAGCACATCATGCAAGAACAGCGCTTAGTTTCAATCCGCTAGCACTTGTATTTGGTGACGAGCAGTTGGAAAACACGAAACATGATTTATTTCATTTGGCAGATCAAGTAGCTCGTTCTTCTGATCCGAAACCGTTATTATATCAAGCGTGTGGTACGGAAGATTTTTTGTATGAGCAAAATCAAAAGTTTCGAGATCATAGTAAGTCCCTACAATTACCATTAACATATGTGGAAGGACCAGGAACACACGATTGGGCTTATTGGGATGCGACAATTCAAGACGTTCTTCGTTGGTTACCGATTCAGCAACCAGCATCGTTGTAGCTGTCATCATCATTCAGTACTACAGATGCTCGTAGTGAAGTAGTTGTACTATACAAATGATGCAAGTTGTACAATCACATTAACTACGAGCAACTTACATAAAGGAGAGGGCAATTATTGCTCTCTTTTTTTTAGTTACAAATGAATAATCAGTGGTATGATAAGCATAAATAAATTTTTGATACCGTTGCACATACTTTTTTAGAGAAAGGGTGAGTAAGTAATGAACATATATGTCACACATTATTACAAACAAGGAACGACTCCTTTTCAAAGTTTATCCGCACTATCGGATCAGGAAGCGCTACGTGTAATGGAACAATTAGGAAGTGATTCCCCTTTGTTTGCTCGATTTAAAACACCTGTTGCTTATTGGAATACTCGGAAGCAAGTAGAACAGTGGTTGCTAGATCGTTTTACGGCAAAAGGAGCAAAACCAGCGGCAGCTTATCCGTTGTATGCCGTTTTAGGTTCCTCTGCTTGGATTGAAAAGTATGGCACTGCATTTGATATTATTAGTATTCGAATTTCACTTACTTTATTTTCAGCGCATGATATATCATTCACCTATCCAGATAGCATGGTATCTTATGAGCAAAGTAACCGGTTGGTACAACAAATGGAAGCTACAAACGACAACCTTACATGGCAACAGTCGATGTATGGTCAAGTGTTTACTTTAGATGAAATACAGCAACGACTAGCGAACGATAATTTGTTAGAGCAAATAAGCGACAGTGAATTGCCAGAAGAAACAGCACCGTACATAGAAGCGCAAATATGGAATCATGGGCTATTAAATGGCGAAAAAACGTTCCCGGGATGAAGAGAAAAATGAAGATAATGAAAGAACGGTAATGGGGTGATGTCATAACAATCACTACTCAGGACAAGACGATTTTTTTGCACTTGTGCAATTCTACAAAAAAGGCTACCAGTAGTCAGTTTTCATTCTGGATAGCCTCGATCTCCATTTTATTTTTCGAACACCTGTACAAGAAATAAGAACAAAGATAAGCAAAATACAGTTATTTTTTTACGTCTCGAAGATGGTATCTACAGCAATTTCAAGCCCTTCGAAAATATGAGAACGCACCACTTCATTTGATTTATAAACGGTATACTCATTAATGTTATAATCGTGAAAACTATATACTAAGACGGTAAGTTTTTCAGGATCGATGATCCAGAATTCCTTCACGCCAGACAACATAAACGTATTCAGTTTATCAATCATATCTTTGGAGCGGGTACTCTTAGATAATATTTCGACGCACAGTGTAGGGGTTCCCATATATCGATCCCGTTCATTCACTGCTTCATCGAAGTCACAAACAATGAGCAAGTCCGGTTGCATCACATCAGGTGTGTCTAAGTCCTTTTTATAGAAATGTACATCAAAAGGGGCATAAAAGACTTTACACTTTTTTCCGGATAAATACGTTCGCAGATGAACGTGTAGATTTCCGGAAATATCTTGATGAAATGTACTTGGCGAAGCAAGTAGCACAATTTCTCCATTAATATATTCCATTCGTAGGTCACTGTTTTCGTAAATCTCCATAAATTCTGTGTACGATACCTTTTTGCCACCATACTGATAGTCTTGTGCTCGTTCCTTTACAGTAAAATATCGTTCGATTTCAGAAATATATGGTGTTAATCGTGCGAACTTATTCCCGTTTTTTGTAATCACCACATCGTTATTAGAAGCTGCATAATCGAGGTACATTCCTAAATTGTTCTTAAATTCCGTTGCTGTAATTACCTTCGTTGTGTCTTTCATTATAGCCACCTCACAAAATAGTATTTTAATTATCGTACAATTATTATAAGTTATCGTACAATCTAATGCAACATATCGTACGATAAATGTGTGCGATTATAGATAAGTCATTCGTTAAGATGCGTTAGTTTAGAAGTGAAAACGATAGGTTTTTCCTATGGTAATGATAGGGACTTAGTAATTGATCATATATCGTTTTACAACTAAACTATATATAGAGCAACAAGATAATTTAAAAATAAAGGAGTGAGAAAATAGATTGATGAAAGCAATGAGAGATTAGGTTATCTCCTTTTGGGAAGTGAAGGAATGAATGGTGAGCAAGGATTTTTAATGGGAATGATGGTTAACAGTAGATAGTTGATACGGGAGTATAGCCAAATGGTAAGGCAAGGGCTTGCAGAGCCCTGAATGCTGGTTCGATTCCAGAAGCTCCCTCCAAAATAATACATTTCTATTATCTATCATATAGTTCTTTAGAGATGCAAGAATAGATAATGATACTATATATTAAGTTCAGCACAAGTAGTAATAACTTTATGATAAAAATGAGTTAATAAGAAGAAACATATCATATTTAAAGTGCAAGCCCTCTCTGTTGATGCAAGAGTCAATGTTCATTGATTCTTAAGCATTAACAAAGAGGGCTTCTTATGTTCTAGTATACATAGCTTAGTAATTCAGGAATTTAATTGTCTCAATATTCACTTATTATTTATACAACACTAGTGTATGATGTTATATATAAATTTTCTTGCTGCTGGCTATTTTTATATGCGTAGCTATAGTAGTACTGTAGTAAATTAGACTTGAAAAGGAGTGTTACTTTATGTGCCGTAATATTAAAACGCTATACAATTTCGATCCACCTGCTACTGAAGAAGAAATAAAAGCTGCTGCACTACAATATGTGCGGAAACTGTCTGGTTTTAACGTTCCTTCCAAAGCGAATGAAGAATCTTTCCAAAGAGCGATCGATGAAATAGCTCTCTCATCTCAAAAACTGTTAGAATCGTTAGTAACACAAGCAGAACCTCGTAATCGAGAAGTAGAGATAGAGAAAGCTCGTGAGAGAGCGAAGAAAAGATTCGGTTAGCGTAAAGCGGACGATGCATAGAAATATCAAGTTAGTAAGCAATCATTCACTAATGATTTAATGGGAAAAGTAACGGGAGGGAATATGAAACAGAAGATAAAACTTACTAGCTCACAGCAAGCAGCGATGAATTATATTAATCAGTATGCTGCTTCAAGAAAAGCTGCGGCGCAAGCATCAATAACTGAAATTTTGCAAATGTCTAATATTCCTAGGAGTGATTATGAGGAATCTATTGAAAAGCTTAGATTAGATGCGCGAGTAGCATTACATTTTCATCCGGATCGTCCACTTGACCGTGAAAGAAATGTGGCACAAGCATTGTTGCAAGATGGGGTATATAAAAGCCAGTTTGAGACGAAAATTTCTAACGGTAGTGTGTCAGCTTATCCTGGCGGTGTGCGGGATTTATGGGAAAAATCTTTATTTGGTGGCGCGTATCATACAGAATACATTATAGAAAGTGAAAGACCAAAGTATGGAGCATTAGATATTATGGCGCATTCCGATGGTCCGTCTCCTAGATTTGGCTCTTGTTATTTTTTGCTTGCTCCAGCTGTATCGCATCGTTGTACCTACACTTATGGTGGGTCACAAGATGATCCGCTCGAAAAAGGTACAATTGAAGCGTTCGATGATATTATAGCGGCTGTTCTTAAAGAGTCGTTTTTACGTGAAAATGTACTTGGAGAAAATAATTTATTTCCACGACAAGTGTTAGATAGGTTCACAGTTTTGTTAAAAGAACCAATTGCGGAACGAATGAAACGAATGCCAACAAAAAATCTTAATTATTATATAGAAGCACAAGTTCATGGAAATATCTCTTTACAAGATGATGTGGAAATATTAGTAGCTGATCCTTCCTTTAAAGGAACGGATGTGGGAAGAACGTTAGAAAAATTATGTGAGCAGTATGCGATAGCGTTACATTGGCACCATGGATATAGTATTCACGAGAGCGAAGTGCCGTCTTATTATAGAGGACCGACCATGCCTTCACTAGCGGAAAGAATAGCTGTTAACCATCTTATTGATGCTCATACGATTGGTATCGCAGTTAATGGTCTACACAATAATCCAGAAAGATGGAGTGATAGAGGAAGTTATGAGGAAGTGCTTCAAGAGTTAAAGTTAATGTGGCATGTGTTAGTACGGTTTGGTGAGACGATATCAGCTGCAACTACTGACGATTTTACTAAGTGAATAATGGATAGAATAATATGTACAAATAAAACCTCCACACTCGGAGGGCGCTGAGAAAGTCCATGTCGTTCAATTTATTGAGAGGTTCAGTTCGAACCTCTTCGTCAGGTTTGTCATTCCTGCTCTTGTGATGTCTCTACTTTCACATTTCTTTCCTCAAACACATGCTTTGCTACAGAAATAGTATTCTGTTATCATGTTGCAGCCTCCTAAAAATAAATTTCATGATCACTATATTTTGGTATGTATTCTACGTTAATACGGAAAAATCCAGACCAGTTTTGAACATAAAAATGCAGAGATGAAGAGGTTCTACGGTATGGCAACAGCCAAGTACCGAGGTCTATTTCGTATGCGAATACAGACGTAACTCACAGCATTTGTCGTGAATGAGATACGAATGGTAAAGCTAGTCGAACAAAAGCAGCCCTCCCTCGAATGAGGAGCGAACTGCTTTTTAGTATTCTCGATTACATTTCCAAATTGAATTTCTCTAAGATAAAATCCCTTTAACAAATAATGAGACATTGTGCTTGTAGAACTCTTCTTTCTTTTAACAGCTTCTCAAATTGTGGGATATCTGAATGTCTTTCATTGATGGCTTCTAATATGCTTTGCCATTCATTTCAATTTATTGTATAAATATGACGACACGGAAAATTGGATTAATCGGTCTGTGAAATTGTGTTGTTACGTTAGGTGGTGGAATATAATTATTTATAATACAAAAATAGGGAAGTAAAAAAACGCCATCAGGCGTTTTTTTATTGGAAACATACGTTCTAAAATTAGATAGTAATTTAATTTGTAATTGTTATTGACACCTACCGTTCTAACATCTATCGTAGTGCTATGGGCACAAGAAGAGGTGATGGATATAGTCCATAAAAAGAATCGATATTTTGATATACAAAAAAAGAAGCGGCACCATCCGACGAAGAAGTTGCCACTTCCCAACCAGCAATCGCTGAAACAGCAGACTGCATAAATATCCTACCATGTGCATGAAGTTCATTCAAGCGTTGCGATGAAAATAGTGGAAGGATGAAGAAAATAATGAATAATAAACGAAATACGATTATACAAGCCTTGTATCATGGACGGATTAATCCTGACGAAGTGATTGTTCCGTCGCATCCTAACTATCGAGCTTTTACGACACAAATAGCGGAGCAAGCAGAGGGGTGGCAAGAAAAACTTGGTGAGACGATGTTTGCCGAACTGGAAGCACATTTAGAGTTGCGTGATGTCGTTAACAATATGCAAGTAGAGGCTACTTTTTCTTATGGGTTCAAATTAGGTGCTAATTTGATGTTAGATGTAATGGATAACAATGATGCATAGTAAATAAATAATAAATAGGTTCAGAACATTGTGAACGCAGCTACATCTAAATTAGCAGTAGCTGCGTTTCTATTTTTGTTTATGTTTGCGGGCGTGATAGGTTTTCTAGTGATGATAGCACTATTAACTGCTTTCAGCACATCAACAACTTCTACTATTAGTAATAAAGCTGATAAGCCAGCATCAACTACAGAAGTAAGTGACGACAAAAAGAAGTTGGAGCCATATGAGATTACATTCGCTTACATTCGCTTTTTATGGGGCAGAGCAGAAAGATTTGGAATTAATTGAGCAAAAAGTATTGGTGTTTTCTGGTAATAAAGCGATAGACATTATTTTTACTGGTGAATATCAGCATCTAGCTATACTGCTACATCGTAATATTCGGGTTAATGTTAATATTTTTCTTTTTTAATAGTCCTACATTTTCGCAAAGTAACAGTCTCATTCTCAATTCGATTGAAAAAACACCTTACAAGTTTGGAGCATTTCGGTATGGGGTTCCTTGGGGTGGGCAGTTACAGCAGTATTAGCAGGTCCAATTTTAAGCTGGATGGGTTTACTTAATTTGTGGATATTGTATGCAGCAATGATGGTAGTGTCGCTTTTATTTACGATTAAGTTACCAAAGGGCAGAGTAGTTAGCGATCAACCAGTGGAGCGCCAAAGCTATTGGAAGGTGATGGTATCTAGTAAGCTATTTTTTGTTTTTGTACTTCTTGGTATATTAATATCAGTACCGAACTCGATTAATCAAACTTTTGTTTCTTTATATATAGCTAATCTGGGTGGTTCCCATGCATTAATCGGTTGGTCAGTATTTTTAGCTTCTGTTTTTGAAATACCCGTCTTTTTATTATTCGATAAATATTTAAAGAAATCTCCCAAAATGATGATCGGCTGTCTTGTTATTGTCAGCGGGTTGTATGTGTTACGTTGGTTTCTTATGTCGGAAGCGACTAGTGCATTGCATATTATACTCATTCAAACGATGCATTGTATTACGTTCGGAGGTTACTATTATATAGGAACTAGTCTGACCGCATTACTCATTCCGAGTCAACATCGTGCAACAGGGCAAGCCATCTACGCTCTTACGTGGGGAGGAATCTCTGGCATTGTAGCGGGTATAGCGGGTGGTTGGATGTTTGACTTTTTGGGACCACAGACGTTATATCTTATCAATACTTATATTGCTCTAACAGGTGTAATTGGCTTTTTTGTAATGTGGCTAAAAGTTCCGAAGAGAGTAGCATTTGTGTAGGAACACGTTTTATGAGAAAACGGAACTAATTCTAAAAATTTAATAATTAATAATTAACACTATAGACTCGACGCAAAAATTTCTGTACCGCAATGAAAAATGTGCATAACAAAATAGCATAAATTCTAGTGCGAACCACTGGTGCGAATGTGAGGCACACATAAAATCTCTAGGCGATTCGCACCAAATAATTAGAAAAAACTAGAAATTAAGTAAGAGTAATTATAGAAAAAGTATGATATACTCTAAAAAAAGACATTAAATCATTATTCGCTATCACTAATAAGAACAAAAGCACTTCAAACTTATTCTATTTTGCTTATTTTCGCAGTCGCACCTTGTGTAGGTGCGTGGATTGAAATTTATTCTACTACAACGACTCTATTAAAGCTCCAAGTCGCACCTTGTGTAGGTGCGTGGATTGAAATGTTTATATCCGGGCTATTACGGACGGCGACGTTGTCGCACCTTGTGTAGGTGCGTGGATTGAAATCATTAACCTCGAACATGGGGGCTGGCTTGATTGGTCGCACCTTGTGTAGGTGCGTGGATTGAAATGTAATCACATAAACTTCCATCTGCAAAAATCCCTGTCGCACCTTGTGTAGGTGCGTGGATTGAAATTGTACAGCCTGTGCGCCTTTGCAACGCTGCTTAGTCGCACCTTGTGTAGGTGCGTGGATTGAAATCAGGCCAGTATTCGAAGTTCGAAGCCGCTAAAGTGTCGCACCTTGTGTAGGTGCGTGGATTGAAATATCGTAAATCGCTTCCTTGTCATATCCTTCTAAGTCGCACCTTGTGTAGGTGCGTGGATTGAAATAAATCTCATATACAGCAACTTCTATTCGAGGTTTGTCGCACCTTGTGTAGGTGCGTGGATTGAAATCAAAGTGCTGAAGTGGTGGCGTTCGTTGATACGGTCGCACCTTGTGTAGGTGCGTGAATTGAAATTTCGAAGTCTGTCACACCTGTTTGCGACATGAAGTCGCACCTCGTGCAGGTGCGAATCGAAATTGTAATGAGAGGGAAAACCTTGAACACAGACAGTGTTGCATTTCATGCAAGTATGACATCAAAGATAACGTTAAATAAGATCAAATTAGTCAAGCGCTAATGAGGTCTTATTTTTATTTATAGAAACATATTTCAATGTTAGAAAACATTGAGGGAAATAAGTCGTTAATGGGTTTTGATATCTATTGTAGTGGTCTTGGTTACAGAATATAGCTTGTTAAACATGTATGCTAAAACTAATCAGTATGTAAGTTCAGTAAAAAATGCAAAGGGATGAGTATTATGAAACATTGGAAACAAAAACTGTTGAAACGTGTTGGTATATTATCACTTAGTTTAAGTTTATTGACGAGTTATATACCATTTATACAAGATAATCAGGCGCAAGCGTATCAGGTAGCAGCAGGGACTGGGTATACTTTTATGACGAACCAAGATAACTGGGGTGGAGGAGCGGTAGATAGTCAACCTGATAATGATCTAAAGGTAGAAATCAAGAATGGAGATGGTAACTATCCTATCGAATTTAAAATTAATGTTACAGCCCTTCCGGAACAATCAGCAGCCTTGGTAATAAGGGCTCATGATATTGATGCTTATAGCATGCTAGGCAGAACTAGTTTAAAAGAATGGATTCGTGCCTATCTATCAACTGATCCAGCGGATATTGTATTAAGAAAAGGAACGTTGAACTATCCGAACGCTCCTAGTACTAGTAGCAAGTATAAGCAGGAGATGGCAGCATCAGCCTATCGAGGCAGCTTACTTGGGGAAAATGACATATGGAGTACAACAGTTATGCCATTTAGGGGAGATCAATTAACAGATATAAAACTTGGGGATAATTATGTTGGCTTAACTGTGCATGATTATATTACGAGCAAGGATATTAATACTATTTGGGCTGTGAAGATTAACTGGGGGCAAATTGTACTTGATGGTGGAGCACAAGAGAAGGCCGTTATTAGTGATATCGAATTGCATGTGGAAAAAGGTCAATTAACGGTTACCCCCACTACCGACATTAAAGTTGATGATAAATATGTGCTGGAAGTAAATGTCGTAGAGGAGCAACTCGATCCAAACAAGTCACTAGATAGTTATGTATCACGAGAACAATTGGGAGCAGTAACGTCTATTGTAGATAAGGATGGAAAAAGTAGCCCATTAAAGATAAAAGAATCATCTATCAATCCAGACAAGAACTATATCGTAAATATTATTTTATCTGAATATTTGGAAAAAAATGATGAAAATACTAAGATGGCACCAGGAAAGATAGAGCATCTCATCACTTTGTCTACGCACGATATAGTTGTACATGAAGTAAACAAACAAGTGATTGCGTCAGGGGATGTCGTCTTCACCAAGGAAGAGTTTCAAGCAGGTTTCAGAACGGTCATTAATACGCCAATGGGTGAACAATTAAGTAAAGTAAAATTACGGAGTTTACCTGATGCGACTATCGGACAGTTGCAACTCGCAGGAGTGGCAGTGGTACTAGATCAGGAAATTCCAGTGGAGCAGTTGTCAGACCTCAGCTTTGTTCCTGTTGATGAGCTTTTAAATAACAGAATCAGTTTTACCTGGGATGGTGCGGATGAGAAGGGCTACACTGGGAACCCAGCCATCTTCGTTGTCGAGGGAATCCCGCTGGTAACAGACCAAGTGGAAGTAGTAGAGGAAGGTCAATCCACGGTGACTATTACAGGAGCGGGGCAGTATGCAGGCTCTGATGATGGGATTAGCTTTGCTAGTTTTGACCGTTTGCCAAGTAATGGAACTATAAAAGATGATGGAATGAACGGTTTAGAGTTTGTATATACCCCGAACAGTAACTTTAAGTCAGGGATAGATGAGTTCAGCTACCGCGTTCAACATACGAATGGCGGAATTAGTGAGCCAGTTACAGTAACGATTCATATGGAAAAAGCACTCAATGGATGGGTAGGTACTAAAGCGGAATTTGATCCGACTATTGTAGAGTTGAAAGCAGGAGAAGTCTTGCAGTTACAAGCAAATAGCTCGCATTTATCTGAAGGTGTATCTGCAGAAGTAGATGGAGTAGAAATTCCATTACAGGTAACTAATGCGACAACATGGGAAACAGATGGTTTTAAAAGCTGGGCAGCCGATTATACTTTACCTAAATTGATGAAACCAGGTAGCTACGATGTGAAGTTTACTGTTACAGGAGCAGGAACTGCATTCTCGAAAGTGGAATTGAATACTTCAGACAATCAGTTTGCTATCGCAAAAGCACCAATATACCCACCGTATATACCACAAGCGGTTCTTCCGACAGTAGCGATAGAGCTGGCGCGTAAGCAGGTGATGGCAGGCGATACATCTAAACTAGTTATTACGTATAGTAATGATTCCCAGCGAATAATGGACGAAGGTACGCTGTCGATGACTATTCCGAGCGGTGTGAAAGTAGTTAATGCTGCTGGAGCTAAGCAAGTGGATGGTAAACTAATCTGGACCACAGCAGAATTAGCAGCCAATGCTTCCGAACAAATTACGGTTACTGTAGAATGGTTAGCAGCCGAGCAAACCGAGCAGAAAGTAGAGATTATAACGACATATGCTGCAAATAGTAAGTCTGTAGATGCTAAAGTTCAAGTTACAGTTAATAAATTAAAGGATGCAGATAAGCCTGATGAAGCAGAACAAACAGAACAAACAAAACAAACAGAATTTAGCGAAAGTCCTTATATGACTATGCCGGAAACAGGGATGTTCTATCCTAGTCGTACCTTGACACGGGCAGAGCTTGCTGTGATGGTTAGTCGATTGGTAGTACAATCAGCAACTACTAATGAAAATAGGGCAGCCTTCCAAGATGTCAGCGACGAACATTGGGCAGCGAGTAGTATTCAGTCGGCAACCGCACAAGGGTATTTCACCAAGACTAATCATTTCCGACCGAATGAAGCAGTCACTCGTGCAGAACTAGCAACAATCATCGTTAGAATGTTACAGCTTGGCGGGGAAGATGTATCAGGTCAAGCAGATTTTACAGATATGGATAATCATTGGGCGAGAACGGCTATAGCGATATTATCATCTAAACAATTGATTGCAGGATACGATGATGACACGTTCCGACCAGATCGTAAGGTGAATCGTGCGGAAGCAGTGATCATGCTTAATCGTATGTTAGGTAGAACAGCGGTAACAAATGAAGCAGCTATATTCAAAGATGTGCCAGCGACACATTGGGCATTTGGTCATATTCAAGTAGCGGCTATGAAATAAAATATCGATTAGAAAAAGGAGCGATATGGCTCCTTTTTTGCGTTTGCTGAGTTAAGGGGGATACGGCATAAAAGTAGTTTTCACCTATATGTATCTTCTATATTTCGTTTTATGATAAAACGGATACCAAAATAAATCTCGGGAGGAACTAGCATGGATATGGATGAAAAGTTATTCCGTTATTACCTTGATCTCAAAAGTCCAGAAGCTGGCGAGTGGAACAGTTCTCCACAGTGTCTATACACGGAAATGGTAACAAGAGACTACATTAGAAAGTCATTCGCTATATTTGATGGAATAAAAGTTTGTAATGTAGGAATAGGTGCAGGAGATTGGGATGATTATTTGGGATACTGGTTAAAAGAAACAGGTGAACTAACTAGTATTGACATAGACAGTGAAATTTGTGAGATGTTTGAGTATAGGCAGCAAAGGGAACGACATCCAAATCCAGCAAAAGTAATCTGCACAAATATTTTTAATTTCGATGAGCCTGTTGAAACTTTCCTATTGTAACTTTAATCGGCTCCACTATTCATGAAACGGGAAATTTTCAAAAGTGCTTAGACAGTTGTTTTCATTTATTGCAACCTGAAGGATATTTAATGTTAATGGCTAGTTCCAACCAGCTTCCATTGGAATCAGTTGAACAATATTTGCAAAAACCGAATTATGTCATAGAACAAAGAGAGCTGTATGCATCATTTCCAGCATATCCTTTTTATATATATAAAATCAAAAAGAAGTGAGGTAGGTTAATGGTTTCTCATGTAACCCATTATTATAAGCAAGGAGCAACACCTTTTCAAACGTTGTCCGCACTGCCCGATGATGAGGCGCTACGTGTGATGGAAAAATTAGGTGATGATTCACCATTATTCGCAAGATTCAAAACACCTGCTGCTTATATGGCTAGTCGGAAACAGACAGAACAGTGGTTGTGTGAAAGTTTTATAGCAAAAGGAAAAACACCAGTACAAACCTATCCACTATATGCGGTCTATGGTCAATCTGCTTGGATTGAAAAATATGGTGCAGCATTTAATATCGTTAGTATACGTATTCCATTATCACTGTTTGTAAGTAATGATATTTCATTTACTTACCCAGATAGTATGATATCGTATGAGCAGCGTAAACAAATAAAACAGCAAAGTAGTGTTACAAATTCAAGCACGATGAAGCCGTCATCATGGTATGGTCAAGTGTTTACGATGGATGAAGTGAAGGAACTAGTGGCTAGTCAAGGACTCCCAGAACAGTCTTGGACGAGCGAATTATCTGAAGAATCAGCACCTTATATAGAAGCACAAATTTGGAACGACCAGATACTACACAACTTAATATAGTGATTAATCGCTACATAAGTTACGGGAAAAATATCGCAACTTAGCGGATAATTCAGCAAATGGGGTTCATTCCAATTCCTATTCTTAAATTTGCTTGTTATCCGTTTTTTAATTTTCTAAAGTAGAGAAATCCGTTATAACTATTATCAATAGTCAATATTATCAAGGAAAAAGTCAAAATTGTATATGTTATCACTTTTTGATGACGTTTACAATCTAAGGGATGAAGATAAAAAATAATAGTAGGAGGTAGCAAAGTGAAACTAGTGCAAAGAAGTTTAGTTACTGTACTTGTCCTTTTATTGACTTTTGCAACTACCATTACTGCACAAAACAACACAAACGAAACGGAATCATCTGTTGATCAGATGGCGGAGGAGAGTAATAATTCAACTCCGATATCAACGGAAGAACAATCGATAACAGAGGTTGAACAAGTGGACGTTAATCTTACAAGCGATTACAGAAGGACGTATGATGATGGCATAGCGGGCACCTGGCATTTGGACAATGGAACGGTTCTACCTACGCAACCGGTAATAGAAGACGGTAATTTGTTAGTAAAAACAACTGGCAGCATGATCGTTTATGACGAAGACAGTACGGATATAGCGGATGGAACTTATACAATTAAGTTTAAAACTAGTTCTAATGTTGGGCGAATAGGATTTTTATTTCGTTATAGTGGTCCTAATTCTTATGCGATGATAGCTAATGACGTTGGTGGTAAATGGGTATGGCAAAATAGTAGTAGCTACGGAACGTTAACAGATGGCGGGCCGGAACTAAAAAAAGATACGGAATATACATTAAAAATAAAGTTCGTTGGGCAGACGATTAAAGCGTGGCTTGACGGAGAAATGTTTGCAAATATGACTGTTGATATTCCAATAACGGCTGGGAAAATTGGTTTACGTGGCTGGTTTGAAAATAAAACAATTACAATCGATGAGTTAGCTGTGGAAAAACATATTCCACTTACTCCACCTGAAGCAGGAGAGCTTGAGCCAATCGTTATTCAATCGAATGATATGAAGGTAGAGCTAGATAATCGTTATCCAGCAGTACGTAAATATACTTGGTTAGAAAGTAACCAAGAAATTGCTGCTCAATCTGATTTTTTATACACGATTCGTATAAATGGAGAGGACAGCATGATTACTGTTGATAATGTCGAATATGATAACCATTCAGCGACGTATGAAATAACTGCTACATTAATAGATGAAAGTACAGAACAGAGTTATCAAGTGAAATTGGAAACATTGTTAAGTGTGGAGAATAATGTCCTTACTTTTGAGCAGAAAGTGATACAAGAGCCCGAAGATTATCCTATATTAACGGTTGAATTTCCAAATCATAAACTAGTAAGTTTTCAAAATGACGATGCAGAAATTGCTACAGCTTGGACTTCCGGCGATTGGAACTCCTTGCAAGAAAGCTTTGCAACTGCAAAAGACATGGATGCTGGAACAGTAGCTAGAACATACAGTTTTTTAAGTGATGGTAACTTTGCTGCAACTATTGTGAATAATATTGTCGAAACTTCAGCGAAAACAATTATTGGGGTAGATAAACAAACAGGTAACCAAGCAGAGGTGGCATTATGGAATGGTGCGTGGATTTATCGGGGGGTAGTTGGCTATGATGAGCAGTTTCCACCGCAGACGGATATGTTTGCAAAAGTTATCATTACACCCGACGCCAACGGAGATCAAACGGCTGACTGGCAAGATGGCGCAATTGCATTTCGTAAACAGATGGAAGTGCCGCTAGGTGGCGATTGGATTAGAGATCATATTCCTTATATCAGCTTTAATTTCAATAGTTTAGCCCAAAACCCGTTTTTACGTTCTTTAGATGATGCTAAAAAGCTTTATAACTTATACGATGGATTTGGTCAAATGATCTTGCATAAAGGTTACCAAGCAGAAGGGCATGATGATAGTCATCCTGACGTTGGCGGACATATCGGTATTCGTCAAGGCGGAGCTAAGGATTTTAAAAAATTAACGGAACTAGCTAATGATTATAATTTGAAGATTGGTGTCCACGTTAATATCAACGAATATATGTTAGATGCATTTTATACTAACTATGAACATCTATATAAGCCACTAAGTGCAGGGTGGGGTTGGCTGGATCAAGCGTATTATGTAGATCAAATGAAAGACTTACTAAGCGGGGAACTGAAAGAGCGATTTGCTTTATTGAAGCAAGATGCGCCAGATCTCGATTGGGTTTACGTAGATGTGTATGCAGGAGCTGGCTGGCATGCCAAACAACTTGCTAATATATTACAGCAGAATGATTGGATGGTAGCTACCGAGTTTAGTGGTCCATTAGAGCAAGATGCACTTTGGACTCATTGGGGAACAGATTTATACTATCCAAGCAGTGGTGACGGTAGTAAAATTATTCGCTTCCTTAAAAATGAGTATCAAGACACCTTCCCTGCTAATAGTGCAAAACTAAGTAAGTTGCTAAAAGGTGTCCAGCAGCCTGGCATCGCAACATGGCAAGGGCGTACGAATGTGCGAGAAGGAGTAGATGTATTTTATAATCAAAATTTGCCTACGAAATATATGCAGTATTTTCCGATAATGAAATGGGAAGACGAAAAAATTACGTTTGCTAATCAAGTAGAAGTAATGCTTGAGACGAAAGAGGATGATACGGAAGTAGGTGTCATTCGTAAAGACGGCAAAGTTATTGCAGTATCGGATATTAAAATAAATAATGATGGGACGTTGAATACAAAGGCAGAAAGTTTAATATTTTTACCATGGGATCCTGAGCAAGAGTTGAAAATCTATCATTGGAATCCTGTGGGTGGTTCGACAGAATGGGAATTGCCTAATAGTTGGGCAGGGCAATCTACTGTAGAACTGTACGAATTACACGAAACGGGCAAACAACATAAGCAGCAACTTGTAGTGCAAGACGGTAAAGTAACAATTGATGCGGTAAAAAAAGTTCCTTATGTCATTTATAAAACAATCGAAGATGCTGCTACTACACCGATTGCTAGTAACTGGGGAGAAGGAACGTATGTAGCAGATCCAGGTTTTGATAGTCAAACTTTTGCTCATTGGCAAGTAAATTCTCAGGCGACTGACAACGATCATGTTACTATCACACGGGATGCGAGATACAACAATATGTTGCAAATCGCCGAAGGAAAAGCGGCAACAGTTAGTCAAAAAATTACAGGACTGACGCCAGGAAAAACTTATACGGCTTCCGTCTGGTTGACGACAGGTAATAAGGGGAAACAACGAGTGACACTAGGTGTGAAAGATTATGGTGGTCTCCCTGTTACAAATTATATTGAAAATGAACCAATGTTAAATCGAGAAGAGCCGCATAAATTTAAAGATACAACATTTACTAGAATGAAAGTAGATTTTACGGCGAATAACAGCGGTGAAGCTGTTATCTACATGCAAGTAGATGAAGCGCAACAACCTGCTTCTGATAGTATCGTACTCATCGACGATGTGCGCATCTGGGAACAGCCCGGTGTAACGAATAAAGGTGATTATGAGTACTTTGAAGATTTTGAGAATGTGTATGAAGGTTGGGGACCATTTATGTACTTGCGTGGTTCGGGAGGTCAAACTCATCTTGTCGAAAAAGATCCGAATCCAAATTCCATGCAGCATATGAATTATGTACTAAATGGTAGATATGCGCTTAAAACAAACGAAGATTATAAAGGTGCTTTATTCCGAACAGTACCATCTACACTACGATTTGCTGCTGATACAGAGTACGAGGTTGGTTTTAAATATGACACATTGCAAGATGGATTGTACCGAGTAAGTGTACGTGAAGCTAACGGTACAGAAATTGCCGCACAGCTATTGAGTAAAACAACGACAGGTAAACGTTATAACCAAGTGGTAGTACCATTTACATCGGTTGGTGAAGATAATTATTTGGTAATCGAGACGTTGCGTGGCAATATCAATATTATGAATGATTATTTAGTAATGGATGACTTGTATGTGAAAAACTTATCTAGTGAGCCTGTACAACCATCGGCGCCGTCCTATCCGCCTTATGTTCCCGAGAAAAGTGATGATAAGCAAGATGGTGACGGTACAATAACTGTAGGTAAAGAAGCAATAGTCGTATCTCATGATATGACACCATCTACGGATGTTACTAGTATTTCATTAGCTATACCTGTGGAACGGCTACAAGATGCTGTAGAGCAAGGACTTGCTTTTCACATTGATACACCAGGGGCAAAGCTTAAGTGGTCACCTGCACAGTTGGCAGAGTTAATTGCTAATGCAAAAGATACAATAGAGGTAGTGATTAGCAAAACAAATCATTCTTTATGGCCAGATCCACAGGAACAGATGGTGCTGGATGAGACGGCATACACTATCGACCTATATGTGGATGGAGCGAAACAAAATCGTTTATCGAGTACGCCTATTACCATCCAACTGCCTTATAAACAAAAAACAATAGAACAAGCAGCTCGGTTAGTTGTTTACCAGTTGAATAAAGATGGAACAGCGCAAGCGATGCGCAGCAGTCGCTATGACGTAAGTAAGCAACAGTTTGTTATCCAAGCTACAACTACAGGCAGCTATGCTGGACTTTATTATGTGGGACAGTTCACCGATATTGATAATCTAGACTGGGCAAAAACGGAGATAACCTATTTGGAGGCACGAGGTATTATTGAAGGAGTATCGCCACAATCGTTTAAACCAGATGCAGCAGTTACACGTGCGGAACTAGTTACAATGATGATGCGGGCAGTTGACTGGAGCGACTTACCTATTCCGTCTACTCAGACTAATAGTACATTACCGTTCCAAGATGTAGCGAGTGGAAAGTGGTATACAGATGCCATTAAACAAGCAGTAGAACGAGGTATTATTCAAGGAATAACAGCTGACTACTTTGGAGTACAAGAAGAAATAACGAGAGAACAACTAGCGGTAATTATTGCTCGTACGTTGCAGCTTAAAACTCCATCACAATTGCGCACCAATTATAGCGATGCATCAACCATTTCTAGTTACGCACAAGATGCTGTAATTGCTGTAACCAAAGCAAATCTGATGAACGGTATAACCGCGGACAAATTTGCACCAAAACAATCCGTAACAAGAGCACAAGCAGCAGTAGTATTGTATCGAATATTACAACTACAACAAAACAACTAAACGAATTCGCCAGCTACCGTTGTTATCAGGTAGCTGGCGATGTTTGTGTTGGCTATTTGTTATTTCGTTACTTATATAGTACTTTCTTTGGATTAATAACTATCAATATAACCGCTACTATACCATATAAAATGGCACTATACATGATCAAATCAATTAAGTTTCCATTTATGATACCAATAAAAAAGTTAAAGAATTGATGGATGATGATTGGAATAATTAAATTTTGATTCAAGTTATAAAAAGCTGTCATCATAATTTTTGTTGTAATAATTGCAATCATAAAAAACACAATATACTTTATTAATTCAATGCCCGTCAACCCTGTAGTAAACCATATTGGTAGATGCCACAATCCCCACCAAAACCCTATAATTATAGAAGATTTCAAAGGTGAATACTTCTTTTGAAGCTCATTTTGAGCAAATCCTCTCCAACCTAATTCTTCTCCTAATGGTCCTGAACATAAAGTTTTGAAAAAGAAGTATATCAGCATTCCAAAAGAAGATACGGTATAAATTGACTCTGTTCCATTCGTATTTGATGCTACAATTAGCACGATAATTCCAAATATTAAAACTTGAATCATAATGGCTATAATAGCGACAGATAATTTGATTTTATTGTTGAATTTCTCTTTTACGAAATGGATAAAACGTTGTTCTGGATAAATTCTTTTAAATAAAATGAAAAAGGCAATTGTTGACGACCAGGCGGATATAATAAACAGAATATCAAATACCACTGAAGGAAATCCTAACAAGCTTGCTGCGCCAACAAGCAAAAAAAGTGGCCAAAAAATGATATTGGTCAATAAAATAAAGCTTACTATTGGTCTTTTTAAATTTTTTTCTCTTTTCATCTATAATCCCCACTTCAAACTAAATATTAAGCAAATAAAATACAGCGTATATTTACTAATATCTTTAGCTTAAACCTATGGGTAAGTCGTAGGTCAATACATGAATGGACTATTTTATCGGAGAATATATTTCCAGAAATACACGTTCAAGTCCTTCTTCATAAGTAGTAATGATCATATTAACGAACACCAATCCTAATAGTTCATATCCTTTTTGTGATGCCACTCTTCTTAAACTCTCTTCGACTTGATCATCCATATTTTTCCCATTAGTTGACCATCTACCGTTTTCAATAATCGTATAAATACACTTAGGATAAGTAAGAACTTCACCCTCTATATCGTCATTAATGTCCTCTACTTTACGTACTATGATAAATCTATCACCTATGATACCTTCTGCATTAAATTTTATTACTCTTCTTAACCCTGTTAATGTGACTGCTTGCTTTAAATTGTCTGGATTATTTTGTAGAATATCATATTCATCATGAGCTGCTAGATCTGTTATTTCTCCTGTTACTTTTAATGGTTGCATTTCTTTTATCATATATTTTCCTAAATATTGTTTTACTTTTTGACAATCCGCTTTAACATGTTGAATCCGTTTTAAAAGCAAGTTTTTATATGCAATTTCCTCCAGAACTTGTTGTTCTTTCTCTTCTAAAAGGTATGCTAGCTCCTCTATGCTCTTGCTTCTTCTAATATCTTGAATCTTTTTGATTTCTATATCAATTTCTCGATAAAAATTAATAGTTACCACATCATATATATCAAAATGATTATATTTTCTATACCCATTGGTATCATCTTGTTTAGGCTTTACTAATTCCTTTTCCTCATAAAACTTTAATGTATCTCTGGTCATCCCTAGAAATTTAGCCACTTGCCCGATTGTATACAATTCCATCCTCCTCGTTGTTTATCATGGCATTATGTTGAATTTTCTTATTAGTTTGGTTCATATAAAAAAGTTCAAACATACTTATACAAATTCGCTTGTAATTTCACTTTTCATTATATCACCATTCATTTTGTTTATTAAATTTACCTGCTGTTGTATGCGATCTCCTTTGACAATATATGGATGATCACCATATATGAGGAATAGCGTAAAGAAGCATTAGCTTACACCATCGTCATCCGCACTCTACCAATTACTAGAAGATACATCTGCTGAACTGGGAAATTATTGATTTATAATTAATTCAACGTTAAAAAAAAGATGGTTTGCACTTTGTGTAAGCTATTTTTTGTTTTATAATTTTTTTTGCTTTCTCCGGTAAAATAAGCTCAATTTGAAGGAGCGTCCTATCCGTCTTTTAAATAAATATGTTAAGCTGAAGTAAATTTTACTCATTTAAATATTGCAGGAGATGAATAGTATGAAGTGGATGATTAGTAAACGTATTAAATTAATAATGGCATTAATTATTTTAATAATTATCGTTGCAGGTCTATTAGATATTAAATACAAAGGACTACTTTATCAACTATTTTCTAACTTCGTCTAAGTTTATCTATCGATGGTACGAAGCGGTAGTACTTGCTTTATAATATTTTAACCTTCTTACTAATCATTATTTTAGGGAGCACGTTACTTTTTACATAAGTTGCTATTAATTCCATAAAATTATTTTATGCTTCCCTTTTTTATAAATCCATTAATAATTCATTAATATTTGAGGGACTTATTGATGTTAATATATTAAACGATATGAGGCATATAACAAAAAATATTAGGAAGAAGGTTGAATAGCAATTATGAACAAAAAAAATTTCATTCGGTCTATTGTACTAACATTGAGTTTGATACTTCTCGTACCAATTGGTAGCGGTATAATTGCGGCGAAGACTTCGGCTGATTTTAGCGATTTGAAAGACTTGCACGCGAATACGAGGGCTAAGTTCGATGCGTTATTGATGATGGGTACTGTCGATGGTATATCTGAAACAAATTTTGGACTGAAAGAAGAAATGAATCGGGCGCAATTCGCAAAGGTGGCAGCGTTGGTATTTAATTTGAGAGTCGATACAAGTATTCAAACATCATCTTTTAAAGATGTACAGATCGATACTCCGGGGTTCGGTTATGCACTACCCTATATAGAAGCGGTAAGGCAAGCAGGAATAACGGATGGAGTGGGTGGAGGTAGCTTCGATCCAGCAGGAAAGGTAACTAAGGAGCAATTAGCTACCTTTTTAGTCCGAGGCTTGGGCTTGGATAAGGAAGTAAAGTCGACCCCAGGAGTTGACGATTCAACCGTTTCTGATTGGGCAAAAGGCTACGTTGATGTAGCACTCCAACTTAACTTGTTGAATAAAGATTCAGAAGATGCGTTCGGCGGAAATATACCAGCAGATCGGGAGCTACTCGTTGTTGGAGCATTCGAATCTGGTAAAACATTAGAAAAATCTCAACCATTGCACGCAGTAGGAGCACATTTTGATGCTAGCGATATATTAAATATAAAATTGTCGGTTAGGATCAGTCCTAAGTCTATTGACTTGTCCAAAATAAAAATTAACGGCATAGCGCTTGACCCGGAACTAGATAGCTTCGAACTATCTGAGGACCAAAAAGTGATCATAATTAAGCTGCATAAAGGTTTAACATTTGATGAATCATCTAAAATGCCGGAAATTGATATAAGTGATCTAAAAACGTTGTATGGCAATGCAGTTCATAATGAAGAGAGCATACCAATGCCTGTTACGGTAATCGAATCTCTCATTATAAAGCCTGAGGTAACTCCAACAACTGACGCTGATTTCACTCCATACTGGATTCCGAACTCGAGTCCTAATCCAAACCCAACCCCAGATCCGAGTCCAAGCCCTAGTCCAGATCCGAATCCTAGTCAAAACCCAAACCCGAATCCGAATCTGAATTCGAATGCTGGTAATTAGGTGCTGGTGATGACGTGAAGGAAAGTTTGGTAAGGTGTTACGGTAGATAATATGATATCGCATATTACAACTGTAACAAATATACTAGATTAATACGCCAGCTACCGATCGGTAGCTGGTGTTGTTCAAATTAATTATTTAGTGTGGTGGACGGTCCGATATTGGTTAGGTGTTAAACCAGTATGTTTTTTGAAAATAGTGTAAATTGAAGAGGAATAGGGATAAGCAGAGGTTTAATGTAATATGTTTATGGCTCAAGGACAAAATTAGCAGTTATTCTCGTGTTGTTTATTCTGATGTAATTTTCTTTTTTGATTTCTCCCCTAAAGAGTTCAATCGAAGATGCTCAATTGTCTGTTTTAGATCTTGTTCCGATCGAACGATATCCCTTTTTGTTTGTTTATGTAAAAGTCTATGAGGAGTCTTGTTACGCTCATTCTCACCTCAATATCCGCTTCAAGCTGTACAAAATAAACTTCTCCACCTTTGTCTTCGAATATTTCTTGGCGGAATTTTACCGACTAATTTTCACATATCACGACTTAAGCCAAAATATGGAACTAGCATCTATCGTAATATGAGCGTCATATTGTATACTCCTCTCGTTACTTCAATGAAATTGATAGCTAATCGTTTGACTAGTTACTCTTATGCTATAATTCAAATAATGTTTTCAAAATGGATATATTATAGAAGTTTCAAAAGGAGTATTGACGGATGATAACCATATATGAGGAACAGCGTAAAGGAGCTTTAGCTGACACCATCGAGCATGCTCATGCATCACTTGAAAAGTGCTTGGAAGTCATTCGACGGATGGACGGCTTCACACGTAGTCTGGTCACGATTCAGTACACGGAGAACGTGATCATGATCGGTGGTGGCAGTCAGGATTTTATTGTTACAGTTGAGACAAGCACGGCGATTCACAATCTTCTTGGCACACTGGAGGAAGAAGATGAATTTGTTGAGATAACAGTGGGTGGTCAAGCCTGTGAATTTCCTCAGAAGTATATCGTTAGCTTTGAGCTTGTTGCATCCGCACTCTACCAATTACTAGCAGACACATCTGCTGAACTGTACTGGGAAATTGTTGATTTATAATAGACACAACATTGAAAAAAGATGGTTTGCACTTTGTGTACGTTGTTTTTTGGTTCGTCCATTTGAAGGAGCCACCTACCCGATTTTTTCAATAAATCTGTTAAGTTGAAATGTTTCATAATCATGTTATTCATTCAGGAGATGAACGTTGTGAAGTGGATTACTAGTAAGAATAAAAAGACAATTGTAGCATTAATTATTTTAATAGTTATCATTGCAGGTCTATTAGATATTAAATATAAAGGATTGCTATATCAACTAATGTCTAACTTTATTTAAGTTGACTATTACGACATCGCTGCAAGGTACCTATTCGATTCTTTTCTAAAGCCCGTAATTCTGCTTCTTTGCTGTGATCCTATCTACGCCGGACTACCTGATCGGTGCTAGAGCTTCTCGTATTGCGTCGTTATTACATATAAAAAAATGACAGTTTGTCCGATAAATATAGTGAGGTTTTCATAATAAATTAAAGGTATTAAGTGGGGAGGAGTGAAATGTCAATTTTAGATCTTATTAAGGAGATTGTGCCTAATTCAGTTCTAGCAATTTTTTATACAGTGCTTATTACAATTATATTATGGATGTATAAAGAGACGAGAAGTAGTTATGTGGAGAATATGAAACAACATCAGCAGCGAGCGGATAAAGCAATTGATTGTTATTCTGAACTTGAATTAGAATTATTCAAATATATAAATGAAAATTCAGATATAAACACTGTCTATGAAAAAATGGCAGCAGCATCTTTCATAATGACTAGTGACTTAATGAAAAAGTGTTTTGAAATTAAAATAGCGGAAAATGAGGAAAGAAGAGTAAAACTGTTAAGGGAACTTCATTCCAATTTAGTAACAGAAATCAAAGAAGTAAAGTTTAATCAACATAATCCTATTACTTTCAAAAGCGACGATGGTGTTAAATTTATGGAACACTATGTGAAGACGAAAGTTGCTCCGTTTCTGTATCCATTATTACAAACTTTTTTTAATATAGTTTTTTTAATAGTTGCTGTCTGGTTAATCGTTCATTTATTATCAATCCAATCAATGACAGAACAGATACAGTTTATTGGGACAATAACGGGAGTAATTTGTTATGGTCTTATGATAAACTTGGCAATTAGTTTAGTAATAATGAAGAAAAGATTCAAACACACTTTTATAAATTGGACTGTATCTGCATTTTTCATTATTTCGCCGTCTATTTTGTTTCTTAAGTTTACCTATCAAGGAATAGTACTAGTACTAATAGTAATTATGTACGGATTTTATTTAGTAAGCAAAAGTACTACAAAATAAATATGAAAGTTTCAGCGTATATTCATTCAAATATGATAGAGTATTAAAACCATTAATGAACATATTAAGAATATTTATGCAGAGGGTGGACTCGAAGAATTTTTAACTGTCCGGAGAAACCGGATAGTTAAAATTGAAGGCACACGTGAGGTAGAGCGAGAAGTAGCATTTTACAGTTTGGAAATGATGATAATCGCAGTTGGCTATCGTGCTCGTTCCCATCGTGGTACGCAGTTTCGACAATGGGCTACAGAACGACTAAGCGAATTTATTGTAAAAGGTTTTACAATGGATTTCGAACGTTTAAAAGAAATTCGTAATCTAGGCATAGACTATTTTGATGAATTACTAGAGCGCATTGGTGACATTCGTGACATCCGTGCTTCGGAAAAACGATTCTATAATAGAGTTACTTTTAGCAGAACCTGAGAAAGATGATTTTGATACGTTTTTAGAACATGCAAAGTTGAAATAACAATGAGGATTTATATGTAGCACTTATTGTTGTTTATATATGCGCTTGTGATGGAAACATTCGTTTTCTGTCTCGAGCGCTTTTTCTTTACCTACTCATTGGTTTGTATATTTGTATAAACAATTTATATAAACAAAATAAAAATATCTTCATTAAATATGTATTGTTTAGCAAAACAGTTTCCTTTATGATAGTAGTGAGTAGTTGTTTTGTAATTAGCCCAAGTCAATGGAATGAAAAATTAAGGGGGATATTCATGAGCCAGTCGACGAAAGCTACTGTAGAACAGTGGGGAATGTTCGAATTGTCATTAGTAGGTACTAGCCAAGGTAATCCGTTTGTGGAAGTAACGGTTAGTGCCACGTTTCGACATGAACATAAGCAGGTGCGGGTAACAGGGTTTTATGATGGCGATGGTATTTATAAAGTTCGATTTAGTCCTTGTTTATTAGGAGAATGGGAGTATTGGGTGGATTCCAATGACGGGCAGTTAAGTGGGCAATTTGGTCAATTGCTATGTACAACGGCAAGTGGTGATAATCATGGACCTGTACAAGTGGTAGATAACAAACGATTTGCTTATGCCGATGGAACTCCGTACATACCGGTTGGGACTACAAGTTACGGGTGGCTTCATCAAAGTGAGGAGCTACAAAGCCAAACGTTGCAAACGCTTCAAAATTCACCATTTAATAAAATTAGAATGTGTATTATTATGAATGACTATGGTAATTCAGAGCCGAATGGATTTCCGTTTGTTGGTTCCAGAGAAGCTGGGTTTTCATTGGATACGTTTGATACAGCATTTTTTGCTCGGCTAGAGCAACGAATCGAACAATTGCAAGCGATGCAGATAGAAGTAGACCTTATTATATTCCATCCTTATGACAAAGGACGTTGGGGTCTAGATCGTATGCCGTCAGAAGCAGATGATCGTTATTTACGTTATGTGCTCGCTCGTTTGTCTGCTTACCGCAATATTTGGTGGTCGGTAGCCAATGAGTATGATTTTATGGAGCATAAGCAAATGGCCGATTGGGATCGTTTATTGCAAATTATTTGGAATGAAGATCCACATCGACGATTATCTTCGATTCATAACGGTACGAAAATGTATGACCATGCTAGTGTGAAACTATATGATTATGCCAAGCCTTGGATTACCCATTGTAGTACGCAACATTGGGACGTTAGTTTAGTAACGCAATGGCAGAAACAATATAACAAACCAGTCGTACTTGATGAATGCTGTTATGAAGGTAATATGGAGAGGCGCTGGGGCAATTTAAGTGGCGAAGAGATGACACGACGTTTTTGGGATGGGGTAACGAGAGGTGCATTTGTAAGTCATGGAGAAACGTATTTGGAGAGAAGTAGTGAATTATGGCTTGCTCGTGGCGGAGAATTGGTAGGCGATAGTATTGCCCGCATTGCTTATATGCGAGAAATCATCGAAGCAGCTCCAGCCCAGTATGAGTATATGCCCCATGTACGAGATGTCCCTAGCATTGGCGTAGAAGGGGAATATTATTTGCAATATTATGGTTTACACCAACCTATTTTTCGTTATATGGATCTGCCAGAAGGCAGTACTTTCCGAGTGGAAGTAATCGATACGTGGAATATGGAAATAGTTGCGGTACACGAAGGGAAAAGTGGAAAGTTTACATTAGACTTGCCTGGAAAACCATATATTGCAGTAAAAATGACAAAGGTGGGTGAATAGGATGCAAACGAAGCAAGTAATAGAGCGCTGGGGGATGTTCGAATTAACACTACTAGGACCTTCCACAGGCAATCCATATAAAGATGTTAACTTGCAAGCAGTGTTTCGTTATAATGGGCGGGAACAGACAATAACTGGTTTCTATGATGGTGACGGTATTTACAAAATTAGATTTATGCCAAATGTCGTTGGCGAGTGGACGTATCAAACGATAAGTAACGCTTCGGAATTAGCGGGACAAGTGGGCAGTTTTACCTGTTCCGAACCATCAGCAGGAAATCATGGACCGGTACAAGTGAAAAATGAGCAACAATTCGTCTATGCTGACGGAACATCGTATTTTCCATTCGGCACGACTTGTTATGCTTGGACACATCAACCGGAAGCATTGCAGCAGCAAACGTTGCGAACACTGCAATCTTCTCCTTTTAACAAAATTAGAATGTGCATCTTTCCGAAAAATTATAGTTTTAACAAAGAAGAAACGGTATTATTTCCATTTAACGGTTCGGAAACAGACGGTTTTGATTGGACCACGTTTAATCCGCAATTTTTTGCTTTGCTAGAAGAGCGACTACTGGAGTTACAACAAATGGGTATCGAAGCAGATTTAATTTTATTCCATCCGTATGACAAAGGTCGTTGGGGGTTTGACCGGATGGATGCCGATACCGACGATTTTTATTTGAAATATGTACTCGCTCGGTTAGGTGCGTTTCGTAACGTATGGTGGTCACTGGCGAATGAGTATGATTTTATGAAAGAGAAAACGATGGCAGATTGGGATCGCTTGTTTTTAATTGTCAGAGAAAATGACCCATACGTTCATTTGCGCTCTATTCATAACGGAACGAAGATGTATGACCATCAGAGTATTAAGTTTTATGATCATACCCATCCTTGGGTGACACATTGTAGTATTCAACATTGGGATGTAACATTAGCTGCCATTTGGCGTAATCAGTTTAAAAAACCAATTGTCATAGATGAGTGTTGTTATGAAGGTAATGTTCCGCAGCGGTGGGGGAACGTATCGGGACAAGAAATGGTGCGGAGAGTGTGGGACGGAGTTACTCGTGGTGCTTTTGTGACGCATGGAGAAACGTACGTTCATCCTGAAGATGAAATCTGGTGGGCTAAAGGTGGATCGCTATATGGAGAAAGTCCAGAGCGCATTAACTATTTACGACAAATTTTAGCAGAAGCTCCGAAAAATTATACCGTTATGCCGCATATTTATGATGTTCCTACGATTGGAATAGAAGGTGAATATTACTTGCAATATTATGGTTTGCATCAACCGTTATATCGCACGATTGAATTGCCTGAAGATGCTACTTTCCGAATAGAAGTCATTGATACGTGGGGGATGAATGTTGTTTCGAATGAAGAAGGTATGTCAGGTACTTGTCGAATTAAGGTAGGTGGCGTAGGCGATCGTGCGGTGAGAATTGTGAAAATGAAGTAAGTTTTCGAAAATAACCTATCCTAAAAGTTGTAAATAAAGCAATACCGTCTGTTGTTTCCTGGTGAAACGATATGCGGTGTTGCTTTTTTGATGTTGCAGGAAAGTTGCTGACGGGATGGAAATGTAATATACTTATTATACAAGTGAGTAATAAAATGTGAGAAAAGGTAGTTGATAATGAGTACTCAAGATTTGCGAGTAACAAAGACGAAAGAAAGTTTAAGAGCGGCTTTGATGGAATTGTTAACGGAGAAGCCACTGGAAAAAGTTGCAGTAACAGAATTATGCCAACGAGCGGGTATTACAAGAAGAACATTTTACTTGCACTATGAGAGTGTTGCAAAATTGCTAGAAGCGATTATAGAGGAATTATTGTTGCAGTTGGAAGCTTCATTACGAAAAACTTCGCAGCAGCGACAACATGCGCAAGCAACCCATTTGCAACCGCAAATGATTAGTTTATTTCACCACGTTGCCGCACATCGTCAAATGTATCGTTATATATTTAGCGCGTCTTCTCAATTTAGTATATATAAAAGATTTTACGAGCGTATCAAAACTATTGTCCGACAATCGCTTACAGATATGGAAATAAAGCAAGAAGTAAGAGAGTTCTATGCTTCATACAATGCGAATGCGGTGTTGGGATTAATTATGGAGTGGAGTGAACAAGAGTTTCAACAAACAGCAACGACTATGGCTAGTGTTTTAGTAGAAATGATGGAACTAGAAAATGAGGAGGAATAACGATGCAAGCAGCTATTTACTATGGAAAACAAGATGTACGAGTAGAAAAACGCGACAAACCAACAGTAGGCTCAAAAGATGTATTAATTCGTAATTTGTGTGGTGGTATTTGTGGTACGGATATAAATATTATTAAAGCAGGCAATGAGATGGGCATTCGGTTTGGACAGCAATTTGGACATGAACTGTTTGGAGAAGTAGTGGAAGTTGGAGCGGAAGTGACCGGCGTTTTGCAAGGGATGCGAGTAGGAATTAATCCGATTACAGCAAAACGAGCAGGTCGCCGATATTCTTTGGAAGTAGGCGGTTTTTCACAATATGTATTAGTTGAAGATGCTGCATTGGATTATAATTTGTATTTATTTAACGACGATGTAACCGCTACAGAAGCAGTCTTAATGGAACCTATGAGTGTTGGCTTTCATGGTGCATTTAGTACAAACCCAACAGTAACTGATAATATTGTTATATTGGGAGCGGGACCGATTGGTGTTTCAGCAGCAATAAGTTTAATCGGAGAAGGAGTTCCGAACGTTGTTGTAGTTGATGTGGATGAATATCGGTTAGCAATTGCGGAGCAACTAGGTGCCAAAATAGTGAATACAAAAGTGGAAACGATATCTGCTGGATTGAGCCGTCACTTCGGAACAGTTAATGTGTACGGTAAAGAAGTACCTAATGTTGATGCGTTTGTCGACGCAGCAGGGGCGGCACCATTGTTCGAACAAGTGATGCAAATTGTAAAACCACATGCCCGAATCGCTATTATTGCTGTCTACAAGGAGCCTGTATCGGTATCATTAGCGGAAGTAATGAGTAAAGAAGTGAAAATTATCGGCGCTAGCGGATATACACACGAAGATATAACAAAAGTAGTTAGTCATATTAATAAACGAAAAACAGATATTTCTAAACTAGTTACGCATAAGTACAAATTAGCAGATATTCAGACAGCTTTTGATAAAGCGATCGATGCCCGAGATACGTTAAAAGTAGTTGTTGATTTGAGTTAAATAAGTCATAACCTAAGCACAGAGAAAAATTGTTGCTTGGGTTATTTTTTTTGATTACGATACTATCTTTACTAATTTTGCTAACTTTATTGCATGCCATGAGCTGTAGGTAGTTGTTAAGTAAGTCATTCCAACCTATACTAAAAGCTATTTCCACCTAAAAAAATAATGTAAAAATAACATATTATTAACATAAAGTAATATTAACAGGGTTAAATATGCAGCATGAGCCGCATGAATGGAAATTGGAGGGAAACTATGTTTTTAAACCGTAAAGTATATAGTATCAAGGATATTGTATCCGTTTTCTTTCGAATATCTCCTTTAAAGAAACACGATTATTAGGAGCAATTCCTTTTTTCAAACATAAGTTTTTACATGTGATTAACATATTGAATATAAAAGCGTGGCGAACTGATTTTAAAGCTACACGTAATGAAATGCTCATGCGACTTATTAGTTTATTAGGTTACGGTATTTTACTGGCACTACTTATCGATGCTGTTATAAAAGGTGACATTAGTGTGGGAGCGTTTGCGGCTATCTTTGCTAGTATTGCTGGGGTAATGGAATTGATAGAGGAACTGCTAGATCAACAGATTAAGTCGATCTTTCGATTTTTAGGACCTTCTCGTAATTATTTTCGAGTGCTCGATTGGCCGGAACGTAGTGGGACAGAGCAATTTCATGGTATTGACCAGCAGATTGTATTAAAAGAAGTTTATTTTCGTTATCCCCATGCGGCATATGATGCACTACAAGCGGTAAATATGACTATTAAAAAAGGAGAAACGATTGCTATAGTTGGGGAAAATGGTTCAGGGAAATCGACGCTATCAAAACTGCTGCTCGGTCTATATTTACCAACGGAAGGTAAAGTTTTTTATGATGAAAAATGTACGGCTGATCTTTCATTTTCGACGATATTTCATCAGCATTCCGCCGTGTTTCAATCTTTTTTGAAGTATGGGTTAAATGTCGAGGAAAATGTGAAGATAAGTGATTGGTATTCATCTGCAACGATAGAAAGCTCTCTCGCTGAGCTTGAACTTAATTTGAACAACGACTCCTTCCCGCAAGGAAAGGATACTGTACTATCTAAAGAGTTTGGTGGTGTTGATCTTTCGGGTGGGCAATGGCAGCGAGTGGCGATCGCAAGAGGCATTTATCGTAGACATCATTTCATTGTATTAGACGAACCTACGGCAGCTATTGATCCATTGGAGGAGCAGAGGGTATTTAAACAATTTATGCGAATTTCTAAAGGGAAAACAGCAATCATTGTGACACATCGTTTAGGCTCGGCAAAACTAGCAGATCGCATCATCGTCATGGAAAAAGGAAGTATTGTAGAAATGGGAACACATGCTGAGTTGTTACAATGTAATGGAAAATACTCGCAAATGTTTTATGCGCAAGCGCAATGGTATATGCGAGAAGCAATTAATTAGTGAAGTTTGGTTTAAAAAGTAGATCTTAAGGTGGTTTTTTTGTATTTCCAAGTGTTATAACCATTACCCCTGGGCCGTTCGGACGTGGCTTTTATCGCATGAGGTCTTAAAGTCTAATGTGAACATTGTAATAGGGGAGTATAGTAGAGGTTTATACGAAAAAACGTACAAATATTCAAATAAGTACGGCAGGAGTTCAAGTTTATACGAAAAATCGTATAAAGTGACCCCGATAGTAGGTCAAGTCCTTTTTTATGTGTAAATTCCCTTTAGATATGATCTGCCGGACTTATGACTTGGGTTCGGCTTTCTTCTTCTCTTTTTTCCACGTCCAATATAGGTCCATATCGATGTATCTCCTCT
>NZ_JBHUMH010000048.1:0-44505 GCF_042684845.1 Paenibacillus yanchengensis | reverse complement strand
ATTGACTGCTCCAATCCATTGTTACTAACGGTTTCTATCCCTTCATGTCGTTCCATCTCATCCGAGTTATCTGAGATCCTGCGAATAAGCGAGCATGCGTGAGTAATCCCGTTCAAATTGAGGGAGTCAGACTTGTCGTATCCCATTGGCTCAGTTAGCTAACTTAAGTTGACGAATAACGTATCCCCATGGCTCAGTTGGCTAATTTCAGTTGACGAATGACGTTTCCCCATGCTCAGTTGGCTAATTTCAGTTGACGAATGACGTTTCCCCATGCTCAGTTGGCTAATTTCAGTTGACGAATGACGTTTCCCCATGCTCAGTTGGATATGACGTAAAACGTTAGATCAGTTGGGTCAATTTGTTTTGCGTATACCTCCTACATATAAAATGGATTAATTTAACATCTACTGAGCGATGGGGATACGCTAATAAGGATGAAAGAGACTAGGACGCGTCAGAAAACTATATAATTGTATGCTATAATTTGAGAAAATAACTGGAGTATCAAAGAGAAAATAATCGAAATCTATGGAAAGGAATGCCGGGGAGGGGGGGTGCTTCGCCTGTGCACTATACATACTATTAGTAGTTATTTCAGGTCATAACTAGGTCATGTTAAAGATTAATTTCTGAAACGGTAAGCTTGTATGTTTTTTCGTATAAAGTTGTATTCCGATCATCGCAATTACGGTTGTTTGTTTGTTTTATCGTATAAAATCCTTATGCTCAACCTATTATCGGGGTCGCTTTATATGATTTTTCGTATAAACTTGATCTCCTCCGGTACTTATTTGAATGTTTGTACGTTTTATCGTATAAAATCCTACTACACTCCCCCCTATTACAAATTTCACAGTAGATGTTAAGACCTCATGCGATAAAAGCCACGTCTGAACGACCTGGGGTCTATTGCTGCAACTTTTGTAAATGTAAAAAAACGATCCTATGATCGACTTTTCACATTTATATATATGTCTTCCAATTTTAAACGAACGATGTGATGAGTTTTAAGACACGTTCTAGTGTTGTGGTAAAAAAAACGCTGGTAGAAAATCAGGTTTATAAGACCGATTCTAGCAGCGTTGCTTGCTTCATTTAGATAGCGATCATTACCATTTGTTTAGCTAATTTCTAGCACAAATGTGTTGCTTACTTGATGAGCTTCGGGTAATGTGACGTGTAGTCCGTCAGCTTCATGTGACCATGTCAGTTCACGCGTATAGCCTAATAATTTTACAGATTCTACTGCTTTGTTATATAGTCTCAGAGATGATGCTAGTGATGTGATTTTCACTTTTCCGTCTTCTGGAATAGCAAGGATTAATGCGTATAGTTTACCAGCTTGAGTCGTAAAGCGAATGTCGGCAGACGTGAATGCCGCTCTTTTCGTATCGCTAAACGAACCACTGACTACTTCTGTTGGACCTTCGCCATATACTTTCCACGGACGTGTACTAAAAATAGCTTGCCCGTTTACATCTAGCCATTGACCGATATCCAGTAGCATTTGCTGCTCTTCTTCGGGAATCGTACCATCTGCACGCGGTCCAATATTTAATAATAATGCGCCATTTTTACTTACAATATCAACTAAGTCACCAATGATGCTTTCTGCTGTTTTGTATTTATGATTGGTAATATGACTCCAGGAATTTTCTGATACCGAAGTATCTGTTTGCCAAAACTCGTCTCGAATATCATCTAATTGACCACGCTCGACGTCGAAAACGGCAGTTCCTTTTTCAAAGGCTTTTTCTTTGTAGTTGATCGCTACTCCTCTGTTCCACTCATCCGCTTTGTTATAATAATAAGCAGCCATCCGTTGTAGGTATGATTTAAAGGCTGGTTGTTCAATCCACCAATCAAACCACACTATTTGCGGTTCATATTTTTCGATTAATTCTGTCGTTCTTCCTAACCAATCATCCAAAAACGGCTCATTCGGCTGTTGCTCTGGCTTCCATCCGTTTTGAACATCATTCGGCTGCGCTGGACCATACAAACCTGCATAACGTGGATCTTGTACATCGGAATCAAATTTCATACCACCGTTAAAAAACCACCAGTTTTCAGCTCGATGACTCGATAGCCCAAATACAAGATGATGTTTGCGTGCGGATTCTGCAAGCTCTCCGATAATATCTCTTTTTGGTCCCATTGTGCTTGCTTTCCACTCTGTCAAATCACTATCATACATTGCAAAACCATCATGATGCTCGGCAACAGGTACGATAAATTTTGCACCAGACTTTTTAAAAATATTCATCCATTCATCAGCATTAAACTTCTCCGCTTTAAACATCGGAATAAAATCTTTGTAACCAAATTCGCTTTGTGGACCATACGTTTGCACATGATGCATATAATCTGGCGTACCTTCTACATACATATGACGAGCGTACCACTCGCTACCGAATGCTGGTACTGAATATACACCCCAATGAATAAAAATTCCAAACTTCGCATCTTCATACCACTGCGGTATGTTATATTGCTGTAGTGACTCCCAATTCGACTTGAATCTACCTTCTTTATTTACTTCATTTACTCGTCCTAATTGACTTCTAAGGTTGTTTTTTTTGCTCATTTGTAATATCGCTCCTTGTATAAATTATTTTATATGAATGATGAGTTTAAATTCGACTCCTAGTAATCTGCTGCGATTGTTCGATATGAACGATTACCTGATGCAGCTGAGCTTCTCTATCTTCTGTCGGTCGCTCTTCCATATAGATGTCTCGCTCTGCTAGTAGTGGTGATATTTTCAATATTAGTGGCTCGGCTTGCAATTGCTCATAATAACGACTTAACCCGACTTGCCACGTCGTTCCACTGTAAAACTGATCAGCGACACACTTACCACCGATATATAACTGCGCAACGTCACCAATAAAATCAATTTCTAATATTACTTCATCACGTGAAGTGATATGCTGCAAATCTACCTTTATCATCCATTCGGGAGACTGACCATATTGATGCTCTTCTTCAAATAAATTAAAAAATATCGCATCATCCAATGGTTGATTGTCTTCTCGTTCATATTGAAGTGTGACTTCCTTATCCTCAGTAGGAGGAAGGATGAACCGTTGCCACACTTCGGAAGGCTGAGCTTTCATTTCCACCGCATCTACCATTAATGTTCCCACTTCTATCGGTGGGTAAATAGCTAGTTCACTATCTTCAGCAACTACTACTGATTCACTACTCGATTCACTGCTCGAAGAGGCAGACTGCTGCGCATTCGCTCGCTGTAATAATAGTGATTCGGGAGTGAACTGGATTGGATGCTTACACCTAACGATTCGTTCTCTCCCAAACAACTCGCCTTGCCACACCTGTAACGATTGCTCCTCTGTCAGCGTAACTACTTTTACACGCTGTCCAGTTGCTGTCGTAAACGTAAAGAAATGGTCTACAGTAGTTGAAGCTTGAGCTTGAGTTTGCGTCACCCGCACATATAGAGCATCTTCCTGTTTATCTTCTGTCACTACTATACCGGTTCCTTCCACTTGCTCCATCGTATGAGCGGCAAATCGATATTCCGCTGCCACATGACCAGCTGTAAAAAACAGATATAACATTTCTTGCTCGTTGTTTACTTTTGTTAATGGCTGTACGGTCGCATATTTCAACAAACTACCTTCCATATCCAAATTAAACGGCCAAAACATATACGTATTACTCGGAATGGTGACACCAGACTCTGTAATAGTTAGTGTTTCATCTGGTAAAGCAATATTAATTTGAACATTTTCGTGTGACGGCATATTGGTATGGCGCTGATAATTGTTAATAAATAAAAATCCTCGATTGCCATCGACACGAACAGCATAACGCAGTGTATCATTGTCATAGAGCGAAGCAGGTCGTTCGGCTGGAAAGATCGTTGTCATTTGCGCTAATGATTCGCCGTAGCTTGCCAAAAACAAATGAAGTCGGCGCATAGCATGATACGACGGTCTAATATAGCCAAATTCGCTTAATGGTGTTTGAAAATCATAGCTATATACCGGCAATCGATTCAGCTCATTATGCTCTTGCATCGTCGATAGCTTTCCATCTGGATTAATACCGCCATGATACATATAGTAGCCTAGCAAATTACAACCATTTCCAATCCGAACAGTAGCCATCGCTACTAGATCGTCCGCAGGTATAATAGGTCGGCGATGATACGTAATTTGTACGCCACCACCTAGCTCACAAGTGCCATTTGGATAACGTTCTATATTGCTTAAATCACCTTCCAGACCATCTTGATTGACAGGTATAACATCTGTACCTATTCCTGGATCGTTTCTAATACTATGAAAGAAATAGTGCAAGCTTGGTTCAAGTCGCTTTGTATGCTGTTCCCATGGATGATCTGGATATCCACCGAACAATGGCAATACTTCATCTTGTGGAATTTCTGCTCCACCTGGACCACCCCAACCAGTTACTGTGTATAGAGGGGCTTCCATTCCGATGGACAATGCTAACTTTTTCAGCTCATATAGATGAGGACCATTGTTCGTTAATTCATTATCAAATTGCAATCCAATAATCGGTCCACCATCTTTAAAATATAACTGCTCCAATTGCTGGTGAATTTGTTCATATAATAGTTTGGCATAATACAAATAATCAGGGTCATTCGTCCGCAAAGCACAACGTCCATAAATCCAATCGGGATATCCACCATTACGACATTCTCCATGTGACCACGGTCCTAACCGAACCAGTACATACAATTGATGCTTGGCACACAATGCAATAAACTTCCGTAAGTTACGATTACCAGTCCAATCAAATTCGCCTTCAATCTCTTCATGATGAATCCAAAATATATAAGTAGCTACAATTTGAATGCCGCCAGCTTTCATCTTGCGTATCTCTTGTTCCCACAACTCGTGAGGATAACGAGAAAAATGCATTTCCCCCATAACCGGTAGCCATGGCTTACCATTACGCGTAATATAACGATTATTTACATCGATAACTTCTCCAGTAGGATTAGCTCCACCCATTCGCAAATGCCCTTCTAGCAATGCGGGTGTTGCTGCTATTTGCTGTGCCTCATTCGCTTGCAACGTTACGATCATCTTTTCTACTTCCTTTCAAAATAGATAATTTTTATTAACCGTTTATTTTACTCGCAAGTGATATTGCTTTCCTCGTTGTACAGCAAATTCATACTGGTAATAGCCATCGACTAATTGCGTTTCTTGACAAGGTAGATCATCCATCAGTTGCAACCGATCTTTCGCCGCTACTTTACATACGCCATCAACACTAGCAGAAATCTCTACTGTATCGATCTTTTCAGCGGACCATTGGATCGCTACTTCATAACCGCCTCTTGCCCGCAAACCTTTCACCTGACCGGATGCCCACGATGTTGGAATTGCCGGCAATACCGTGATGATGCCATCATGGCTTTGCACGAGCATTTCTGCAACACCAGCAGTGTAGCCAAAATTTCCATCGATTTGGAATGGTGGATGGGAATTGAATAAATTATCATTCGTTGATTGCTCAAACAACATTCTCACATACCGATATGCTTCTTCGCCGTCATACAAACGCGCCCACATATTAATCGTCCAGGCACAACTCCATCCCGTATGCGCACCCCCATGCTCGACTCGTCGCTGAAGCGTCGTTTTGCACGCTTCAGCGAGCGCTGGATTACTTCTTGGCGTAATGTCATAACCGGGATGTAGCGCGTATAAATGAGAAACGTGACGATGTCCAGGCTCGGCTTCTTCATAATCTTCGATCCATTCCTGCAATTGACCGTTCGCCCCGATTTGATAAGGTGGCAACTTCACGATAGCTTGCCTAATGTTCTCGATCAAACTATCAAGTTGCTGCGCACTATCGACATGAACAGCACTGTGAAACGGCTTATCGTTTCCATTATCATGCTTAACTAATTGCTCATTTGCCTGCAAACAAATAGTAAAAACATCACGAATAATAGCAATATCCATCGTCGTCATTTCACTGACACCAGATATATCACCTGTCGCCGTAAAAAATTTGTTTTCTGGCGTAGTAGATGGGCTCGTATATAAATAACCGCTCTCATGTTCAAATAACCAATCAAGTAAAAACTGTGCAGCCTCCGTCACAATCGGAACTACGGTTTCTCGTAAAAATATCCGGCTAGGCTGAAACTCATAATGCTCCCACAAATGTCGGACTAACCACGCACCACCCATTGGCCACATCGCCCATGAAACAGTATCCGGCATTTCGCCCGTTCGTCCAACAGGGGTAGTTTGTCGCCACAAATCGGTATTATGATGCGCCACCCAGCCGGACGCACCATAGTGCTCTTGCGCAGTCACACTACCCATTTTGCTCAAATCCGCTATCAAATCGAATAGTGGTTCATGACATTCTGCTAGGTTACATACTTCTGCCGGCCAATAATTCATCTCTGTATTAATATTAATCGTATAGTTGCTACTCCATGGTGGGCGCAAACTTTCATTCCATATCCCTTGCAAATGAAGCGGTTCGGTTCCCGGGCGTGAGCCAGCAATCATCAAATAGCGTCCATATTGAAATAGTAACGTTTCCATATACAAATCTTGCTCGCCTAATTTCATATCAATTAATCGCAAATCCGTTGGCTTCTGACGAACCGGGCTATCTAATGTGAATTGAACGCGACCAAATAGCTCCCGATGATCAGCAACATGTCTTTCAAGCAGGTTGTTCCATTGCATGGAAGTAACGACTTGACGCAGTGTTTGCTCACATATATTAATGGGATTTCGATTGCTAGTTGCCGGATCGACATCATACGAAACAAAACTAGTAGCGGCGTGAAGTAACAATACGATTTCTTTGGCATTACTAATGTGCAAACCATCAGCTTGCGTCGTAACTGTTCCATCGGCAAACTGTACCTCTACAATAGAAGCAAAGCGCATTCCTTCGCCCTCCGTAAAGATGACTGGCTCTCTCCCTGCTTGATTAAAGTAATTCGGATCGACATGACTTGGCGCAGTACCGCTTAATAGCATTTTGTTATCCAGTGTCTGTATTTCATATGGAAGTAAACTATCCATCGTTATATTCACCGATTGCCCATCAGGAGCGGTAGTTTCCAATCGAATAGCCATAACCAAATCAGGATGGGAACAAAAAACTTGTCTACTATATTGCGCACCAGCTCGTTCATACGAAACCGTTGCAATCGCTTGCTCCAAATCTAATGTTCGACGATAATTTTGCACATCACTAGCTGCATGATCTGTTGCTATAAGCAAATCTCCAAGTGGCATATACGATTGCGTAAACGGCCCTAACATAGTCGAAGTAATCACTTGTTCCGCTGCAACAAATTGCTTATCCGCAATCAATTGCCGAACTTCCGGCAAATGTGCTAGCGCTTCACTATTATTTGTATTTTTCGGTCCACCTGACCATAACGTGTCTTCATTCAGTTTAATTCGCTCTTGCTCGATCCCTCCGTACACCATACCACCAATGCGACCGTTACCAATCGGCAATGCTTCATCAAATTTTTCTGCTGCGTTACGATACCATAATTGAAGCGTTTCTGTCTGTTTCACGATTACATTCTCCTCCTCATCAAGCTAGCTTTGTCAAAAACTACTCGCTCATTATCCATGAACGGCATATCTCTAACGCCTATGCTACTCATTAATGTATAGTTGAACAATCTTTAAATGTAAGCATCCTTTGCAAAAGTGATAAGCAATTATTAAAGTAATAAGCAACTTTTAATAAATGTTCCCTATCGAGTAGAAATATCCTGCTCATCCATTGACAAAGCAGTACTACATTTATTATATTTGTACTGACCAGTCATTTCAAGGTAAATGTGATACTTTCTCCATAACGGAAAATAAACAGCACCTTTCAACTTTCACAACTTTTATCTATTAAGCAACAACACGTATCAATCAGCAGGAATAGACAATAACTATACAAGAGAATACAGGAGGTAATACAATGAAAGCAATTCGTACAGATGGTAGTCGCTTTATCGATAAAGATGGGAGACATGTTATTCTCCACGGTATTAGTATGGTTTGTAAAGATAAGTCTAAAAATTTTATAGACGATTGGACGGAAACCGACTTTGCTAAGTTAAAAGAATGGGGATTCAACGTTATTCGATTAGGCATTATTTGGGATGGTATCGAACCAGAGCCTGGAAAATATGATGATAACTATTTAGAAAATATTCGCAAATGGATGCAATTAGCAAACAAATATGATCAATATGTGTTTCTCGATATGCATCAAGATCTGTACAGCCAGCAATATGCCGATGGTGCACCAGACTGGGCTACTATGACAGACGAACACGTCTATCAAGCAACGGAGCTGTGGAGCGATGCTTACTTGTTCGATCGAGCAGTTCAAACGGCGTTTGACCACTTCTGGAATAATACAGCAGCTTCTGATGGCATTGGACTACAGGATCATTATGCTGCAGCTTGGGGTCATGCTGTCAAAACACTCTCTAACGAACCAAACTTAATCGGTTACGATATTATGAATGAACCATTTATCGGCTCCGACGTTTACAACATTGTCGTTAGTCTCTTCTCTCGCTTTGCCCAGCTAATGACAGATGCTACTGGACAACAAGTAGAGGTAGAACAACTATTTGAAGTATGGTTAGATCCAGAGAAAAAGATGGAAGCTCTCCAAATGCTAGATGATCCAGCTGCATACGGCTCTGTTATGAATGCTGCTGGTGAAGCGCAAGCTTACTTCGAGCGCGAGGTGTTATCACCTTTCAATAACAAAGTGGCTGCCGCTATTCGTGAAGTAGACCAGCATGGCATTCTATTTTTGGAAACAAACTATTTCTCTAATATGGGAGTAGAAAGTTCGATTGCCCCTGTAACTAACGCAGCAGGAATTCGTGATGCCGAACAGTGTTATGCACCGCATGGTTATGATCTTGTTACTGACTCGGACTTCGTCCATGCTGCTAATAATGATAGAATTGACTTTATTTTCGAACAACACGAGAAAACAAGACAACGTCTTAACATGCCGATGATGATCGGGGAATGGGGTGCTTATGGTGAATCCGAAATAGCAGAAGCAGCTGCACTTCACATTCAAACCGTATTCGAGAAACTACTTGTAAGCGATGCGTATTGGTGTTACCTCTATCCAGAAATGGATCGCTATTCTTCCTTCAAAGGAGTACAGCGTAGTTATCCGATGGCTGCATCTGGACCGATCGATTCCTATTCCTTCGTACATGCAACGAATACATTCCAACTTGCTTGGCAAGAAGATGCTAGCGTAACAGCGCCAACTGTTATTTATTTCCCTAATTTAGCTGCCACTCAGCAAACTTCGCTGACAATCGATAACAACAATGGAGCTGGCAATTATGAATGGGTTGCTTTTGACGATGGAGTTGGCGGACTACTCGTTATCCAACCAATTGGTGGCGGAGCTAGAAAAGTCCAAATCGGATAATACCCTCAAAGTTGTGCTATAATTTAATGAAATAAAAAGCACGTCATAGATGAGGAGCGATTACTAGATGAGCAAAGACAAAATAGTTGATGCTGCCATTAAGCTATTTTCTGAGCTTGGTTATCATAGAACGAGCATGGACGATATCGCCAAAGAAGCAAATGTTGCCAAAGGCACACTATATTATCACTTCACAGGAAAAGGTGAATTGTTCGAAGTGATCGTTACTAGCGGTATGCATATGCTGCGCGAAAAAGTAGATCAAGCATTGACAGAAGATAGTGATCCTGATCAATTAATTCGTACTATCGTTAGCAAGCATATCGAATTATTTTCGCAATATAGTGAACTTGTCCATATTATTTTTAACGAAATGACTAATGGTATTGAACCGCCAATTTTGGAACGCATCAATAAACTGAAACAAGAATATATTAATTTCTTGTCGGGTGTCCTGACGTTTGGATATACCGACGGCGCTTTAAAGAAATTCAATAGCGATATTGCCGCAGCCGGGTTGCTAGGCATGCTAGAAAGTGCTTGCATGTATGTTGTCAGCAGCAATGGTAAATATACGATTGACGATTTACATGAAACCGTCAATGAACTAATATTACCTGCCTTGCTCCGAAATTAACTTATATGATAGGCTGTTCCTTCTAACGAGTCGCTGCTTGCGTAGCAGAAGACATTAGAAGGATACAGCCCTATTTATTAAATAGCTTCTAGTTAATTTTATTAATTGTCGTCGTGCAATGTAAGTTCGATTACCGTATTACGTTTATCAGGCAGCTGGTACGTATTGTGCTCTGGTCTTGCAAAGTTAATAAATGCATCATCTACGAACAATTGTGCATTCCATGGAATCGAAATGAACATTTCTGATCCATCAGCTAGTACACGTGCTTTTTTCACTTTACCTGCTAAGCCCGGTAAGTTAATCGGTCCAATCGACTGCTCAAATACGTGTGCATATATTTTGTTACCTTTTCTCGTATAACGACCCCACTCTGGTTGAGGTAAATCAGTATAACTACAGCCGTATATACTTTCACCGTTTGCGGTCATCCACTCGCCTACTTCTTCCAAAATCTCGAGAGATTGTACTGGAATTTCACCTTGCGCATTCGGTCCGACATTCAGTAACAAGTTGCCATTTTTACTTACACACTCTACCAGTTTGCGAATAATAGTCTCTGGCGACTTATAGTTAAGGTCGTTCGCTGCATATCCCCAGTTATTGTTGAGCGTAACACATGCTTCCCAAGGAATAGCGTTGCCTTTCTCATCCATCACACCTTGTGGCGGAATAATTTGCTCTGGAGAAGCAAAGTCACCGGCATACACTTCAGGATTGCTCGTATAAATACTTGCTCCTTGCTCGCCGTTCACTTCCAAACGGTTATCGATAACAATATGTGGTTGGTTTGATCGCATCATTTCGATCAATTCCGTTGAACGCCATTTTTCAGCTGTCATCTCATCATAAGAGAAGTCAAACCACATAATGTCCAAATGACCATACTCGGTTACCAATTCTTTTACTTGACCATGCATATATGTTAAATAGTTTTCAAATGTAGCTGGATCACGTTTAAAATCTTCATTGTTACGCATTGGATGATGACGATCGCCATAAGCTGGATAATCTTCGTGGTACCAATCAATGATCGAATAGTATAAACCAACTTTAATTCCTTCTTCACGGAATGCTTCCAAAAACTCTCGAACAAGGTCACGTCCAGATGGCGTTTTAGTTGATTTGTAATCTGTTAGCTTACTATCAAACAAACAAAAACCATCGTGATGCTTTGCTGTAAGAACCGCATATTTCATGCCTGCTTGTTTCGCTGCTTTTGCCCATTCTTTCGGATTATAGCGCTGTGGATTAAACTCATCAAAATAAACTTGATAGTCTTCTACTGACATCTGCTCATTACAACGCAGCCATTCTCCTCTTGCTGGAATCGCATACAAGCCCCAGTGTATAAACATTCCAAACCGATCTTCCATAAACCATTGTGTTCTTTCTGTACGTTCAGCAATCAATTTGTTAGTCATTATGAATTCTCCTCCACCTGAGTGATATGATTTTATAAAATTAATATCGCTTATATTCAACAGTGTAACAATCATTTGGTATAATCAATAGACAGACGATTAGCCTAGACGGGTATCAAATTAACTTTCTGAGGTGGACAAATGTTGCCAGTAAACACAAGTAGTAGTTACGTTGCAGAGTTACTCCATAATTTACAAGTACATCTAGTTAGTTCCTATTTTTCACATTGTCATCTCAAATGGCGTGAAATCGATTATATTCCTACTTATAATAAATTTTATTGGATTGTTGACGGGGAAGGATGGTTAAAAATTGGGGAAGACGAATACTATCCGAAAGCCGGACAATTATGTTTGATGCCTGCCAATGTGAAACAATCCTATTCGGTTATTAATGATAATACGTATCGTAAATACTGGTGTCATTTTACAGCTACCATTGGTGACTTGGATTTATTTCAGTGGCTCGCTGTCCCACATTGCTTAACGATTAAACATAACCAACAACAGTTGCATCAATTTTTCAAAGAACTAACGCATCTCTACGAGGATGATTCTCTAACTGCTCGCATTCGCGAAAAAGCTATTCTATTAGAAATTATTGCTGCTTTTTTAAACGAAGCTGAACCGGCAATGCAATTTGTGGCAAACCGAACGCAAGATTTGGATCGTTTGCAATCCATCGAACATTTCATTCAAGAGCATTTGGCTGAACCAGTCACATTAGAACAAATTGCTAAACACGTACATCTGCATCCTAATTATTTGGTTCGTTATTTCAACAAACACTTTGCTGTCTCACCACTAAAATATTTGAACCGCAAACGAATGCAAAAAGCTTCCGCTTTGCTCAGTACAACGTCACTTCCTGTACGAGAAATTGCCGAACAAGTCGGCTTTTCTGATACGAACCATTTTGCCAAAGCATTCCGCAAAGAAAACAGCTGTTCTCCAACAGAGTACCGTCTGCAAGTACGCAAAAGTTTGTAATCAAAGGTAGTCGCATGCAGGTGTAGAGATGTCATATTAGACTATATAAAAAAATAAACCGTACAGGCTAGCTGCTTACTTACCATGCAGCACCACTAGCATTGTACGGTCTTACTATTTATGAGCTACTATTTCTCAAAGCCACACTTTCGCTCTGCCAAATTTATTTCTTTTATAATAGCTAAGTCCACTTTCGGTTGTCGATCTTCAGTTAGTAGTCCATTTACTTCTTGTTGCACATCTGACACTTGTGTATAGCAGTAGCCACATACGTAATCCAAATCTTTGATCGCTTGTGTAATAGCGCGGAATCGCTCGACAAATTCTTCCTTAGAAGCTACTTGATTACCATATCCCCATCCACTCTCATGCTTAAAGGCAATTCCACCAAATTCACTAATAATAATCGGTTGCTCTCGATAAGAGTAACCTGTTGCAAAAGCTAATTTAGAACGCGAAAAGGAGACTCGATTGCCTACAATTGCTTGTTTATCGCTATACCGTTTGCTCAGCAACTCTCCTAATTCTTCATAATCATGTAGTGTCAAAATATCCGATATCGTATGTTCCCAACCATCGTTTACAACGACTGGTCGATAAGCATCTATCGATTTGGTCAAATGATAGATCGCTTCTGTAAATTGCTGTTGCTCTACATCATTATATACGTTGGCAATTCCCCACGATTCATTAAATGGAAGCCAAGTGATAATAGAAGGATGATTGTAATGCTGGTTGACAATGTCGATCCATTCCGTAGTAAATCGCTTAACAGCTTCATCATTAAACTCATACGTAGCTGCCGCTTCAGACCACACAACTACACCTAGCACGTCACACCAGTACAAAAATCTTGCATCTTCAATCTTTTGATGTTTGCGCACACCGTTATAGCCCATCGCCATAATATTTTTAATATCATCAATAATTGCTTCTTCGGAAGGCGGTGTCAGGTGGCTATCTTGCCAGTACCCTTGATCGAGAATAAGTCGCTGATAAAACGGTTGATTATTTAACAATATTTTTCCATGTTCAATAGCGATCTTTCGCATACCAAAATACGAATGAACGGTATCCACGACTTGCCCATCTTCTTTCAGTAGAAACGATACCTCATATAACTGAGGACTATTCGGGCTCCAATGCGCTACTTTCCAGTCCAAATGTTGGTGCATCAATGACACAATCGTCGTAAACTGTTCTCGCTGCACCGTTTGTGTCATCTCCTGCAACACTTGCTCGTCAATCGATACGATTGTCGTGATCGAATACTTCGCTTGCGTGTTCGCTAAACCAGTGATCCAATAATCGAATTTCACACTAATATCATCATACAGTGGTGTCATTTTCACCTGATTTACAAACGTTGGATGAACGAATTCTAACCATACCGATTGCCAAATTCCTGTCGTTTGTACATACCAGCAGCCATAATTGTATTCTTTCCAGCGTTGCTTGCCCCGAGGTTGGGTACAACTATTACTGTCTTCTGCTTTTACAATGATTCTATTTTCCGAGTCCGGTTGAAGATATGCCGTTATATCAAACGAAAACGCCGAATATCCTCCTTGGTGCTGTCCAACAAATATACCGTTCACCCATACTTTTGCGACATAATCTACCGCTTGAAAGTGCAATATGACGTTTTTTTCTAACTGTTGTTTACTAATCGCCACTTGCTTTTGATACCACACATAGGGATGAAACGCCTCTTCTTGCATGCCACTCGCTTTCGTTTCATAGCTAAATGGTACTTGAATAATATGCGTAGGCGTAAATCCTTGCGGATAACCTAGCTGCTCCCCTACATCTTTATCATCAAATATAAAATCCCAGCTCCCATTCAAACTTTCCCATATTTCACGTACAAACTGTGGTCGCGGATAATCTTTGCGATAATGATCTTTCAAAGCCATACTATTCACCCTATCCTTTATATTTTTTATTATCACTCTCTATCAATCTTACGCACTTAGCCTTTTATACCAGTTAAACTAATTCCTTTGACGATCTGTCTTTCAAAAATTAAGAAAATGGCTACAATTGGTAAGGAAGCAACGGAGTTAATTACCATCGGTTTGACATAATCTTCAGTGAACTGATCCATTAATGTCGGAATACCCATCGGTAGTGTAAATAAGTTGTCATCGGTAATCGATAGAAACGGCCATAAGAAGTTATTCCACGAACCGATAAACGTAAGTATTGCCATAGAAGCTAGCGCCGGCCTTGTAAGCGGCAACATCATATGAAAGAAAATACGAACAATACCTCCACCATCTATTTGTACACTTTCTATTAAATCGTTCGGTACGCCATCAAAAAAGCTTTTTAGTACAATAATGGCTATTGGTGAAGCAAGTGCCGGTAATACTAAACCGGGGTAAGAGTTTAATATACTTAAATCTTTGGCCACTTGATACAACGGAATTAGCGTTGCCTCACCAGGTATAAGTAGACCTGATAATACGAATAAAAACATAAATGTTTTATAGCGAAATGGTATTTTGGATAAGACGAAACCTGCCATAGCAGCAATAATAATCGTAAATAACGTTACTAATAGTGCTACAAACAAACTATTCCATGACCATAGCAGTAGTTTTGTTTCGGTAATCACCTCCTGGTAAACTGCCAAAGAATAGGGAGGAGTAAACCAGTCTACGACAGTGACGATTTTCATCCCTTCTTGTTTAATGGAAACAACTAGCATCCAAATGAGCGGAATGACGAATATTGAAGCTACGACAAGGGAGATTATCCGGTATACCCATTTCATGCATCATCCGCTCCTTTTCGATTATTTAACCAGTATTGCAGTGCGGACATAGCTAGTAAAATAAAAGAATGCCCGACCGATGCCCAAAACTCCTGATCTTGCCACAATTTCTCATAGTTACTTAGACCAAGATACTCCATCTTATGGATGAGCGACCATTTGTAAAAACTCATCTCTACACCTTTGAGCATTGGCCATATCGTAAACAACAAGTAAATGGCAAGAAAGGGTAGCAAGAACAAAAGCGCCTGTACATCCGCCTTCATTTTGCTCATTTTCATATCCATTCACCCTCTGCTGTTAATTGTCGAGCACTTTTTGTATCTCTTTTTTCATACTAGCAATCGCTTGTTCCGGTGTCATTTTGTTCGCCCAAACTTCATTCAAATATTTAAACATCGCCAAGTCACGTAGCTGCCAATTTTTCGTCGATAGCTTATTGAATTTAACAGTATCTGCTACCGCTGCATAATCACTGCGATAAGGCATTGCTTTATATTCCGCATTTTCTAATACGGCAGGTTTGGCTGGAATATGCCCTGCTTTTGCCCATATTTGTCCGTTTTCCGCCATCCAATCAGCAAAGGTAATAGCCGCAAGTTGCTTTTGCTCATTCTCTTTTTTCGACAATGGCAATATGATCGTGTGCGAATCGCCCCAAGTCGCTGGCTTATCATATAGTTGCGGCAATGGCATTGCACCAAACTCCAAGTCTTTTGTACTTTCCCATGTTCCTGTCGCCCAAACTCCAGTCATCATTATTGCTGCCGTTCCACTTTGAAAGTTTTTATAGAAATCGGGATCATTTTCTTTTATAAACTTGCTTTTATATAGATTTTGAATATAAGTCGCTGCTTGCACCGCTTTCGTATCATCTACTTGCTCTTTTTGCAAACTGTCATCTATAATGTCATCCCCACCAAGTTGTGCATACAGTGCCCACCAAAAGCGAAATGGGTCATCATTGTTTGGAGATAGTGCTAATGGCGTTATTCCTTTTGGCAATTTCTCTTGTAATTGCTGTAAAAACGTAACGAATGATTCGGCGTCTGCTTCAAAGGCAGGAGTTCCGTCTTCTTGCAATAATCCAGCATCTCTGAGCAATTTTTTGTTGTAGTACATAATGAACGGGTGTGTATCTATTGGAATAGCATAGTGAACATCATCGACGATGGCGGCAGCTAGTAAGTTTTGATTGTATGTCGAAAAATCAATTCCCGCAGTGGACGCTATATCGTCGAGCGGACTTACAACTCCTTGATCAATTAAATCAGGCAAGCGAGACGTATGAGAAATACCAATATCCGGCCCATTACCATTCCCTACTGCTGTAACTAGCTTGGTGTAATATTCAGCCCACTCTAGCTTCGTATTTTTGACAACGATATCCGGATGTTCTTTGTTAAATAAATCGATCATTGCTTGCATATTGTCGCCGTCTCCGCCAGAAAATAGCGTCCAAAACGATAATGTTACTTTATCTCCGCTATTTCCCCCACTAGAATTGGAGCTACAAGCTCCTAACATTAACGCGCTTACTAGCAACAATGCTGTAACTAACCGCCATGATCTTCGCATCCTCTTTCTCCCCTTTTCATTAATATCATTAAATCATAAACAAAATACTTGGTTTGTTACAATTATTATATTTATTAATGAAAATTATATGACAATAACTTTACTTTGCCAACGCTTTCATATCGTTTTATTGTAATAATTGATCTGTAAAACAAAAAAACAAGACGTTGATTATATACTTTCTATAACCAACGTCTTATCGCAACTAGTCATTATTTAATTTATAGTGTACTTTCATTATTATCCCTTGTTCATAATCGCCAAATTGTCGACCGAATAAATTAACACCACCTCGATGCAATGCATCTTGTTTTACACCGATTTTCAACTTAATATTTGGTCGATGCTCCAGTTGTAGGTCAAGTAGTTTCACATCGGAAAGTTTCGTCATATCGAGCGTTGTACGCTCTCGATCAACACGCCACGTTTTTAGCAATCCATATTGTGTATTCGTTCTTTCCTTCCACCATAACGGATTGAGTTTTCCTTTTCGTTCACCAAAGTCGCCCGGACTAGTCCAATGACCAAGCTCCACGTCATTAATCCAAACGGATATATCTGAAGGCCAGTCGTGATCATAATTTGGCGCTTCCGAACATAGCTCCATGGAAAATTCAATAGCTTCTATCGTTGCTTGTTGCGGTGTTTCCAGTGGCAGTAAATATTCAACAAATCCTTTGCGAAACCAAATAATACCGGCATTAATGTGCAATGGATGATAGAAACTTGCCGGCTCATCTTCCTGCACTAATAGCTCCTCTACACTAGCCATTCCGCATGTCGGATATACTTCACAATTGCTGTACTGACCAATTGGCATTTCTATTTGATACAGCTGTAAATCGCCCACAGGTTGATTGAATTTGGTGTTTAATGCCATGTGCACATCATCATAACTACGCGTACATACTTTCATCGCTCCACGTACCGCTGGTAACAATTCTGTATGAATTAATTCAGCTGCCTCCAATATTTTTACATTATTAGCTACAGTAGACACTGGTAATGAAAGTGCATCTGAAATTTCTAGTACGTTCATACTACGGTCATTCAACAACCGAAGCATGTCCACTCTCGCTCTTGTAGATAAGGCATGTGCTACTCGGACAAGTTGATCGGGATCATGCATCCCTACTTGAAGCATCTTCATCACCTACCTATATTCATGTTCTTCTTCCATTATTTTGTTGAAGTCCGTTTATTATAATAGCATTATCTGGTTTAATGCAAGATTTTTGTAACAAATGAACATAAAAAAGATGTTACCGCACACATAATGCTGCCGGCAACACCTCCATTACTTCCATCCAACACCGTTGTAACTACTAATTACGGTAATTTTTTTCCTGATGCTCGATATATTTCATACCACTGTTCACGACTCAACTGTACGTTCGACGCTTGTGCCATTCCTTGCACTCGTTTTTGTTGCGTTGTCCCAATGACAACTTGCATTTGAGCTGGATGACGCAATATCCAAGCAACAGCAACGGCTTCCACCGTTACTTGCTGTTCAGCAGCAATTCGCTCAAGCACTTCATTTAAAGCAGCGTATTTCTCATGACCGATAAAAATTCCCTCGAAAAACCCATACTGCAATGGTGACCACGCTTGAATCGTCATATTTTGTAAACGACAATAATCTAGCACTTGTCCATCTCTATTAATCGCTTCCGCATTTTCCATATTCACATTCAGTCCAACATCAATCATGCTGGCATTAGTCACACTAAACTGCAATTGATTAGCTACTAATTTTACAGATAATGACTTATTCAATAATTCAATTTGACCTGGATGATGATTACTTACACCAAACTGACGAACTTTTCCGGAAGACTGTAATTGCTGGAATGCTTCAGCCACTTCCTCTGGCTCCATTAAAGCATCTGGGCGATGCAACAATAATATATCTAAATAGTCTGTTTGTAATCTATGTAGTATTTGATCAACCGACTGTAAAATGTGTTCCTTTGAAAAATCGAAAAATCCTTGGCGAATACCACATTTTGATTGTAAAATCATTTGTTCTCGCTTAATTGAAGTTAGTTTCAGCGCTTCAGCAAATACTTGTTCCGACTGTCCTCGACCATATATATCCGCATGATCAAACATATTAATCCCAGCTTCAAATGCCGTCTCTATTAATCGTGCTACATCATTATGTTCCATCTGTGCAATCCGCATACAACCAAGTGTAACCGCAGAGCCATGTATACCGCTTCCGCCAATATTAATATATTTCACTATTATCTAACCCCTTTTCATAGAAATGATAAAGCACTCGTTTCTATCGTATACTTTTTCTCGCATAATGGAAAGTTTTAATGATAAAACTCATTACTGTTACTAGTCATATAGTCTCAAGAAGAAGACCTTTTCACCTCTTTATTGTCCGATTGCTATTGTTTAACTTCCGTTTTATTTTAAATAATGAATTTTCCCTCTTTTTCAGCTACCATTTTGATTAATATCACTATAATTGTTTCAATTGTGCGAACTACTACAACGTAACAGAAATCATTTCTATTTACAGTAACTTATGATATTGCCAAGACTAGCCCTTATTGATTATAGTAGTAGGAATATACTATATAATAAGCTAGGCGGGGGGAGATAAAATGACCAATAACGACTTAAGAACTAGTATAAAAATGTCGATTCGTGTCAAATTAATTACTATTTCACTGTTATTACTCGTAGTACCTTTATCTGTATTAGGAATTACTTCCTATAATGTGTCTAAAAAAGAAACCGAATCTTTAATTCAAAGCAACCTGAGTACTAGCGTACATATGGCGATAGAAATCATTGAAAAGCTTAATGAATCTGTCCAAAACAACATGATGAGTAAAGAAGCTGCGCAAGAGCAGGTAAAACAAATGATACTCGGTGAAAAAGCAAACGATGGTACTCGCCCATTAAATTCCGCTATTGATTTTGGAGAGAATGGTTATTTCTTTATCATTGACGAGAAAGGAACATTGCTGGCCCATCCTTTTTCTGAAGGACAAAATATTTTTAATAACAAAGCATCTGACGGAACATTTTATATACAAGAATTAATTCAAGCGGCGACTCAAGGTGGTGGGTTCGTAGAATATCCATATCCATTGCCAAATAAAAATGACAATAGTGCCTATCTTGAAACGTCAGCTAATCAAAAAGAAACGAGCAGTAAAGAAGCAGTGAAGCTATCTTATGCGAAAGTTGTGCCAGAATGGGATTGGATCGTATCCGCTGGTTTTTACAAACAAGACTATAACTCTGGTCAAACCAATATTTTGAAATCGATTGTGCTCATTTTAGTTATCTGTACAGTTATCGGCAGTATATTGCTCTTGTTATTTGCTCGCCATCTCATTAACCCGATTATTAAAATTAAACGAGAAGCAGAACAAATCGCAGCTGGTAACTTAAGTGGACAACCGCTTATTATTCGTAATCGTGATGAAATTGGACAGCTTGGCGTATCTTTTAATACTTTAAAAGAAAATTTGCAGCATTTGATCGGAAATCTTTCGCTTAGTTCCCATACGCTAGCCGCTTCTTCTAATCAACTATCAGTCGTGACAGAAGAAACGATTCAAGCGATTAATCATACTACTAATGCCATTACTGAAGTGGCGAATAATAACGAGATGCAAGCAAAATCTACACAAGAAACAGCTACTGCCATGGATGAAATGGCGATTGGAATTGGTAGAGTTGCAGATGCGTCCTCTAGAGCTTACGAGTTGTCTTCTACTACGCTTGATCAAGCAAAAGATGGCAATGAACGTACAATAGCTGCAACGAATCAAGTCCAGGTATTAAGTGGTACGGTGCAAGAATTAAGTGTTTCTATTGCACTCTTAATGAAACAATCTGCACAAATTGAAGATATCGTTAATGTGATAAAAAGTATTTCGAGTCAAACCAACCTACTAGCACTTAATGCTGCCATCGAAGCATCAAGAGCAGGGGAACATGGTCGAGGATTTGCAGTGGTCGCGGGTGAAGTGCGTAAACTGGCAGAAATGACTAATCAATCTGCTGAACAAATTACAGAGCTAGTCGATAACATTCGCGGCAACGTATTTACAACTTCTGCAACGATGAAGAAAAGCGAACATGAATTTTCCAATGCCATATTAGCTATTCAAGAGTCCAGTAGACGCTTTGATACAATTGTTGATTCTACCCAGTCTGTCGTTGATCAAATTCAAGATGTATCGGCAGCAGCACAACAAATGTCTGCAAGCTCGGAAGAAATATCCGCTGCTATTCATGAAATCGAGCATATTTCATTACGTACAGCCGGCGCAGCCCAAAACGTATCAGCTGCCGCTGAAGAACAGCTTGCTTCCATGGACGAAATAGCATCCTCTATTGAAAAATTAAAATCAATGTCCACTAATATGGAAGAACAATCGGATAAGTTTAAATTGTAAATAGGTAAACTTAAACAGTCTACTAAGTTACAAAAATCCTACAAAAGAGTTGATGCAGCGACTCTTTTGTAGGATTCTTTTTTCGTTATATATTATGTTTGGTGAATTACCTTCACATCATATAATACTATTGCCATAATATATCCACCATGTTCATCGTCTATGCTTAAATTAGTAAAATACTGCTTTCACTACAACAAGCTACACATGACTGTTTATACGTTTTTTCGTATAAAGCTTTCGCTACTATATGCTATACACGACCGTTTATATGTTTTTTCGTACAAAGCTTTCGCTTATTACACGCTACACATGATCGTTTATACGTTCTTTCGTATAAAGCTTTCGTTACAACACGCTGTACACGACCCTTTATACGTTTTTTCGTATAAAGCTTTCGTTACAACACGCTGTACACGACCCTTTATACGTTTTTTCATACAAACTTTCTCCTGTTACGTCATCTCCTCTACACAAAAGGAGTATCCAGTAGTCAGTTTTCACTGACTCACTAGACACCCCATCATGTTGAGTATTATATATTTTCTTGCTTCAATGCATCAATAATATTTTCTCGTTTTAGTTTGGATGTCGCATAAAACATCGTCGCAATCACGATTGTAAATACTGCAACGATCGTAATCGTCAGCGATAGCCAATGGAGTCGAAATGCAAAATCAAACATACTATCTGACGCACGATAAATCCCATACATACATAGGATACTGATCGGAATACCGTACAAGAGTGCCTTTAAACCATAGAAGTAACTTTCATATTGCATCATTTTATTAAAACCACGCGGTGTCATCCCGATCGATTTCAACATCGCAAACTCTCGTTTCCTAAGTGCAATCGTAGTTGAAATCGTATTAAATATGTTGGCTATAGCAACGGCAGAAATCAATACGATAAACCCGTAAGTAAATACGGACATTAATGTTATCATCTGCACATCTCTTTGTCGCATAGTATACCAATTTCTCATATACAAACTCTCGTCTATTTCCAATATCTCTTGCTCTGTTTGCATCGGTTTTTTACTTGTCAAATACACACTGAACGACTTATCCGCTACCTGTTCTGAAATAAACGGAAATTGTAGCGCTACTTCTTCCGAAACAACAATGTTCATATTTTGGGGATAACTCCGTTCACCGCCAAGCGGTATTTCATCCGTTGTTGCAGCTATCCCTACTTCGTATTCCTCCGTCGGTATAAACTCGTGATTCTCACCACGCTTTCCTTGCATTAATACTAAACGATCACCGACTTTAGCTTCCATTACTTTCTTTTCCACATATTTTTTCAAGTCCTCATCTTTATAGCGTATTGTATCTTGCACAATCACCGCTGGTTTTGTTACATCGAATAATTGCTTACTATCTACCCCTATCTGCGCTGCATAAGCTTCCATACTTTCCTTATCCAATATACTTATATTTAGCGATAAGGGATAACGTCCATTTTCATCGAGAGATGTCGTCAATTGCTCACTCCGACTCATCGAAGGATGTATCGTTGCTTCAGCGAATTGCGCTTCCGTTATATAAGCATAGCCGCCCATTCCTTTCTTGGCACTATAAGCTTCTACCGTGTCTAAGGCTGCGATTTTTTGTAGTATTGTAGCTTGCTCTTCTTCTGGCATATTATAAATAACAATATCGTAATTTTCTCCATCTTGCGTGAGCAAAAGCGATTTCTTCATCACATCTGTAAAATAAGTAACCGATAAAAAAAGGACGATACTAATGACTAACGAAAAGACGGTCACTTGATATTTACGCTTATTTCGCTTCAAATTTTTCAATGCAATATCTGCTTCCATACCGAATAAACGTCGAACAATTCTCGTCGTTCGTACTTTCTTCCCCGTTAACTTTATATCTGGTGTTTGTCTTATCGCTTCAATCGCTGTCACTCGTGACGCTCTCCTTGCTGGAATATAAGCTGATAAGGCTATCGTAACCATCGATACAACAGTAGCTACTAATAAAGCAGCTGGTGATAAGAGCACTTCCAAAGGAATATTAAAGTCTAAAGCTTGTTGTAATGTATCATTCATAATCTGGAAAGTAACCCATATGCCGAGCCAACCGAATATTAGTCCTAGTGGAATACTAATTACTCCAATTAAAGCCGCTTCGAAAAATACCGAATTTCTCTTCTGTACTTTGGTTGCACCTATGCTAGATAACATTCCCAAATAACGAGAACGCTCTGAAACAGAAATAGCAAATGCATTAAAAATTAGTGAAATAGAGCCGACCATAATAATTGCAATAATGATCGCAGCAAGGGAGTATAGTACCGTTCTAAAATTATCATCCTGCGTTATCCCATCATAGCGCAACAAACTATTATTAAACGATAATTGTTGCTCTGCTAGCCCGAGAGATTCCATTTGATTAGAACCATAACTATATATACTCCCATTTATTTTATGAGTCGTAACTAATGCAGATATTTGCTCGCCATTATCGGATTCCGCCTCTACGATCACTTCGTCCAATAATCCAATAACAGGATAGGAGCTCCATGCTGTAATCCAGTTGGGTAACTTCACGACACCGACAATCGTCACTTCGAGCTGTCTATTCACTTGCAACGATTCGCTGTATTCTACTTCTCCATCTGTATCTGTCTGTCCATAAAATACATGCTTCCCTAATACCTCTTTGGAACCATCACGCTTCGTACCCATCCGCTTTCCAATATCGAAATTTACTTTCTCTCCTAGCGAATAATCTAAGCCAGCCATCTTAATTAAATCTTCTGTAACGACAACTTCTTGCGGATTTTCTGGTAGTCTTCCGTTAACTATTTCAAGTGGAAAATGGTCGAACCCTGTTTTATTAAAAAACTCAAACTGAAGATACGGTCTTTGTTTATCTTGATTATTTTCCGGCTGTGCATAACCCAACTCTTGCTTAACTACAACCTTATCTACTTGCTTCTCTGCTCTTATATCCTTTAGCTGTTTCTCTGTAATAGCATTGTATGCAATATGCCAATAACCATTATCTTGAATCTCTCGCTTTTTCATCAAATCTTGAAATGATACACTAATCGTCGCGACTGCCATCACCATCGCTACCGAAATGATGACTCCGATAATCGTAACGATCGTCCGCCGTTTATTAGCCTTCATACTGCGAAGTGTTAGTTTGTTGACAATATTCATGGACGTACCACCTCGTCCCTCGCAATTCTGCCATCCTCGATCGTAATCATCCGATCTGCTTGCAGAGCAATACGCTCATCGTGCGTAATAACAACCAGCGTCTGATTAAACACCCGATTAAACATACGAAGTAAGTCGATGATATCACCGCTATTACGACTATCCAAATTTCCAGTAGGCTCATCTGCCAGCATCAATGCAGGTTTTGAAATAAGTGCTCGACCGATCGATACCCGTTGTTGTTGACCTCCTGATAACTGATTAGGCAAATATTGCAATCGTTCATTCAAACCTAGCTTGTCTACAATACTTTCTAATTGTTGTTTATCTACTTTTTGTCCATCCAATAACATCGGCAGTGTCATATTTTCTTCAACCGAAAGGACCGGAATTAAATTATAAAATTGATAAATTAAACCGATTTGTCGTCTGCGAAATATTGCTAATTGTGTTTCATTTAATTTATAAATATCTGTCCCATTAATGATGACTTGTCCACTCGTTGGACGATCTACGCCACCAAGCATATGCATAAGTGTTGATTTACCAGAACCAGAAGGACCGATAATGGCTACAAATTCACCTTTTCGTACAGAAAAAGAAACATTATCAACCGCTTTTACTTTCGTATCACCTTTGCCGTACACTTTGGATAACTGCTTTATTTGTAAAATGTCCATTGTTCCAACCTCCATCTATTCATAACCAAAGCATAAAGCAGGCAGATGACTTTCTCGTGACTGTTAAGTGACAATATTGTCATTATCAATGAACCATTACGTCATTGAATCATTGCGTCATCTACTATTATTTCAAGTTCATTTGCTAAGTCAGCCACTCATGCCGCTATTCATGTTGTTTATAAAACTTCAGATGAAATGTTGTTCCTTTCCCCGCTTCACTATATACATCAATGACACCACGTTGACTAGTAACAATACTATGGGACATCGATAAGCCGATCCCTACACTATTTTCACTTGCTTGCCTTCCCCGAAAAAAACGTTTGAACAAATATGGCAATTCACTTTTTGCCATACCTACACCGTTATCTTCTATTACAATCTCTACGTATAACGGATTTTCTCCATAACGAATAGCAATTTGACCACCTACTGGCGTATGCTCCACATTATTTTTCACAATGTTCAGCAGTGCCTCCTTCGTCCAATTGCTATCACAAACTATCATCAATGTTGGATCGCCTGTCATCGTAATGGTTTGTTGCTTCAGTTCACTAGTAATTCGAATAGGATCAAGCGCTTGTTGCACGAGCTGCTCTACTGCTATCGTTTCTTTTTTAAAAACAATCGTGCCCGAATCGATTTTGGACAGCTTCAACAAAGACGACACCAGCCAATCAATTCGCTCCAATTGAGCCGTAATCTGACCAGCAAACTGCTGACGTTTTTCATGTGGTAGTTGATCATCGGCTACTAATTCACTCATCATCATCATCGATGTCAGCGGTGTTTTTAACTGATGAGAAATATCTGAGATCGCTTCCGTCAATTTTTGTTTTTCTATTTGTAATTGTTCATTATGTTCGGATAACAAAGCCGACATTTTATAAATATCACTTTTCAATATACTTAATTCACCTTCACGATGATCACGCACATCCAAACTATAATTGCCATTACGGATTTGTTGCAAAAACTCTGATAACAACCGGATTTGTTTATATCGCCACCTAGTAAATATGGAATAACTACCTACTAATAACCCAACAGTGATAGCTGTCCAAACAGCAGCATTATTCGAATAAAAACTAACGGCAACGACTCCACAGCTACCAATTAATACACTAACTACTAACCAAATAACATACTCTTTATTACGTAGCATCGTCTCTACTCCCCCGCTTTATAGCCCAACCCTCGCATCGTTTTAATAATGACCGGCTTCTGCGGATCATCTTCCAGCTTGTCTCTTAGTCGCTTAATATAAACTGTTAACGTGTTATCATTTACAAATTCGCCGGCGATATCCCAAATTTTTTCTAATAGTTGATCTCTTGTTAGTACTTGACCAATATGATTAGAAAATATGAGTAACAACCTATATTCCAACGCTGTCAAAGCTATCTCATTTCCCTGTTTAAATACTTTTCCTTCTTGTGGATAGATTGTAATATTAGCAAGTATAATAGCACCTTTTGGTGATGTTTGTCGTTGGTAACGACGCAGCACCGAATTCATCCGCGATAACAACTCTCTAATCCGGAATGGTTTTGTTATATAATCGTCTGCTCCCATGTCCAATCCCATTACTACATTCACTTCGTCATCCAGCGCCGTCAAAAAAATAACCGGAACATCCGACCTTTCCTTTACTAGTTTGCATAACTCATAACCACTACCATCTGGCAGCGACAAATCGAATAAACACAAACTAATGTCATCTAATTGTTCCTTTATAACGGTAGCCGCAGATGCAAAATCATAACAAATAATCGTCTCGTACGCTTCTTGCTGTAGGGAATATTCTAATCCAAGCGCTATCGCTTTATCATCTTCGACCATTAATACTTTCATCTCTATACCGCCTTCGCTACATATAGTATTAACAGTATCATCTGTTTTACTATTTTCATCAATGAGTTCTCCTTATTATTACATATTATGGAACGAAGTACTATGATTCGACGGGAAACACCAAAAAAGCTAAGCTCTGATATGAGACATATCAAAAGCTTAGCTTGCTAATTCTTTTTTTACACTATTTTTCTACTGAGCAATAACGCAATTTCCTCCCTGATACGCACTAACTGACTATCAAAATCGCCGCCTAAAGTTAAAGGAATACCGATTTGCATTAAGCCAGCACCACTCATCGTAAATGCTGCTTGTTCGTCCGTTAACCCTACATATTCCACACGATAATGGACGGATGGATGTAAGTTGGCTAATCGTAATCGATTTGGACTATTACCAAATTGCTGTGCATGTAAAAATGTAAACACGACAGCTTCATCCGCTTCTTTGCTCGTATATTGAATCGCTGTTAGCTCGCCATGTCGTGGCGATTGCAATCGATGCTGCTGTCCTTGTTGTACTAACGTACGAATTTGTTTATACGTGTTAATATGCGCTGCTGCTTCTACTAGTTCTTCTGCCGCCCACTTGTTCAAATTACCGCCAATCCCAAGAGCACCTGTCATCGCCACATGAAAACGATATGCTAACGACACACTACGCTTATTCGCATGCCCTGGTGAATCCGTCACCCAACACATCATCGTCTGTGGAGAATACATGTAAGAAAATCCTTCTTGAATTTTCAGTCGATCGAAGGCATCAGTATTATCGCTAACCCATGCTTGTTCCGCATAACGCAGCATTCCAAAGTCAATACGCCCACCACCACTAGCGCATGTTTCAAACGCAACATGTGGAAATTTGACACGCAAATGCTCCCAAATATCATAAATATGATACACATGTCGCACCCACATTTCCCGCTGCTGAGCAGGTCGTACATTCATATAACCCGGTTCACTAATCGCTCGATTCATATCCCACTTTATAAACGAAATATTGTTTTCCGCTAACAGCTTACTCATGAAATCGATAATGTACTGCTTCACTTCTGGTTTAGCAACATTCAATACTAATTGATTGCGAGCTAATGTGCTTTCTCTATGAGGAAAATGATAAATCCAGTCCGGATGTGCTCGATATAAATCACTATCTGCATTTACCATCTCTGGCTCTACCCATAAACCAAACTCCAAGCCAAGCGCATTAACTTGCGTAATTAATTCACCTAGTCCGTTAGGAAACTTGTCCCGATTTACATACCAATCGCCAAGCCCTGCCTTATCATGATTACGCTCGCCGAACCACCCATCATCAATAACAAATAGCTCAACTCCCATATCCGCTGCTTTTTTCGCTAGGGCGACTTGTTCTTCTATTTGCACATGAAATTCCGTTGCCTCCCAAGAATTATAGAGAATTGGGCGAACGGTATGTTTCGTTACTTCTGGCATCACATACTGACGATGATATTCGTGCATCACTCTACTCATTCCACTAAAACCACTCGTCCCATACCCACCAACAAATGTCGGTGTTTCAAACTGTTCCCCCGCTGCTAATTGCCAACTAAAATCAAAGTCTTGTATGCCACCAACGACACGCAAATGATGAAAGATCGATTGCTCGACTGTTATTTTCCAGTTACCACTCCACGCTAATGCGCCAAACCAAACAGCACCTTGCTGCTCCGTCGCTGTACCATTATCAATCGCAAACCATGGATTAGCATGGTGGCTCGTAATACCACGACGGCTATCCATCACATATTTGCCGACCGACATAAGCTGCTGCTGCACTTGAAATTCCTCTTGCCACTTTCCCGTTACCGATGTTACTCGATATTGTTCTAGCGCGGGTATATTCCACACCGCTGATTGGACAGTTTCCAGTTGCACAGCCGTAACTCCGTTATTAATAATCGTCGCTTTACGTTCGATCACATTCAATTGTCGAATAACTTGATAGATGAGCGTTACTTGCAACGGATAATGTTTGTCCATCAGTGTCAATTCTAATGTGTGATTACCCACTACTCGATAGCTGCTATATATTAGTTGCAGATCACGTACATGATCATCGAAAGTTACCTTTAGAGCAGGCTCCGTAAAAATAAGCCCACCCCAATCCGTATATTCTTCTCGTTCTCGTTCCACTTCGGTATCAAAATGCGAATGATAATACGGCGTAAATAGCGACGCTAGATCATCTAACTGCACTTGTTCGCCCCAATGACCGTGCAAGACATGCCCCTTACTGCTCACTCCGATGCCATAGCTCATCTGCTCCGTATTTAATAAAAACAATAGTCGTTGCTCATCTACTTTTATCAATAAAATTCTCCTCCTACTTATAATTAACCTTTTACCGCTCCCGCTGTCATACCTGAAATTATATACTTTTGACCAACAGCATACACCACAATAATTGGAAGCAAATTCAGAATCATCGCTGCTGACACTAAGTTCCAAGAGCTAATATACGTACTAAAGTAATTATACATTACCATAATCATGCCCCACTTACTCGATGAATTTAAAAAGTAAAGCGGTATAATAAAGTCATTCCAAGCATTTAAAAAGTTAATAATAATAGCCGTCATTGTTACTGGCTTCAGTAATGGGAAAATAATGCTCATAAATAAGCGACCACCACCAGCACCATCAATAATCGCTGATTCATCTAACTCTTTAGGAATACTGCTAATAAAGCCGAAATAAAGAAAGATCGTAAACGGAATAAACATGGCACTATAAAGTAAGTAAGCTCCTGTGTACGTATTAATAATGTTCAAAAATTGCAACACTTTCATCGTGGTCACATAGTTCATCGGCGCTACTAAACCTAGTAAAAAAATATTATAAAAGATCATATTTGCCCGTGTTCGATTACGAGAAAGGACAAAAGATGCCATCGCCGATACAACTAATGTAATAAGCGAAGATACGCCCGCCAAAAGTAAGCTGTTAAAGAAAGAGGAAAAAATTCGTTTATCACTTAATACTTCTGCGTAGTTGCTCCACATAAACTTGCTTGGTAATGCTAAACTCATCGTCGCTGCTTCCGTAACCGTCTTAAATGAGTTAAAGAGAATCATCAGAAACGGTACGATTATAATTAAACTTAATATCCAAGCGATAGCTTCTTTCGCTATATTCCAATACTTACGTTGTTTTGTCATCAGCTATCCGCGTCCTTTCTCGTAAATAACGTAATAATCCCGATAGAAATGATCGCAAGGAAGATAAACATAACGACCCCTAATGCCGTACTATAGCCGTAGTTCCCCATCGAAAAATGATTAAATACGGTAATATTAATAACTTCTGATGATCTACCTGGTCCACCATTTGTTAAAGCGAAAATAACGTCAAACACTTTTAATCCCGAAATAATACTGAGCAATGTATTAATTAAAATCGATGGAGAGATCGACGGTATTATTATCTTCGTTAATTTATTCCAGTAATTAGCACCATCAATTTCACTCGCCTCTAATGTTTCTTTCGATACCGTTTGCAAACCTGCCAAAAATATAATCATCACAAAGCCCGCTGATTTCCACACCTCTACCCCAATCGTAGACCACATAACAATGTTCGGATTTTCTAGCCAAGCTTGTGTCAGTCCTCCTAGTCCAATAGAGCGTAATCCTGTGTTTAATATACCGTGTACTGGGTGTAGTACTTGTTGAAACATCAACCCTACAATTAAATTGGAAATAATAATCGGTAAAAAATAAATCGTTCGCAATAAACCTTTTGACTTAATACCTTCATTCAGCATTAATGCTAATGCTAGTCCAATCGTTACTTTTAAAATAGTTGTAAAGAAAGCGTACATTAATGTGTTTTTAATAAAAATAAAATTACTTGCATCACCGAATATTTCTTTGAAATTGGCTAAACCGATAAATTTTACTTTGTCGCTCATCGCATTCCAATTCGTTAACGAATAATAAAAACCTAACAAGCTGGGCAATAAAAATAGGACAAAGAAAATAATTAGCGCTGGCCATATAAACTTTTTGGAGTAAATCTTATTTATATACATCGCTGTTCCCTCATTATCGAATAATTTTAGTTAGAAAAAGAGAGCTGCATTGTCGCAACAAACGAGCAGCCCTCTTTATTCACTTAGGAGCATTAACAAAAGTTGTAGTTATCGACAAACAGAACAATTACTCATTTGCTGCAAAAGATCTCGCACGTTCTTTGTCTATTTCTTCTAATACTTGCTTAGCAGTCTTGCTACCTAGCATCATTTCTTGTATATATTTTCCGATGTTCGTATTATCCCAATAGAGAATACCGTATTCCATATCTAATCCTTGACCACCTGGTGTATTTTCCATAATCGTTTTACCAGCTAGTGATGGCTTGCCTTCTACATCTACAAATGAAGGATTAGATTGTAAATCCGGACGACCGTCATAAAATTTCTGCAAGTTTTCTGGCTCTGCTAGAAAATCGAAAAATTGTTTCACATATGGTAAGTTTGCTGAATCTTTATAAGCTACTCGCATATTTCCACCTGCGGAATGAGAGTACATATCGTTACCAGCTAAAGGAATCGGGAACATCTCCCACTCATCAGCACCCGAATCAGGATACTTCTCACTAACTTCCCCTTGATACGATTGATACATAACTACCATTGCAGATTCGCCTGTTCCCAATGCTTCATAACTAGAATCCCATGCGTTAGATAGCGAATTTTCACCAAAATAACCTTTGTCGTATAACTCTTTAAATTCGTTCAAATATGTTTCAAACTCAGGTACATCTGCAAATTTCATTTCATTGCTATTCAATTTGTCATATAAGCCCGGGTGAGTTGCTGCTGCTTTCGGACCGTATTGTGAAAACCAAACCGCCCAATACCAAGCATCTTTCCCTACCATATAAAATGGTCGTTTTACTCCGTTTTCTTTGAGCGTATCAATGACTTGCATCAAATCTTCTTTTGTTTTTGGAATAGACAACTGATGTTTATCAAACAATGCTTTGTTGTACAATACTCCCCAACCATCAACGTTCCAAGTCATAAAACCACTGATTTTATCATTGATTGTAGTACCCATCTTCGCATATTCTTGGTATCGATCTACCCAAGCTTCATCTGATAAATCTGCAAAGTACTTTTCTGGCAAATATTTTTGTGCGCCTGACCCAGCACCAACCATAAATATATCGGGCACTTCACCAGAAGTCATTTTCGTTTTCAATACGTTCGTATATTGATCATCCGGTACAATTTGTAAATCAACTTTAATTCCCGTTTTTTCTGTAAAAGCTTCAATTAGTTCTGAATCTACTTTGGAACCTTTGTTCATCCAGTTTTGTGAAGATACGAATACTAGCTTTACATCTTTCACTTTTTCTGGCTTATCCGTTTCGGCAGGAGCAGTTGGTTCTGTTGTAGCACTATTATTTCCTGTATTATTCTTCCCGCCATTATTGCCACCATTGTTGCCCGATCCACATCCAGCTAATACAACGGATACAGCGAGTAACAGTATAAAAATAGACAGCAACGTTTTTCTTTTCATTACCATTGTTATTCCTCCCTTTTCTATATACGAGTTAGTCTTGATCGCTTCGTTTTCATTGTAACCCCTTTCACTGATTAGATGAATATCATTTACTGACTTCAAGATGTGGATTATACTGACTTGTTGCAGTTTTCATTTTCAACTTGTTTCTGGCTTTTATTATGCTATAATCAACCATACTAAATGATAAGGCGGAGAAAACAATGATTAAATTCAAAAGTATTCAATCGAAACTATTTGTTAATTATTCTTTGCTCATTCTTATTATTATGGTTATCCTTGGGGTCATCTATTACATTTCTACAGCGCAATTATTAACAAAACAAGCGGCAGATTCCAGCAGTCGATTGGCGCTGAACCTATCTGATAAATTAGATGCTCAGTTTCGATATATGGACTCTATCGCGGAACGCGTCATTAGCGCTGAACCAGTAAAGCAACTATTTTATTCACAAAGCAACGAAAAGGAAGTTACTTTCCTCCATAATAAATGGGATATAACCAGTATGCTATTTTCGATTACCGGTACTCCCTTTCAATTTTATCAACTCAATATTTTCGGATTAAATGGTCATTTTGTGAAATTTGGCAAAGAGTATGATGTATATGATACGAGTCCCGCATTCATCGCTGCCAAGCAATGGACAAAACCAGTGCTCGTTAATGATGGTCGGAGAACGATATCGACACCTCGATTAGATGATTCACAACCAATAGATGATAAAACTCCACTTATTCTATCATTATCTCGCGCTTTCTCAGAAGTTTTCGGTGCCAAAATGGATAGCATTGTAGAAGTGCAGGAGAAATACGATACGATTGCCGATATTATTGTTCGCTCTATTAATCCGCACAACGATCAAACAAGTGCACCTATTCATGCCTATATATTTAACGAGCAAGGTTCGCTTATTTATCCACATCCGACTGTTCAGCAACAATGGAAAGGAAAGGAAGAACAGTTACATGAACAAGCTGCTCTTTATTGGGAACAATTGGCACTGCAAACACAAACACAACATACGTTTACAATGACTACCCCTTTATCTACAAATACAGATAGCGTTTCTTTTACCCGTTCACCATTTACAGGCTGGACAGTTGCACTTGTGCAATCGGAAGCGGATTTATTAGCTCCAGTAAGCACTTTCCGAAATCAGTTGCTTTTCTTTGGAGTGCTTATTTTATTAGTCACGTTAATCGTTTCCTTTTTTGTAGCCAAAGGGTTAGCCTTGCCATTGAAGCGGATGCGTAAATCAATTAAAACACTCAGTTTAGAAACGTTAGAACCAAAAATGAACACCGAAATATCGCTCAATGAATTAGAAGAATTAAACCAAGCATTTATTGAAATGTGTGAACGGTTAAAAATTTCGTTAGAAGAAGTGGTTGCTGCGAAATCTCATCAATATCAAGCGCGTTTATTCGCCTTACAAGCGCAGATGAATCCTCACTTTTTGTACAATACGTTAGCGACCATTAGCATTAAAGCAGAAAACAATGATCAACAAGACATCGTAGCGATGTGTTATAACTTGTCTGATATGTTGCGTTATATCGCCGTAGACAATGCCAATCCCGTCTCTATTCAACAAGAATTGGCTTATACTGAGCAGTATTTACAACTCATGAAAGTACGCTATACGACACAATTTTATTATGAAATAGCTGTACCAGAAAACTTGCAGCAGTTAGAAGTGCCACGTTTAATTATTCAGCCGATTGTAGAAAATTGCTTTAAGCACGGTTTTAAGCAAAAACCACCTTGGCACATTATAATTACAGGTACCGTTACAGTTACCGACTGGCAATTGACCATTAGCGATAATGGTGCTGGATTTAGCGAGGAGACGCTGCAACAACTAACACAGCTTACTTCTAAAGTAACGGAACCACTGCAACCAGCAAACATGTCAGAACAAATCGGATTAAGCAACATCTACTATCGTCTAAAATTAATTTATGGAAACCAACTTCTCTTGACGTTTAAAAATGGGGAAAATGGGGGAGCTAGCGTTACAATCGGCGGTGGAAAACTATACAGCATGCATCCAAACAACGGAAGGAGGATTAGCGATCATTATGGAGAATAAACCGATGTATCATGTCGTCATTGCTGAAGATGAGCCGCTTATATTAGACCATATTGTTCAGAAAATATCGCAAGCTACAACACAATTTCAAATCGTTGGTACGGCTCATGACGGAAGTGATGCTCTTGCACTAATTAAACAGTATGAACCAGACATACTATTTACAGATATTCAAATGCCCGAAATGGATGGGCTATCCCTTGCTGCATTAGCAAAACAAATATGTCCGCACTTGGAAGTAGTTATTATTAGTGGCTACAATGATTTTAGCTATGCGCAGCAAGCAATTCGAATTGGTGTGTCCGACTATCTTTTGAAACCAATCAAAATGGAACAGCTAGAAGCGATTGTTACTGACATCACACAACGATTGAACAAACGATTACTTGCGGACGAACAGCGGATGGTCGAAGAAGCTTTACAAGGGGGGAAATTTCGGGGCAAGCCATTATCCACTGTGGATTCCTCCTGGAAAGCACCTCTCCAGCTCATCTCTATTACACTTGGTAATTTATACACATACGCTCCCGATCTGCTCGATATGGACTATTTCCACCGACTATGGGCGATGATCGACTGGGACAAGCTACTTCATAATAGTAATTTACCACTATCGCGATGGTGGATGACAGAAGATATATCGTACAATCAACGATTTCTTATTATTCGCTATGCTCCAAAATCCGCTGAGGCGTCTAATGAAGATAAAATTGAATATAAAGTTGAACATAAAGCCCAAATCGCAGCTTTTTCAGCGCATATCCAAACAACGATTACAAACTATTTATTACAGTCTATGTCTGTAACAGTAAGTACTACGATTACCCCGACAACGATCCAGCTACTAAGAGACAATGCCCGTACTATTCGGCATGCGTTAGAGCGTTCAAGTTTATGCTGCACTTCCTCTTTGTTGTTTGTTACAGATGATAGAATAGAACAGCAACCTGCGCCGAAAGATATAGCAATAGAACAGGTACAAATAAACGCACTAAAGCTACTGATGAAAGAACAACAACTAGTACAATGGCAACAGCAATTGCGACAATTACTACTCCCAATGATGAGTGAACCTATAACACAGCGTCATTTGGAAATGGTCATTCAACGGCTCGCTCAACAACTACTTGCTTCCTTAGAAGCTGATACTTCCATGGCAAGTCAACTACTTGCTGCTGAAATAATCGAGACCATCGCTGCCGCAACAGAACCCGAACAGCTAGCAACTGACACTATACAAATCTTTCTCAGTCACATCAGTCCCTTGTTGCAAACACGCAAAAAATCGACAGATACTTCCGAGCAGCTTTATCAACAAATCGCTCAGTTCATTCAAACAAATATGAGCAAACCAATAACAGTCTCAATGATAGCCGATCATTTTAACTTTAACTCCTCCTACATTATTCGTGTGTTCAAACGATACAGCGGCGAACCACCAATGAAATATTTAACAACATTACGTGTAGAACATGCCAAACAACTAATGATTGAACAACCTGAACTAGACATTAAACATATTGCAGAAGTAGTTGGCTATCCTGAACAACAATACTTTTCCCGAGTTTTCAAAAATGCGACCGGGCTTAGCCCAACCGAATTTCGCGGCTAAACTGCCTATGCAGTTTTTTATCTCGATGAGCATTGCATTTCATTCTAGTGATTTAAGCTTTGTAGGAAAAAACGTATAAACAGACATGTGAAGTGGGTAGCAACGTAGGCTTTGTAGGAAAAAACGTATAAAAGACTTGAGAAGTAGCTAGTAACGTAGGGCTTTGTAGGAAAAAACGTATAAAAGACTTGAGAAGTAGCTAGTAACGTAGGTTTTGTAGGAAAAAACGTATAAAAGACTTGAGAAGTGGGTTGTAATGTAAGGTTTCATACGAAAAAACGTATAAATTTGGCTTTTGGAAGGTTGTAGCAAGCAATAAATAAATAAAGCAAACACAACAAAAAGGATAGTAACATGAAGGCAACAGGCTCGAAAGCGACAGGAAACCGCCTCGCTACTTTTCTAGAAACGATAGGTGGACTACTATCTATTTTACTTCTGTTCACCAAACTCTATCGTATATGACCACGTTGCTGCTCTTCCCGCTGGAAGTAGTAACGTTTGCTCACGTTCATAGGCTAGTGCTAAGTTATCATAATAACCGTTGCATGGCTCGAGGGCAACCATTCGTTGCTTGTTATAATGCCCTTCATTAATCCATAGCCCAAAGTAAGGTAGCTGCTTGCTATCCCAATTCATTTGCAAGTACTCTCCCGTATTTTCTTCGACTAAAGCAGCTTGTCCATCCTCATATGGCTGATCAATATAAAACTTCCGAGAATCCTCCGTAGTCACAGGTGCTACTTGATTAATCGCAATCCCTCGTTTATCCAAGTTATCATTTGTAAATGTATACGTTTGATTAGCGTTATATCGCTTGCCACCCACGACACATAACATATCTGCAGCATCTTTCGGAATGTGAATACGTGTATAATCGGTCGCGGTAAATAACGGATGTGCGCACCAAAATAATGCGAGTTCTTCTTCCGCTTTACTAGTTACTGTGTAGTTGAAACGTAAACAACTATCCGTTACAAATGCTATCTCACGCTCAAGTGAATACGGTAAAGCTTGTCCAGCAACTGTAGTGACTAGTTTGTTATTGACAACGGAAGCAGCCCATGGAATCGACCATACTTCCCCATGATCGGGCAACAACGCACCTTCATATTTCCCCTCGACCGGGTAATTACAAACGTTAATTGTTGGAAAGCATTCATCGTAGCCATGCATCACTGCTTCTGAAAAATCGTCACCGTAATTTGTCTGCCGAACGACTGCCTGATGAGGAGATTGGACTAACCATTCTTTTGCTGTTGGTTTATATTGCAGAGATACAATACTCGCCCCTTGGTCCGGTAGCATCACTAGCTTTACTTTGTTACTTTCCATCGTAAAGGCACGTACTTCATGAAAACTTGTTTCTGTTATACGAAATAGCGAATGAGACATCGAAACCTCTCCTCCCTAGCAGTAATTTCACATGGCATTATCATTTTTTATTATTTATCATTACTTAAAATCGCTTCAATTCGTGTAAGGTGTTCTTCCGTAAATGACACTTGATCAACAACCTGACAATTTTCCGCTATTTGACTCGCTTTACTTGCACCAATAATGACAGAAGTAACACGTTCATCATGTAATACCCAACTTAATGCTAATTGGGCTAACGATTGTCCTCGTTCTTCCGCTATTTGTTGCAATTGTTTTATTTGCGCTAACTTCTGTTCCGTAATATCTTTCGTATGCAAAAATGGGCTATGTTCACTCGCTGCTCGCGAATCAGCTGGTACACCATGAAGGTATCGATTTGTTAATAATCCTTGTGCAAGTGGACTGTAAGCAATAAATCCTGCTCCACCATCATCAAGCTGTGCTAGTAATCCATCCTCAACTTGACGATTAAACATAGAATACGGCGTTTGATGAATAAGTAACGGCGTGCCAAGCTGTTTTAAAATATCCATTGCCCGCTTCGTATCTTCTACATTGTAATTCGAAATAGCTACATAAAGCGCCTTTCCTTGGCGAACGGCATGATCAAGTGCCATCATCGTTTCCTCTAACGGTGTATGAGGATCGGGACGATGCGAATAAAAGATATCAACGTAATCCAATTTCATCCGTTGTAAACTTTGATCCAAACTTGCTAGCATCGTTTTACGAGAGCCCCATTCACCATAAGGACCAGGCCACATGTAATAGCCTGCTTTGGTTGAGATGACAAGTTCATCTCGATATGGACGCATATCTTTTGCTAAAATTTCACCAAACGTTTCTTCAGCCGAACCAGCAGATGGTCCATAATTATTAGCTAAATCAAAATGAGTAATGCCCAAATCAAACGCCGTTCTAACCATCTCTCTAGCATTTGCTAAAGAATCAACATCTCCAAAATTATGCCATAACCCAAGTGAAATTAAAGGGAGTTTTAATCCTGATTTTCCACTTCTTCGATAGTTCATTGACTCATACCGCTGTGCATTTGCCACGTAAGACATATCAACACTCCTCTATAAATTTAATTCTACCATTGACTGCGCAATACTGGGGTAATCGGTAATTAAACCGTCGATCCGGTACTTCAATACTTCCTTCATATTTTTCGGATGATTCACCGTCCACACCCATACTTCTCGTCCAGCTGCATGAGCCGTTTCGACTAACTTATCTGTGAGCATAATTTGTTCGATTGTATAGAAATCAACATCTAGTGCCGTCAAGTTACCAAGTGCAACGTATAACACTTGCCCAATTTTGATCGTAGGCTCCAATGTCCGCATATAGCGTAAAGCTTCTTTATCAAATGCTTGCACATATACTTCTTCTTCCATTTCAAACGACTTCACTTGTCTTACAACTTCTTCAACTAATTGTGTAGCTGGGCCATACGGCTTGAGATCGATAAGCAGCTTTACTTTGCCTTTTGCCGCTGCCAATGCTTCATATAACGAAGCGATATAGACGACTTCACCACTACTATCTTTGCCGATAGAATATCCACCTAACTCTGCATAAGAGAGAGCAGATATCGCATGCGTTTCTTTCGCCAGACGTTTTAACGTCTGATCATGATGCAAAACGGCTACACCATCCTCTGTTAATTGAACATCTATTTCAACCGATTGATATCCCTTTTCTATAGCAGCTGTAATCGAACGTAATGAATTTTCGGGCGCCTCTAATGTATCACCGCGATGAGCCGATATAACCACATTCCATTTTGCATAAACTAATCCTTCGCTCGCTCTAAGCCCGACGAATATAGTAATACCAACATAGATCACCGCTACTACAGCAATAACTAATTTAGGACGAGCCAGCAATTTCAAACGATTGATAAGTTTATTTTCCCATTTGCCAAGCTTACTATAATAAACATGCGCACGATCTTGCGGTCTATTTCCTTCCCCATAATTAAAGTAATAATATAATCTTGTTAGAAATATCAAATTAATCGGCATTACCAGCAACGCCATCATATAAGCAAGTATCGTTGAAATAGTCAATGAATAGTGACTAGAAAACGCTTTGAGTAAATCGAGATCGAGCCATACTGGCAAATAGGAAAGAGCCGTTAATATCAGTATCCCTGAACCAAGTACAACGGCGTTAAATAATAAGAGAACACTTAATATTCGCCAACGTTTTCCGCTTGTTAATTTTTGACTGCTACGAATCGCTTCTGTAATCGACTGTCCTTCCAACATAATAAAATGAAGCACAAATATCCATCGTAAAACGACATAAACCACTACTATTACAATAATAGAATAAATTAACGTCATTAAAAAAGAGGTGTTCAACACTTTATTTTGAAAAAAAATGGTGGTGTTAAACAAATTATAAAAGGATTCTGACAAAGGCGAATCAATGAATGGAATGAAAATCAATAAGAAAAACAATAACTGCACAAAACCGAATCCGAGCAAACGAGGTGTTTTGCGTAGCGTCGTTATTAACGCATCTGCCATTGTAATTTTTTTCTGAAAATAATTTTGTTGAATCATAATAACAAGAACGCACAACTCAATAAATAGAGCGAACGAAGCAACTAACCCGATAATAATTAGACCACTAACTCCTTCTATACTCATACCAATACGGTACACTTCCCCATTAAGTAGTGATCCAGATCCGACCACCATTAATATACGGTTAAATATAAAAGTAATTACTGGAATAATAATAACGCTAGTTAGTAACATAAATAAATATTCAAATGCTAACAACCGTTTATATGAATTGCGAAAATCACGCAAACTTTTACTTAGAATATGAAACATACCATCACCTATTTATCGAAGTATCTTTTACATTATACTATTGAATGATAGCAGATTGAAACCGTGGCCATTCATCTTTTTTTATCAAATTACTATCAACTTATGAATTGGTACTTGCAATTTTCAAAAAAGAAGCTCTCTTACAATGAGGAATTATATTTCTTCCTGCTATTGCAAAAGAGCTTTATTCTTACTTCACTTCCAATAGCTTATACTGAATAATTCCAGCAGGAGCATCAACTTTAATCAAAACACCTGCTTGTTTACCAAACAGTTGCTTGCCTAGCGGGCTCTCGTACGAGATCATATGGTTAATAACATCTGCTTCAGCCGGACCTACCAAACGGTATTCCAGTTCCTCGTCAAATTCCAAATCGTGCAAAACTACCGTTGAACCGATACCTACTTTTCCAGTAGCTGCTTGATCGACGACTTGAACTGTGCGTAGCATACGTTCTAACGTTAAAATTCGTGTTTCCATAAATGCCTGATCTTCTTTGGCAGAATGATATTCACTATTTTCTTTCAGATCACCGTACCCGATTGCCACTTTCAATCGTTGTGCTAGTTCTTTTCTACGAGGGCCTTTTAAATGCTCTAATTCTTGTTGAATTTTTTCCAAGCCTTCTTTAGTTAAGATGGTTGTATTGTCCTGCATTAACATCCCGCCCTTTCACTTCACTCCTATCTTACCTTATATTAAGGGTGAAGTCATGTTTGTCACAAAACTATTTTCGTGATTTTTAGCATGACCATGCTATAATACAAACAATTAACTGATATTATTTATATTATTTTAACCACGTTAACTTTTACGGAGGAATTTATTTCATGGACTTTTTAGCAATCTTTTCTTTTCTTGGTACAGCTATGTTATTAACGATTATGCCTGGACCAGATAACATGTTCGTCCTTGCTCAAAGTATATCGCAAAACAAACAAGCTGGCTTTGCCACTACACTTGGCTTATGTACAGGGCTGCTCGTTCATATTACAGCGGCTGCCGCTGGTATTTCAGCCATCGTTTATCAATCTGCCTTCATCTTTCATGTGGTGAAATATGCGGGAGCTATCTATTTACTCTATCTTGCCTTTAAAGCATTTCGCAGCCATACTTCTAATCCGACGATCGATGGGAAACCAGCCGAAACGTATCGCGCGCTCTACAAAAAAGGTGTCATTATGAACGTGCTTAACCCAAAGGTATCCTTATTTTTCCTAGCCTTACTACCACAGTTTGTTAACAATCAATCGTCAGTTCCACTTCAAATGATCGGTCTAGGGTTAGTGTTCCTAATCCAAGCATTTTTTATTTTTAGTTTAATCAGTATTTTCGCTGCAAAAATTGGTAACTACTTACGAAAAAACAAAACGATTGCTAGCAAACTTCCTCTTGCAGAAGGAACTATCTTAACATTGATTAGCTTGAACATCGTCTTTAGTAAACAGTAATGGAAAATTGTTGCTTCTATTTCCTTATGTAAGCTACATCCTTTCTTACTCACCGATTTCCTAGTGACAAACATCACGCAATGCCATTCGGAAACCGTTTATACTGAAATCAGAAAGGATGATCTTTGATGCACATCATAACAAAATTTTTTAAGCTTGTAGAACTTCCCACGAAAGTAGCCAGCATGATTCCCTTCTTGCTCGGTTCCTTGTACGCTTGGTATTACTTCGATACCTTTAGTACGCCTCTATTTTTATTAATGCTCGTTTCTTTACTTTTTTTCGATATGACAACGACAGCGATTAACAATTTATTCGATTATGTCAAAGCAAAAAAACGACATGGCTACGGTTATGAAGAACATAATGCTATTGTTAAATATAAGATGAATCCCATCTTTGTATTTATTCTTATACTAATCATGTTTTTAAGCTCCGTTTTTGCTGGTCTAGTGCTTGTATCACAAACAAATTTAGTTGTACTTGTCCTCGGTTTTTTATCTTTTGGCGTTGGAATATTGTATTCATTTGGTCCTATACCGATTTCTCGTATGCCATTGGGTGAATTGTTTTCGGGGTTATTTATGGGGTTTGTTATCACTTTTGTTGCTGCTTATATTCATAGTGATGGCGGGCAATTAGCAACGATTACTCTGTTAGGTAGTCAATTATCGATTAACATCAATATAGTCGAAATATTGCTTATTTTACTTATCTCTATACCGACTATTTTGGGAATTGCCAACATTATGCTAGCAAATAACATCTCTGATATTGACGAAGATATCGTAAACAAGCGCTATACACTTCCACACTATATTGGAAAATCCAATGCGCTCTACTTATTTCGCTACTTATACTATGCTTCATACTTAGACATACCTATCTTAATTTATTTGGGCGTTCCATGGTGGCTAGCGCTTGCTATTATCATTACCGTTATTCCAGTCCACAAAAATATTAATACGTTTGTAGCTGCTCCATCTAAAGGAGGAACATTTCATCTTGCCGTAAAAAATTTCATTATCATTAGTATGGCACGAGTGATTGTACTGTTTATCGCTGTTTTACTGCAATAGAACTAGGATGTAATTGTTTCTTTGCAGGCGTATCCCCCTCGCTCAGTAGCAACGAATACTACATTTTGTTGTTAACTGAGCAAGAGGGATACGCTTATAAACGTTCAACCTCTCCAGCGATCAACCTTTCAATCTTTTACTTGAAATTCTATTGCCAATGGAACAGTTTCAAACGCTTCTAAATTGGTCGAGCTGTCTAATGTTTGGATTATTTTGACTATTCGATATTTACCTGCTGTTAGTTGCGATGGTATGTAAAGTGGTTGCTGGAACGTTTCTCCCGGCTGACTACGATTTAATTGCGACGTAAAACCCCAATCTTCCTTAAAGTTTAATGAGTACCACTGCTCATTTTCAAATTGTTCAATGAAATAGTCGTCACCGTAATAGATAATATCTGGTCCGTAATTTTTTAATTCTATGGTAGCAGCTATGTCTTGCGCAGAATCGAACTTCGCTTGATCAAGCGTCAATGCAGCATTCACTTTTTGCGGTGTTACTTCAACTACATATATAGCAGTGTCTATCACTTGCTTTTGTTCATTCAGTGCTTCTAAGCTAAGTAAGTAGAGGCTGTCCTTCTGATTAGGTAGCTCTACAGTATAGGGATCAGTAGAGGTACTATCGTCAATAACCACTTTCATCTCCGTAAATTGTTCATTTATTGCAACTAAACGATAACGAATTTGAATATTTTTCGTAGTGTCATTCCACGGTTTAAACGTAATCGCATCACCAGGTCTATAATATAAAAGATTATTATCTCGTAGGCTTTGAAAAATAACGTTTGTCCGTTCAGACAATCCTGTTAGTTCAGCAAGTTTGGGGATAATGATCGAATCGTCAAGATTGTATTTTTTCATTTGTACTTGATCAGTCTTTCCCGCGTTAGAGAAAAGTTCGCCCCAACGAGATGCTTGCTTTTCATACCCTTCAGCTGCTTCACCTTCTTGTTGATTGTCTACTTTAGATGTGCAAGCCGTCAATAGAAGAGTTATCAAAATAATATAGGGAATGATACAACGTATGCTTAATTTCCTTCCATTTTGGTCATTTTCGTTGAAAATTGCTATCCCCCCTGCAAGAATTTACACACCAGAGAATGTGACGTTATTTAAGTGTTGTAGCAACTGACCCTGGGTCGTTCGGACGTAACTTTTATCGCGTGAGGTCTTAACATTTACTGTGAAAATTGTATTAGGAGAATATAATAGGATTTTATACGATAATACGTACAAATATCCAAATAAGTATGGAGATAGGTCAGTTTTATAAGAAAAATCATATAAAATGACCCCGATAATAGGTTAAGCATAGTAAAGTCCATATAATTGTGTAAAATGCATCTGGAAGAAAATAAGAAGAGCCATGATGAATTATTTCCTTTAGAATGAAGTTGTCGAGACGACATTCAATGGAGGGATTCATCATGACTCAATAT
>NZ_JBHUMH010000047.1:0-42660 GCF_042684845.1 Paenibacillus yanchengensis | reverse complement strand
TTAAGTGTATGAAAACAGAATTTATTTATCACATTACTTTTCATACTCTTAAGCAATTACAAATAGAATTATCCGACTATGTCCATTGGTTTAATAATCATCGTATTCATGGAACATTGGACTATCTTACACCTGTACAGTATCGATTACAAGCCCCTAAAAAAATTGTTTGATTTAGTGTTGCCATACCAGACAGGCATTTTGTGTTCACTGCTATAGAAGGTAAGCCTATGAGCCCCTACAGTGTTAATAGCTTCTGGACAACCTTCACCAAGAAACATAATCTTCGCTATATCCGCTTCCATGATCTTCGTCATACATCAGCTACATTGCTACTCAATAGCGGTGTACATGCCAAAGTGATTTCTGATCGTTTAGGACATGCCGACATTACTACCACACTTAACATCTATGCCCACACGCTCAAGACAGCTGATGAAGCGGCAGCTAATAAGTTTGATGATCTGTTATCCATATGAGTGAAAATAAGCATAAAAAAAACGGTTAAGGAGCTGCACGTCTCACCTTAGCCGTTTCTATATTTTTATGTATAATATCGCTGAATTCTATGTAATCATTTATTTTTTTACATCAATTTTACATCAATCATCAAAACCGCATCTGTTATACTATTTCCAAACACACTGTTATATAACAACAAAAACCCTTATGTATCAAGGGTTCTAACGATTTTCTATATGGTGCGGTCGAGAGGACTCGAACCTCCACGGGCTTTCGCCCACTAGCCCCTCAAGCTAGCGTGTCTGCCATTCCACCACGACCGCAAATTAAAATTTTACAACTGATAGGTACAATATTAAGCCGAATTACCCTATCGTAAAATTCAGCTTCTGTTAACTTCTATTATAGTTACACCTATAAAAAACTGGTGAGCCATGAAGGACTCGAACCTTCGACTCCCTGATTAAAAGTCAGGTGCTCTACCAACTGAGCTAATGGCTCTCATGATCGAAACACACTCCACAAGAGCTGCTCCAAAAATAAGTAAATGGTGACCCGTAGGGGATTCGAACCCCTGTTACCTCCGTGAAAGGGAGGTGTCTTAACCCCTTGACCAACGGGCCTGACATACATCGATATATACCCTTATTATAAGTATACGATGACCGCCAACACTACCGAAATCTTTTTGACGACAAGGTATATTATATCGAGTTCTATTAAAACATGCAAGTCTTTTTTTAAATTAGTTTCCCTATACTAAACTCACTTGCTGAATCGTAGATTTGCGCAATACTAGCTCAGTAGATATTTTATAGGATGGAGCAGACTGCTGTTGCAATAATTTGCTAATTAAATCGACAGCTGCATAAGCTACTTCTTTCCGAGGATAGTGAATAGTCGTTATTTCTGGTTCCGTTTGCGTAGTCATTAGAATGTTTTCGCATCCACAAATAGCTAGCTCTTCTGGTACTGCAATTTGTAATTGTCGACAGGCAGTAAGCATGCCAATTGCCATTAGATCTGATGCCGCTACAAATGCGGTAAACTTCTCGGACGAACTAGCTCGTAGGTAGCTGTACATCTGTTGTTGTGCCTGCTCTAATCGACCACCTCCTTGCAAAAAGTACTGCTCGTTAAATGTAAGTTGCAACCGCTCCATCGCTTTCACAAAGGCAATTTTGCGATAGTGATGGGGATGATTGTAGTGTTCATTTTCCATAAAAGCAATACGGCGATGCCCTTGTTCGTACAAATGAGTTAATAATTGATACATCGCCATCTCCCAATCAATATCTGCAATAGCGTCAAAGGAATGGTCGGAAGCTGCCTGTGTAATCGAAACAATTGGTAAGTTGTTAGCACGTAAAGTTTGCAGCGTCTCCGCTTGTAAAGTTTGCCCTATCAAAAGTAATCCATCTACTCTCCCAGCAAATTGATGACGAAATTCGATTTCTGTTTCAGACGAAAACGTTTGAAAGTTAAGAAAATATCCTGCTTCGCGAGCTCTTTCTTCCAAATGGTTCAATAAACCAGCTTCAAAGGGGTCCCCTAAGTAATTGATAAATACGGCTAAATTGTTAGATTTTTGTATTTTCAAACTTCTAGCTGCGTAGCTAGGTTTGTACTCCAATTCCGTAATAGCTTGCCATACTCGTGCCCGAGTTTCTTCGCTAACGCCTTGTTTATTATTCATCACATAGGAAACAGTAGCAACTGAAACACCCGCTTTATCCGCCACTTCTTTACGTGTTGCCAATAGTATACCCCCTGCCAAATCTACGTACTATCATTATCAAATATGGACTTAACTATCTTTTATCTTAACAACATTCTTGCCAAATAACAACCCAATACTTACTCGAGTAAATAACTGTTGACAACTAATCCGTTCCCGTTTATATTGTTATTTAAACTTACTCGAGTAAGAAAAGGAGAGATATAATATGAACACTCAATCGGAAACAACCAGTCAAAAGCCTATCAGGAAGGAAAATAATGATTTATTACATTTTAGCGGAATTTATCCCCAGCTTGGAATGGAACAATAGACGATCCAGAATGGGAATCCGGACTAGGAGCAATCGTTCCTTGGGCCAACAAATTATGGTACATCACTTACCCCGCCCACAAGCCTTATGGCAGTAAAGACAAATTATTTGCGCTAGATGCCCATTTGAATGTAGAAACACATCCACTTAGTGTGGAAGGAACACATGCGAATAGAATGATTCATCTTGAATCAGAACAGTTAATTATTGAACCTTATTTTATCGATAAGTTTGGCTCCGTACGAGTAATATCACCAGCAAAAATGGAAGGTCGTCTTACAGCCGTTACCAAACATTTGACTGATCCACAGAACAAAGTTGTTTTTTATACGATGGAGTCAGGTTTATATGAAGTTGATGTCCATTCGCTGCAAGTCACTACGCTATATCGAGATCCCAATCATATGAATCCTATGATGTATCTATTACCGGGTGTACATGGCAAAGGTGCTTATTCTGGGCAAGGCAGATTAGTTGTGTCAAACAATGGTTTAGGTGGCGTACTGGCGGAATGGACAGGCGAGGGAGACGCTGGAAAACGAGAAAATTGGACTATTGTCGATCAGAACAAATATACCGAAATTACTGGACCAGGTGGAATATACGGTTCACCTACCGATGAAGCTCCAATATGGGCACTTGGCTGGGATGAAAAATCAGTTTTATTAAACGTTTGTGAAAATAAGTCAAGGCAACGATATCGTTTACCGATGGGGAGTTATACACATAGTGCCGATGATGGTTGGTTTACAGAATGGCCGAGAATTCGTGATATTGGCGAAACAGATTGGTTAATGGATATGTTTGGTACGCTCTTTTGGTTTCCACCAACCTTTTCTGAAGCAAACAGTAGCGGGATTCGACCTATTTCCGTTCACCATAAAATGATCGTTGACTTTGCCAAGTGGAATGAACAGCTCGTGCTGGGTTGTAATGATGCTTCTGTACAAGAAAACCCACTTACTGGGCGGTGTCAGTCCAACTTATTATTTACATCTGTTGATAAACTGAAGGATTTCGGCAATCCAACTGGTTTTGGCGGTGTGTGGGCAAATGAAGATGTGACTGCTGGGCAGTATTCGGAACCCTATTTGTTTGCTGGCTATGAACAACGTACGTTGCATCTCTCCCATCAACAAGATGAGAAAGTAACCTTTGCGATTGAATTAGATCAACAAGGATATGGAAACTGGACGACTTATCAAACGATTACCGTACCAGCTCATAGTTATCAGTACGTTATTTTTCCCCAACAGCTGCAAGCAGAATGGATCAGATTACAGGTGCAACAAGCATCATCTAAAGTAACTGCTCACTACCACTATAGCCCTGCTACAGGAAATAAGGAGCAACCAGCAATGTTCACTGCTCTTGCCTCTATTGGCAGCACAGTAGAGCGGACAGATGGATTGTTAATTAATGCAGATGATATGGATTTGCCATTATATATGGTTCGTCAAGCACGAGATGATGTAGGTAAAGCAACACAACAAACGTTATATAAATGGAATGAACAGCTACAAATAAAAGAAGTAAAGGACGATTCATTATGTTCAGAGTTTGTGGACAAATATAGCATTACTACCGATTGTAAAGTAGACGCTGCTTCTGTGATCATTCGAGCTTCAGACGGTCAACAATATCGTTTACCAAAAAGCGCTGCTACCAAAAACAATAACTCCGTGCAGCAAGCACGGGCAATCCGCGAAGTCGTTACCGAACGGAAGTTACTAAATATTCATGGATCATTCTACGAGTTACCGGTGGATAGATCAGGAGGAGTTCAAAAAATCCAACCCATTTGCACACATGAAAAACATATTTATGATTTCTGTTCCTGGAGAGGAATGCTTGTATTATCTGGTTTAATGACAGAAAAGGAATTAGACAATAATGCAGTTAGTATCGACTCCACTATTTCTGAACACGTTTGTTATAATCACGATGTCGGGTTATGGTTTGGAAATGTAGACGACTGACGCAAAATGGGAGCACCTCGAGGTTGGGGCGGACCTTGGTGTAACAGTACTGTGCTAGCAAACGAACCTTCTGATCCCTACTTAATGGCTGGATATTTACACAAAAAATTGGCTTTAAGTCATACAGAGCAACGAAAAATTACATTTGACGTGGAAGTAGATTTCTTGGCAAATGGTACATGGGTTCACTACACAACGATAGATGTTCGAGCAAGTACTACCGTCGAACATCTATTCCCACAAGGCTATTCTGCTCACTGGGTGCGACTAGTAGCTAAAGATAATGCTACAACTACAGCTATATTTCATTATAACTAAATAACAATAAAATCTATAAACAACTAATATTAACCTACTGTGCAAAACACAAAAAACCCGCAAACTCGTCTATAGCATAAACGATTTGCGGGTATCCATGTCAATGTGTGGCGGAGAGAGAGGGATTCGAACCCTCGCACCGATCACTCAGCCTAACCCCTTAGCAGAGGGTCCCCTTGAGCCACTTGGGTATCTCCCCACATTGGCTCCCCGAACAGGACTCGAACCTGTGACAACTCGATTAACAGTCGAGTGCTCTACCAACTGAGCTATCAGGGAATATTAAAATCGACAATTATTAATATATCATGTTCGGTAACATTTGTCAAGGATTTGATCATTAATTTCCATATCACAGTGCATATCTCAAACTAAGATCGACAACTCCTACTCCTACCCTCAGCACTCCCACTGAGCGATGGGGATACGATATCCCTTTTTATTTGCCCACGCCCTACTGAGCAACGGGGATACGATATCCCTTTCTATTTGCCCACGCCCTACTGAGCAACGGGGATACGATATCCCTTTCTATTTGCCCACGCCTACTGAGCAACGGGGATACGCAATAAATAAGCAAATACGTATACTACGCCACTTCTCTTCCTATTTTAGGATAATTTCCTCTTGAAGCTATACTCGTTAATTTTTAAGTAATCTCGTATAAACGTAATTTCCCTCGACACTTGCCACATACATATTTTTTGGGATCGACTTTTCGTTTTCTCATATAAACGAGCTGACAAGCTTCACATTGCAGTTTATAACGATACGGTTCCGGTTTGCGCTGCTCACGATCGGGCAACGTCTGACAGTATCTAGCACCTCCTACATGTTGCAGCAACTGTTTGAACGCAGCATCTCGATGTTTGTAGCCTAGCCCTAGTAAATGAAGATGATAATGGCATAATTCATGTTTTATAATTTTCTCGGTTTCGTCTTTGCCGAATGTTTCTAATTGATGCGGGCTAATCTCGATGTGATGTGTCTTTGTAAAATAACGTCCTCCAGTCGCTTTCAAACGAGCGTTGAAGGTTGCTTTATGTAAAAATGGCCGTTTAAAATACTGTAATGATATTTGCTCTACCCATTGTTGTAATTGCTCATCTGTCACTTTTCGCTTATCCCTCCCTTGAAGATCATCCGTTATTATACTTGAATTATATACATCTAATACGATACACTGTCAAATAGATGATACTTTAAATCGACATTTTTTCACATGAACCTATCAAAAAGGAGTGCAAGAAGTAATGAGCCAAATGCGATACGTAATTATGCAGCAGCAAGATCAGCTATTTTTTGTAGAAATGCCAGCTACGCATGCTTATCAATTGAGTGCATTAAATTTGCGTCTACATAAAGAAATGGAGAAGTTAACAGCAGACCATATCCCTACATTGCCAAGAGCAGTAGCTGAGGGTGATAATATTGATTTGCATAGTGAACACACATCGATCATTTCTGGTATAGATTATATTAATACATTAGAAAAAGATTTTGCAGCTATTCAAGAAAAAGATTATCCGCTTATTTCGCTACTAACTGAAATCAGAGCATTGCAAGCCCAACTGGAACAATGGTATGAAGAATTAGAAGAAGGTTTACATTCCTAATTAAAAAAGATTTGTGTGGGACCTGCACTTCCAATCTGCCCGCTTCATAGGATAATAACCTATGACAATAACCTACACTAAGTGGTGAAGTTGAGGGGAGGGGTGTGCATGCCACAATGGTTATGTAACCAACTACAGCGTGCTTACTTCAAGCGTGATCGTAAACAAATAAAATTATTAAATGACTGCTGGTATTTTTATCGTACGAAATTAGAGGATGAGCAGCAACCAATATCTAATCCAGGACAACTGTAGTTATTATATACTTAACTATTACTTATATTATCAAAAAACACTCTAAGCTCTTATTAACGAAATCTCGTTATAAGAGCTCAGAGTGTTTCTTTATTTGACACAATATAGGTTAGTCGAATGATTGGTTGAAAGCTATCACTTCTGATATGGGCATCCGTGCAGTCGGACGACCAGGTGAAGCAGCTTTACCGATTGGCATCATCAAAGCTGGTACGTAACGATCAGATATACCAAACAACTGTTTCAATTGCTCGTGATCAAAACCGCCCATTGGACCTGTTTCGTAGCCGCGTGCTTTGGCAAGTAACATGATGTTCATCGCTATCATGCCAGCATCAAACAGTGCAATCGACTTCAATCTGTCGTCTGTCATCGCACCATACTGTTTTCGAAAGCTAGCTACCATTCTATCTCGAAGCGGTTGATCTGCAATACCTGCAACATATGCTGCTTCAGCTACTTGTTCACTTTTTTCATACATTTTTGTATCTGCGAACAGTAGAATAACAGCCGATGCTTGTGCTACTTGTTGTTGATTGCTAGCAATCGGTACGATTTGTTGCTGCAATTGCTTATCATCCACAACAATTATGCGCCATGGCTGCAAATTCGACGAAGATGGTGCGCGGGTAGCAAGTTCTAGCAATTGTTTTATTTCTTCTTTCGCAATTTCAAATGTTTCATCATAGTGGCGGACAGCATGTCGTCCTTCAATAATCTGTTGTAGAGTCGTGTAATGTTCTGCCGTCATAGCTACATCCGACTTCATCATCGTTGTATTTTCCATTATCCATTCACTCCAAATAGTAAGTTTGCTTTAAGTAGGACGGCGCATCGTAAGCCCTACTCTGCCCCGCTTCACATCTACATCCAACACCCATACGGTGACAATATCTCCAACCGACACGACATCCATCGGATGTTTGACAAATTTATCGCTCAATTGTGAAATATGAACTAGCCCATCATTTTTCACACCAATATCAATGAAAGCACCAAAGTCTATGACGTTGCGGACAGTACCTTGCAGTTCCATCCCTGCTACCAAATCTTCCAATTGCAGTACATCGGTATGAAAAATCGGAGCGGGTAACTCTTCACGTGGATCACGACCTGGACGCAATAAACTATCAACGATATCTCGTAACGTCGGTACACCAACCTGCAATTGTTCTGCTAATTGCTCTAGATTAAGCTGTTCTAATTGTTCTTTTAACGACTGCGATCCTATTTCACTTATTTGCAATTGGACCATTTGGAACAAACGATCTACAACCGCGTAAGATTCCGGGTGAATAGGTGTTGTATCAAGTGGATTAGCTCCTTCGGGTATGCGCAAAAAACCAACGCATTGCTCGAACGATTTTGCTCCTAAACGAGCTACTTTTTTCAATTGTTGTCGGTTAGTAAATCGCCCATTCTCTTCACGATGTTTCACAATATTGCGAGCAATCGTCGCATTAACTCCTGCTACATAAGATAATAGCGAAGCGGAAGCTGTATTTACATCGACACCAACATGGTTAACGGCAGATTCCACAACTCCACCTAACGTTTCACTTAATCTTTTTTGACTAACATCATGCTGGTATTGCCCGACACCAATCGCTTTCGGGTCGATTTTCACTAGTTCGGCAAGCGGGTCCTGTAGTCTACGTGCAATCGAAACTGCACTTCGCTCAGCAACGTCTAGTTTTGGAAATTCCTCTTGCGCCAATTTAGAAGCGGAATAAACACTGGCACCTGCTTCGTTCACAATAATGTATTTTAACGCAGCTACGCCAGTTGCTTGTTTGCGATTAGCAATCAGCTCCGCAATAAACTGTTCTGATTCACGAGATGCCGTACCATTTCCAATAACAGCAAGTGTAACGCCATACTGATCGATCATACGATTAACGATTTGCGTTGCTTCTGCTACTTTATTATTCGGCGGTGTTGGGTAGCATACGCCAACTTCTAGCATCTTTCCTGTATCATCGACTACTGCCAATTTACAGCCTGTCCGATATGCCGGATCGACTGCCAATATAGTCTGACCACGTACAGGTGGTTGTAACAGGAGATTACGTAAGTTTTCTGAAAATATTGCAATCGCATGCTCTTCTGCTTGCTCCGTTAGTTCATTACGAACTTCACGTTCGATAGATGGTGCTATTAAACGTTTATAAGCATCTTCTACAACTAACGTTAAAATATAACTAATCGCTTCATTATTACGAGCAACTTCTAATTTATTCGCTATATAGTCATAAATACGTTGTGGATCTAGCTGAAATGCTACCCGCAATATTTGTTCACGTTCTCCACGATTAATCGCTAACGTTCGATGTGGCGGTAACTTCCGTAGCGGTTCTTCATACTGATAGTACATTTCATACACCGATTCTACTTCACTATCTTTTGCTACCGTTGTTAACAGCGCTTGATCTTTTGTAAACTTTCGCACCCAAGCTCGAATTGCTGCATCATCCGCTATTTGTTCTGCGACGATATCCATCGCACCTTGCAGCGCTTGTTCTGCTGTTTCTACTGCGAATTGTTCCGATATATAACGTGCAGCTTCTTCCAAAGGCTCTATCGAGGCTGGTTTGGATAACAACCACTCTGCCAATGGCTCCAATCCTTTTTCTTTGGCTACACTTGCTCTCGTTTTCCGCTTTTGGCGATATGGTCGATACAAGTCTTCGATTTCTTGTAGTTTAATCGACGACGTTATTTGCAGTTGCAGCTTGTCTGTCAATTTTCCTTGCTCATCAATTAAGCGAATTACTTCTCGTTTACGCTCCTCAAGATTACGCATATACTGCAATTTTTCTTCAATAGATCGCAGCTCATTTTCATCCAGTTCACCTGTCGCCTCTTTTCGGTAACGGGCAATAAAGGGAATCGTGTTCCCTTCATCCAACAGGTCAACCGCTGCTTTTACTTTTTGCTTTGGCAATGATAGTTCTTTACTAACTGCTTCAATCAGTTTTACCGTTTCGGCTGCTTGCTGCTCTGCCGTTAGTTTTACCGAACTACTTCCTTGTTCTTCTGAGCTATTATCTATTAGTGTTGGTTCTTTCACTTCGTTTGTCAAAATGGAGGCACCGTCCTTTTAGCGTTCCTTAAACTTACATCAACCTATAAGCTTAACTAACGTATTATTAATTAAGCTTGACGCACGTATGGGTTGTTTTGCTTTTCGAAACCGATCGTTGTTTTGGGACCATGCCCAGGATAAACGACCGTCGCATCAGCCAGTGGATACAATTTCGATTGAATAGAATGGTACAAATCCGTTTCTTTTCCACCAGGCAAATCCGTTCTACCAATCGACATTCGAAACAAAACATCTCCAGAAAAAATATGCTCGCCGCATACAAAGCTAACACTACCTGGCGAGTGACCTGGCGTATGTAGCACCTTGAAAGTATGCCCAATAAGTTGCAATGTTTGCCGATCCGCAAGATCATATTCTGCTGGCGCTGTAGTAAGTGGTGGTGTCACATCTGACCAACGCATAGAACCATTCTTCTTAGCATCTGTTAACCAATCTGCTTCCAATGTATGTAAATATACGGGGCACTTGGCAGCCACTCTTACTTGCTCTACACCACCCATATGATCGAAGTGAGCATGCGTTAGCAAAATAGCTTCTACTTGCAAACCTTTTATTCGTTCCAGCAACCGTGCTGGATTCATACCAGGATCAACAATAACAGCTTTGTTATCTGGTGCAATTAATACGTAGCAATTCGTTTGGAGTGGTCCTAATTCATACGTTTCTACTGTAAAAGTTATCTGTTGTTGTTTATTTTCCATCGGTCTATCCCTGCTATTCCTTCGTATTTTTATATTAAATAGTTACTAATAATGAACGTATTTCTCTAACAATATCTGCTTGATACGCTGTATCTTCTCCGTAACGACGCATTATTTCGGCACGAGTTTCCGTTAAATTAGTAGCATAGTCTGCTGCTTCGCGATCCGGGTTGTTTTGCTTAAATGCAACCATCGGTTCTTGAATGTAAGCTGGACGTGGTCCCCACTTGCCAAGCACATCACCAGCTGTATTTGTAAATATAACGACTGGTATAGAGCGACCGCCTAACGTTAAAAATTGGTCCATCGTCTCCAGATGCTCCTCCATCACTAATACTTCTACTGGGATAGCGCTAGTTTCCATCAGCTGGAATACTACCGGTATGTTGCGTACAACATCACCACACCAATCTGCCATTAGTATGTAACAGTGTAAATCAGCTCGTGATTGCAACGCTTCAAAAAACTGCTGATCATCAGCAGACGACCATGCAAATCGTTGCTGCCATTGTAAAAACTGCTCTTGATTTTTACTCATACCATCGATAAATTGCTGTGGTGATTTACCTGTCCCCAATTTAAGTGCAAGGTTTATTGTCATCTCTATCCCTCTTTCTATTATTATTACCGTTATTATACTATAATTAACGTTTACTTGCTCTTCTTCGTAATATATATACAAGGAATGCAGCAGCCACTAACCCCAACACAATATAAATAATAGTGGAATATACCGACATAAAATCTAATAACTCCGTCCATCTCTCGCCTACAAAAGCTCCCAACGAAACGAGTACAATATTCCATATAAACGTTCCTACCATCGTATATAGTAAAAATGTCGGCATGCGCATTTTCGCCATTCCAGCGGGCAAGGAAATTAAACTACGAACGAGCGGAATAATCCGGCATACTAAAATAGCCCAATAGCCATATTTATCAAACCAGCGATTAGCTTTAACAATATCTTGTCCATCTATACGCATCCAACTACCTTTTGTTTCTACAAATCTCTCGAGCTTTTGCAAATTAACAATTCTACCAACCCCATACAATATCGTAGCACCAATTAGCGAACCAAGCGTGGCGACAATGACCACACCAAATACACTAAGCGAAGTTCGAGTCGTCATAAAACCACCTAACAATAAAATAACTTCCGATGGAATCGGCGGAAATATATTCTCAATCGCAATTAATAACAGAATACCTGCGTATCCATATTGTTCAATCATTTGCGTTACCCATTGTTCCATATTCATTACCTCCACTATTCAACGATTTAAGTTTGAGAAGCTACCTATCCAATTTTATGCTTGTACCTCCTATATATGCTTGTCTGTGCCGCTTTTGTAGTGCGATAAATAGTAACAACTGTCTATTCTTTCATTAGTGACCAAGTGCGAATCCGATGCATACAGATGTATGATAACTGGATAATAAGTTGGTGATAACAAATTGACAATGAGTCATATGAAAAAGCACGATCCGAAACTGCCCACGGCAAGAGCTATTCGCCGAGCTTGTAGTAAAGAATTATATCGCACCATTAAACGGCTAAAAGTATGGATTGATGATGAGAAAATAGCAGCAGCCGAACAAATTTATGTACAAAAAGTAGCTCACCACATTATTTGGATTGTAGAAAATCAACAAAACAAAAAAGCACAAGCAAACTGGTGGGCACAAGAAGTTAGTGCAGAAATTGCACAATTATGGAATGTAGATCAACAAGCATTAATTGCAGCTTTCAGTCATGCCTATACAGGCAAACAATTTTAACATAGCAAACATAAAAAAACTCGATACACTAGTTTTTATAATAGCGTAATCGAGTTTTACATAGCAATTTTTATTTTGTTTTTAACTTTTATCTGCCTAATCGTCCAAATTTTTCGTTGGTTGTGGTTCCATCGTATCTGTCGTCGTTTTACCAACAAAACCGTTGTTCATCGTTACTTGACCACCGCCAAGCCCTTCATTAATCATTCGGTCGATATCCATCTCAGCCTCTGACTTTCCTTCATGCCAACTATCCGGCACATACGTTGGAGATGAATGCTGTTTAGGATGCTTTGTTGCCTTATTATTTTTCGACTTGCTCATAACTAATCCCTCCTTATTCATCTCCATTAGAATGTGCAAAAATAGTTATTTTATGATGCGACATCTCTTTTTTTGAAAAACACCCACGTTAATATCATGAACAGCAACCAATAACAAGCCAGTACTGTTAACGAAAACGATAAGGTTAGTCCTTCACGAATTGGTGAGTTATGTAAGTAACTGACCAAATCTAAATGAATGAACAATAAATAATCTACCCATGGTTTATTAATTAATGTCAACAACATCATCATATTGTTAACGATCAGCAACATAAATAACGATATACTGATCGCCAATATATTGCTGCGAAAAATGGTCGAGATCATAAATGACATCGTTACTGTTACAATAGTCGTAATTAAATTTAATCCATAGCTTTTAAATAAATAAGCAGACGATGATCCATCATTTATTATCGCCGAAAATTCTGGATCAATCAGCGGTACTGTATTTGGTGAAAATACCGAAAATAACAGCCAGTTTATTAACAAACTGCTTGTGATCAATACAGCCGTAGCCAATATTAAAAATAAAATAGCGGCAATGTATTTGGATAACAATATTTTGGAGCGGGACCATGGTCTTATTAACAATAATTTAATCGTACCTGTTGAAAACTCCTCAGAAACGATACTAGCAGCGATCACTACAGCGAATATGGCAACTAATACGTTAACAATCGTCATCTCTAATTGTGCCACTTCCCACATAGATGTCGATTGCTTATCAAACGAAAACCACAGCAGTGAAATAAGTAATACTAGACCTGCAATAATTGCCAGCATAATATAAGTACGTGGTCTGCGATAAATTTTCATATTTTCGTTTTTAAGCAAATTCCAAAAGTTAGTCAATACTTTCACCCCCTGTTACTTCTAAGTATTGATCTTCTAACGTCTTCACTTGCTCACGAACGCTATATACTTTTAGCCCCGCGACGACAAGAAGTTCGTTCAATTCCGCTCGTGCATCTTTGCCTCCGACAGCAACTACTTGATTCGCTTCATTGCTATGCGCCTCAATGCCAGCTTGTTTAATAAGCTGTACTGCTCGCTCTGGATCATTTGTTTCTATCGTCATTAACTGACTTGCCGCTTTAGTAAATTCTTTCTGTATATTACGAATATCAATCAATTTTCCTTTTTGGATGATCGCTACTCGATCACACATTAGCTCCATTTCGCTAAGTAAGTGACTCGATACAAATACGCTCGTCCCTTCTTCTTTACACAATTGTCGCAAATAGCTGCGCAGCTCACGAATACCAGCCGGATCAAGCCCATTGGTTGGTTCATCCAAAATAAGTAGTTTAGGACGATGTAATATCGCTTGCGCTACACCAAGTCGTTGCCGCATACCAAGGGAATACGTACTTACTTTATCTTGGATTCTCGAGCGCATGCCGACCAATTCAATAACCTCTTCAATTCTTGCCTTAGTCACTCCCGGAATCATGCGTGCATAATGGAGTAAATTTTGATAACCGGTCAAATATTTATACATCTCCGGATTTTCTACGATTGCACCAACTTGACGAATCGCTTGTTCAAAATTTGTTTTGATACTATGTCCGTCTATTAGAATTTCACCAGCTGATAGCTTCATTAACCCGACCATCATTCGGATTGTTGTTGTTTTACCAGAGCCGTTCGGTCCCAAAAAACCAAACACTTCCCCCTTTGGTACATCGAGTGTTAATTGATCTATAATCGTTTTACCACTAATTTTTTTCGTAACATTTTGCAATTGCACTAATACCTCGCCCATCTAACACCCTCCCTACTTCCTTGCTATAAAAATAGCATCGTCATTTATCAATATTTACATACTTATTACGTACGAGTCATTTCTCTACGCATCATTTCAAAAGCGGAATATGCCGCTGTCTCCTCGTTCAATCCACGTGCTTGTAATTGCTTCGTTCGACGTAGTAATTTTTGATAGTCTTTTGGTATTACTTTGACAAATCGTTCCACACTTACCGCCCAATCGTCAAGTATCGTTGCTGCAAGTTTACTAGCAGTATATTGCAAATGATTTTCGATGTAATGCTTTATAAATGCGATATCTTCTTCCTCTTCTACGTACTCCAGCATAATTGTTTTCAAATTACAACGGTAATGAAAATCTCCTGTAACATCGTATACAAACGACACTCCACCCGTCATGCCAGCACCAAAGTTGCGTCCCGTTTCTCCTAAAATAATAGTTGTACCGCTCGTCATATATTCACAAGCATGATCGCCTGCTCCTTCTGCGACAATAATTGCTCCACTATTACGAACAGATAACCTAGCGCCAGCAATACCACTAATGTACGCTTCTCCCCTTGTCGCACCATATAACGCTGAATTACCCACAATAATATGGTCAGCTGCTACATAATTAGGTTTTCTCGAAGGTTTTACTAGAAGTGTACCACCTGACAATCCTTTGCCAAAACCATCGTTACCATCGCCAATTAGTGCTAAAGTAATTCCTTCTGGAAGAAACGCTCCAAAGCTGTCACCAGCTCTACCACGCAATTCGAATTGAATAGTCCGCTTCGCAACTTCTAAAGGTTTATTCTTACGATAATAGCAACTTACATATGCGCCAAGCTGCGCTCCAACGGCTCGCTCACCATCGGGTATAATAAATTGTCCCACCACCGATTCATCCCCAGCTAATGCCTTCCTAACAACCGGTATTAACTGTTGTCGATCAAAGCTAGATTGTACTCGTAGACGATGATCCACCGTTACTGCTTCTCTGTTCTGATGCCCCTTTATTGCTAGCTTCTGTTCTGGATCTACTTGTTGAAGCAATGACTCTAATTGCACACGATTCCACTTAGGAGCTTCCGATATGTCTGTAGCGGAACTATCTTCTACTACTTCAAGCTGATTTACTCGCCCAATCATTTCTTCCATCGTCCGAAAACCTAATTGCGCCATAATTTCACGCAACTCTTCAGCTATAAATAACATGTAATTAACAATATGTTCGGGATCACCGGCAAATTTTTTGCGCAACTGCTCGTTTTGCGTAGCGATACCAGTTGGGCATGTGTCTAGTTGACATACACGCATCATAATACAGCCAAGTACGATAAGAGGTGCTGTTGTGAAACCAAACTCTTCCGCTCCCATCAAAGCTGCAATTGCAACGTCTCGTCCTGTCAATAGCTTTCCATCTGTTTCTAATATAACTTGATCTCTTAGTCCGACTTCTTGCAATGCACGATGCACTTTTGTCAAACCAAGCTCCCATGGTAGTCCAGCATGTCTGAGTGATCCACTCAAAGCTGCTGCTGTTCCACCATCGTAACCACTAATGACTAACCCATTAGCTCCTCCTTCTACTGCTTGAATAGCAGCTTCTACAACATCGGAGCCACTAGCTATTTTCACATTTATACGTGCTTGTTCATTTACCATACGTAAATCGTAGAGCAGCCCCGCCAAATCATAGCTCGAATATACGTCGTGATGACTTGGAGGTGATACAAGACCTACACCTGCCGTAGTTCGACGTGCCTTCGCGATCCACGGATATACTTTCAACCCAGGCAAGCGCCCACCTTCTCCTGGTTTAGCTCCTTGGGCAATTTTTACCTGCAATTCAGCAGCAGTGACTAAATACTGATTCGTTACAGCAAACCTGCCAGATGCAATTTGTCGTATTTCACTATGACTCTGTGGGCTTTCCCCACCTTCCCCACTGTTGGAACGTGCCTGCAATCGATGCATCGCTTCTGACAAACTATAATGTGCCTCTTCACTTATAGCTCCATAGGAAGCTGCCCCTGTTTTAAACCGTTTTACAATCGCTTGTGCAGGCTCGACTTCTTCCAGTGGAATAGATCGATGAGTTGGTTTGAACGAGAGCATAGAACGAAGCGTCACATGCTTTTTACCATGACTATGAATGAGATTCGAAAACTTTTTATATAATGTATAATCATTTTTGCTGGCAGCATTTTGTAATGTATGAATCGTTTGCGGATGAAGTAAATGTTCCTCCCCGTCTTTGCGCCACTGGAATTGACCACCGCTATCCAGCTGCATATTACTTTCCCCTTGTTCAAATTTTCCGTTCCACTGCTGGACCATTCGTCGATGGGCGATTGCTTTTCCCGTTAAATCATGCAAATCTATTGCACCCAAATGAGCAGTTGTACTTGGAAAATAACGTGCTATCAACGTATCACTCAAACCGACAGCTTCGAACAGTCCCGAACCACGATATGCTTGAACAGTAGCGATACCCGCTTTACTCATCACTTTTACTATACCTCGGGTTGCCGCTTGCACATAATTACGAACAGCTTTGTCTACGGATATTCCTTTTAACACTTCATGCTCAATTAAATGAATGATTGTTGCAAAAGCCAAATATGGATAGACAGCATCTGCACCATAACCTAATAACAAGGCAAATTGATGTGTTTCCCTTATTTCACCCGATTCCACTATAATGGACACTCGTGAACGCAGCCCTACATTGACCAAATGTTGATGAACAGCAGCAACCGCTAATAATGCAGTTAAAGGATATTGCTCCTCTAGCAAATGCAGATCGGATAGTATAAGCAACGTATGACCTTTTTCAATCGCACGTACTGCTCCTTTGCATAACAGATCAAGCGCCTGCTCCATTCCTTCGTCAGCAAAAACTAATGGCAAAGTCATCGCTCTCATACCTGCCATCCGCAAACGACGCAGCTTGCCCATTTGTTGCGGTAACAACACTGGTGTATCCGCAGTAATTTTGTTTAACTGTGCAACACCAATCTGCAACAAATTTTGATCAGCGCCAAGCATCATTTTCGTTGCAGTCGACGCTTGTTCTCGCACCGGGTCAATAGCAGGATATAACACTTGTACAAATCGCTGTTTAAAATAGTTGTATACCGATTGCTGCTTATTCGATAAAAGAGCAAGTGGAGCGTCAAAACCCATCGAAACAAGCGGATCTTGCCCCATTATCGCCATATGCTCCATGATGCGCTGTATATCTTCTCGTGTATAACCATACAATAATTGCAATTGAAACAGCTCGTGCTCTGTCAAAGTATCTTGCGCTGCTGATTCTGGTAATTCATCAATATGAACAAATTGTTGCTCTACCAAAGCTTCATAGGGATTGCGATCTACCAATCGTTGTTTCATCACATCATCACTGATGATGCGAGCAGTCGTTGTATCTACTACTAATAATCTGCCCGGTCGCAGCCTGTTTTTGGCAACTAGCTGCACATCATCAAGCGCCGAGTAGATCAATTTCGAAGATAGTAACAAATATTGATCACTCGTTTGCACATAGCGTACCGAACGAAAAGAATTTCGATCAATCATCGCACCAACAGTAGAACCATCGGTAAATAGCAGTATAGCTGGACCTTCCCATGCTTCCATTTGCCCACTATTATAGGTGTAATAAGCTTGTTGCTGACTATCTTGAGGCGAAGCAGACAATGCCAAATTTGGCATCATTTGCAGTGCACAATGTGCTAAGCCATGTCCAGTCAAATAGTACTGTTCAGCTAATCTATCGGTAATGATGGAACCATAATATTCGCTTTTTTCTGCCAAAACATCTGTCGCATACTGTATATCGAGTGGATCATCCAGATCGGCAAGCCACGACACTTGCATATCCGTTTGTCGTGATTTGAGCAGATCGCGATTAGTTCGAAGCGAATGTAACTTGCCACTACGTAACATATAATGACAAGCGAGTGGCAGTATCCAGCTTTCTTGAGCTAGCATAGCTCGATAACGGTACACAATAGCAAACTTCGTTTCATAAGAAGTATCTTCCAAGTCTTTAAAAAACGTAAACCATTGCCCTGCCTCGAGCGGAGCTTGGTACGTCACAACCGTTGCTGACAAGCTGACAACCGATCCACTTGGCAATTGTTTTATTTTAAATAGCTGCTCTATTTGTTTTCGCAACCGATATAACTTCTGATCGCGTGAAAGTTGTTCCAGCTGCTCGTTACCAATGGAGGAATTTTCTAAAGAAAAAATACATTGATACATCTTCGGTACAAGCTGATCCCAACTATCTTTATAAAGTTGAGCATTAACAGGTACTTCACGCCAAATAAGCAATTCATAATGATAATCACGAATATATCGTTCTATTTCCTCCATTATCTGTAGACGGGTAGTCTCATCAGTAGGCATATACAACATAGCTACAGCGTAATTTTTTTTTGCTGGCAGCATAATCTCACGAGCAGCTAATTGCTCTCGAAGAAGTTGGTCTGGTAATTGTGTCATCAAAGCATGTCCGCTAAATGTTGAACAAGACAATGCTGCTTGTTGCGGGAATACCTCTTCGCCTCTACTCATACCTTGCATTAATTGCTTGGCATAACGAATAATCTGACTACAATCTGAACTTTGTCGAGCGACAAACGCTACCTCTGTAATAGCTGGTCCATATATTGCTGGATATTGCTCGATATTGTTTGTTACCATCGATGATTGCTGCATAAGCTGACTCCGTCCTTCCACCAATATGCTCGAATATCTATTAGTCTATCTATTATTATTAATATTATATCCATTTGTTAACATACTTCTATTATTTTATCATAGATATAGTATAGATAGACAACTAGAGCAAATTCTAACCTAAAGATAATTTTACCTAAAATGATTTTTATTGGTTTATCACCATAAGACGGGGTTGATCTCAAGTGTAAGGAAGATTTGTATCGCTAAACGAAGAATATCTGGGCGATAGAATTTCTAAAGAAGATTTTAAACCTTATCGATGGAAAAGTAGCTCAAAATGTTAGTATAAAGGACGATTAACGTGATAAATCTTCGCTAAATTTTGAAAAGGGCGATTATTTCGTGAATAGGGTGAATTATCTTCGTTAAAACCTAGCATAACCTGCCTTTAGCGGATAGTTCCATTTTTCTATACAAATTTTCACATATATCCGTTAACGTTTAAATCTTTAACTAGTCAACCCCAAGTTACGGTGATGAACCTTTTTATTTCATTTTGTTATAATTAATGGTAAGTTATCAAATAGTATGAGGAACGTCTTCAATTTTTCCTTGTATTGTTTTTGGAGGAGCAGTAATATGGAATAAGAAAAGTAGGTGAAATTATGCGTAAGAAGAGAGTGCTATTGCTGTCAGAAGGATTCGGATCGGGACATACGCAAGCAGCTTATGCGCTGGCAATGGGCTTAAAACAATTAAACCCTTCCATTCAATCGCGAGTAATTGAGTTGGGCAAATTTCTTAATCCTGTTGTTGAACCGATAATCGTTTCTGCATATCGTAAAACAGTGAGCAACCAGCCTCGCATGGTAGGCATGATGTATCGCAGTAACTATCAGCGTTCACTTAACAAAGTGACACAGTTAGCGTTACACCGTGTTTTTTATACGCAAGCTTCCCAAGTCATTTCTCAATTAAAACCGGATATGATTATTTGTACTCATCCTATTCCTAATGCGGTAGTTGCTCGACTTAAGAGATTAGGGCTGAACATGCCTCTATATACAGTTATTACCGATTATGATGCACACGGCTCATGGCTTGGAGATGAAATTAACAATTATTTGGTTTCTTCGTCCAGTGTCATGCGAAAGCTGATGGACAAAGGGGTAGACCAAGATCGCATAATCGTCACTGGCATCCCAGTTCACCCCAAATTTTGGGAAGTTCATCCACGTCAGCAAGTATTAGAACAATTTCAATTGAAAGACATGCCAACTGCACTCATTATGGGTGGAGGATGGGGGATATTGTTCGAAGATAATGCGCTCACGTATATGACCAAATGGAAAGATACGACGCAGCTTATTTTTTGCGTTGGCTCCAACGAAAAACTTCGTGAAAAGATGGAAGCAGATCCATTATTTAATCATCCGAACATTGTAATCTTTGGCTTTACGACAGAAGTTAACAAATTGATGGATATAGCCGATATACTGGTCACAAAGCCAGGCGGAATGACTTGTACAGAAGGTATGAGCAAAGCATTGCCTATGCTGTTCTACGAACCAATACCTGGGCAAGAAGAAGAGAACTGCGAACATTTTATTAATGCAGGGTTTGGTGAAATGCTTACTTCCAATGAAACAGTAGACAAATGGTTTTCTCATATACATGATCCAGCAAATAAGCAAACTTACCGGCAGCAACTAATAGAAAAACGAAATGAAAACTATAATCCACAGAAATGCCCAGAGACTGTTATGCAATTTTTGCAATAACAGTCTTTTTTTTCTTATTATAAAGTTCCAAATTTTACTGTACGGAGGTCTAGGAGACTTGGACTAGCAGCCTATGTTATAATTGTGTCGTTAGACAAAATTGAAGGAGCCTGCCTATGATTCAAGCTGTTGTAGATTTTTTGCGAGACTTTGGCCCCTGGGGATTATTTATTCATTCTTTTTTTGATGCTATTATTTTCCCTATACCTGCCTTTTTTTCACAAGTATCATTAAGCTTAGTAAATCCATCCAACGCTATCGTATTAGCAACTATAGGTTATATCGCTTGTTTACTTGGTACGCCTATCGGTTATTTAATTGGAAAGTTAATGGGAAAATCAGTATTGTACAAAATTCTTAAAAAAGAATGGATTGACGCAGCAACAGACAAGTTCCAAAAAAATGGAGAAACTGCAATATTACTTGGTTCTTTTACTCCGATTCCATTCAAAGTTTTCACTATTTTATCCGGTTGCCTTAATTTTCCTTTATGGAAACTGCTTGCTTATGCAGCAATGGGTAGAGCTGTGAAATTCTATGCAGTAGGGATTTTGTTTTACCTCTATGGTCGCGCAGCAGAAAATATGGTGCAGGATGTTTCTCTTTACATGTTCCTTGCTGGAATCCCAATCGTTCTCATCTTTTTGCTCGTTCGTCGTGTCATCAGAAAACGAAAAGCAGCAAAAGCAGCGCTTGACTCAGCTAGTGAATCTACAAAACAATCCGATATGGCATCTGCAAGTAAGTCTACTGAAGTAGTAGTGGACATTGCTACTGTTAATCGAACAAACCAAGAACCGCTTGAGGAAAAGAAACAATCACTTATAAGCGAACAATCTCACACTTCACGTGCAAAATAAAAAAGTCGAATCAATTGCTAATTTTATAGCTAATTGATTCGACTTTTTCTTTCATTACATTATGATAATATTGCTAATGAATTATAGCGCACTTCCTCCATATAAGAAGCGGTGCTCCCAATGCTTCCCAGTAAAGGTATCCACTTTTACGCCACCACTTTCTTTAGAATAAGTGTGTAATATCTGATTGTTCCCTAAGTAAATCCCAACGTGTGTTATTCTTTGACTGGATTTATTAAGACCACTATAAGACGAAGCGCTACTACCTTTGTATGACATGAAGAACATTAAATCTCCGCGTTTCAAGCTGCTTATACTATATTTTGCATTACCTTTATCTTTTACATACTGACCTTGCTTACGAGAATCGCCGGGTATTTTCTTCCCTGTTACATCCAAAAATGCACGCTGCACAAATGCCGAGCAGTCAAATGTTCTGGTAGAACTACGGCTGGAGCCAAACTCATAAGGCGTACCTAAATATTTCATACCAGCAGCGATAATTTTTTCTACCGTTGCATTACTTGTTTGGCTGCCGCCATTATTTCCACCATTGTTGTTATTACTGTTATTATTGTTGTTTCCATTGTTATTTCCTGGCTGTTGTTCACCAGCTATTTGTAAATACTTACTACTAGCAGATACATAACCACTTGTACCACGAGCATCCTTCACTTGATACCAACCCGCACCAGCTTGTCCAACAATTTGTACTTGTTCACCTTTACTTAGCATCCGAATAACTTTGCCGCTTACAGGTGCTGTCCGCATATTAACACCATATATTACGGTAGCAGATTGGTTAAGCACTGTTTGTGACCCATTATTTTGATTGGGATTAGTTGGTTCTGTTGGGGTGGGATCGACAGGTTGAACAGGGTTAGTTGGCTGTTCTGGAGTAGTCGTTTGCTGTATATCTAAATATTTAGAGTCATTAGAAACAAACCCACTTACGCCATTTCGATCCGTCACTTGATACCAACCAGAATTAGATTGATAGTTTATCGTAACCGTTTCACCTTTACGTAGCATGCGGATCACTTTACCCGCTGTGGAGTCCTTGGTTCTCATATTGACACCATATTGCACTGTTGCTGTTTGGATCGATTGTGCTGCATATGTTGCCTCTGCCGCACTTGGCCAAGCAATTGACCCCATCACCAATGTTGTAGATAGTACCGCTGTTGCTACTTTGATTTTTATTGAAGCTTTCAAAGCATACGCCTCCTCTAAGATGATTTTATCCACCGGCTATCGGCGATGTTTTCATTGTAAGAGGAGGGCATACAGACGAGCATCGACCCAGACACCTATAGTAAAATAGCGAACTTGGGAAGATGGACCGACTAGTTTTTGCTAAGAAAAAATTAATAATATGGTCATGTTTCCATCAAAGAACTAAGCTTGGTATAGAAAACCAATAGATATGTAGACACGTATCCGCAATATTAAGACCTTCATCTGTCTACTCATAATTCTCATACTCATTAGGGCAAAAGTACCATTTTAAAAAATACAAAAAAAAGGTGTGGTTACTTTTACCACACCAAATTTAGTCTATTGTTACCATACTTTACTTATTTAATTACATTTGTTTGAAACCAACTGTTGACTTACGAAGTATAGCTTATTTTTTTTCATCCAATCACTACTTATTACTTTCTTTATCGACTTCCATTTTAAATGGTTCAACATGAACATGTACACTCCAGATGTTATGTTTGCGCAGCATTCTTCGTTCAATATCGTCACATATATGATGACTTTCTACTAAACTTAATTTGGGATCTACCTGCACAATAACGTCCAACAGTACTTTACTACCATGAATGCGTGCTTTAATATCTGTAATATCTCGCACACCTTTCGTTTTACTAATCGTCGTCCGTAATGTTCCTAGTTCATTTTCGTCAAAACCATCGGTTAAAGCGTGAGTGGCACTATAAAAAATATCCCAAGCTGTTTTACAAATAATGATGCCGACAACTAAAGCTGCTAACGGATCAAGCCACGCTGCCCCTAATTGTGCTCCAACTACCCCTACAACAGCTCCAATACTTACAAGCGCATCAGATAGATTATCTTTCGCCGCAGCATGTAGTGCTTGACTGCCGAGCTTTTTAGCTAAATTATTATTATACCGGTAGACAAATACCATACAAATAGCTGATAGAAGTGCAACAAGTGCTGCTAATAAACTAGGTGTTTGCTGTACAGGATCAAAAATCGATTTGACAGCAGTAACGATAACTTGAATACCAACCGAAACCATAATAAACGATGCAACTAATGCTGCAATTGTTTCAGCGCGAAAATGTCCGTATGCATGATCTTTATCGGGGGGCTTTTGTGATATTCGCAAACCAATTAAAACAGCTATTGAAGCAACAATATCCGTTAAGTTATTGTATCCATCTGCTACGAGCGCACTAGACAGGAACAAATAGCCAAACACGAGTTTGAATATTGTCAAAACCAAATAGGCAGCTATACTAACCCAGGCACCTTTTTCAGCCTGTCTTATTTCTGTATACTCATCCAGTGTCCGTTCCTCCTATGTATGTTTTTCTATATCATCATTTCTCTATATCATCATACTAAATGAATATCATGTGGGTCTACAGAAACAGTGTTGACTACACGCAGACTTTTATGCATCGTACCAACACAGTTGGTCACACTCTACTTTTACCAGGAGAAATAAGGAAAGCAAAAAAAGCTGGTCAGCAAGTTTCCTTGCCGCCAGCATTTTTTTCACTACTCAGTAGCATACATTTTTTCACGAAGAGCTTGAATTTCAGGATTTTCCAAATATTCATCATACGTAGTCATCCGATCTATAATACCATTTGGTGTAATCTCGATAATCCGATTAGCAATCGTTTGTACGAACTGATGGTCATGAGATGTAAAGAGCACCGTACAATCCGTATCTATTAAACCATTGTTAAGTGCCGTAATAGACTCCAAGTCCAAGTGATTCGTTGGCTCATCCATAATAAACACGTTAGCACCTTCAAGCATCATCTTAGACAGCATACAACGAACTTTCTCACCACCAGATAATACACTAGCTTTCTTCATCGCATCATCACCAGAGAACAACATTCTACCTAAAAAGCCGCGCAAAAATGTTTCATCTGGATCTTTCGAATATTGACGCAACCATTCTACTAGATTCATATCTACTCCGTCAAAATATTTGGAGTTATCTTTCGGGAAATAAGCACGAGTAGTTGTTACACCCCAAGAAAAGGAGCCAGCACTCGCTTCTTGTTCCTCTGACAACACTTCAAACAAAGCTGTCTTCGGCAAACTATTCGGTCCAACAAATGCGACTTTATCACCTTTATTAATAGCGATCGTCATATTGTCAATTACTTTTTCACCATCTACCGAAACTGACAATCCATCTGTAAGAAGTAGTTGTTTACCCGCTTCACGCTCTCCTTTGAAAAGGATAAACGGATATTTACGATTAGATGGACGAATATCATCAAGCGTAATTTTATCAAGCAATTTCCGACGAGAAGTTGCTTGCTTCGATTTCGACTTGTTCGCACTAAAACGTTGAACAAACGCTTGTAGCTCTTTAATTTTGTCTTCTTTCTTTTTGTTATCTGCACGCATCAATGCAAGTGCTAATTGACTAGATTCGTACCAGAAATCATAGTTACCGACATATAGTCTAATTTTTCCAAAATCAATATCAGCAATATGCGTACATACCGTATTTAAGAAGTGACGGTCGTGACTGACTACAATAACAGTACCTTGATAATCTGCCAAAAACTCTTCCAACCAGCGAATAGATTCAATATCCAAATGGTTCGTTGGCTCATCCAGTAGTAAAATATGTGGTGATCCGAAAATAGCTTGTGCTAATAAAACACGTACTTTCTCATTACCACCCAGCTCACCCATTTTTTTGTAATGAAGGTCTGTTGTAATACCTAGACCGTTCAACATTTCAGCTGCTTCTGACTCCGCTTCCCAACCATTCATGTCGGCAAATTCAGCTTCGAGTTCACCAGCACGCATGCCATCTTCATCGGTAAAATCAGCTTTTGCATAAAGTGTATCTTTTTCTTTCATAACATCGTACAGCTGCTTATGCCCCATAATAACAGTTTCTAACACTTCATAATCATCAAACTCGTAATGGTTTTGCTTCAATACTGCTAAACGCTCGCCAGGAGTCATATGCACTTCACCTTGTGACTGCTCAACTTCTCCTGATAAAATTTTTAGAAAGGTAGACTTTCCTGCACCATTGGCACCGATCAAACCATAACAGTTTCCCGGTGTAAACTTAATATTCACATCTTCAAACAACGCCTTTTTACCAAAGCGTAATGTAATGCCTGAAGTACTAATCATTTATTTAATCCCGTCCTTCACTAATTGTACATACCACTCTATATTATAGCACAAAATTATTCATTCGTGATGCGCCAAGTTTCTCCGTGCGGCAACAAAATAAGGGAAGCGGGATCAATCACCAATCTATTCATTTCGTTAAATAACCGCTCCAGCGCTTCTCTCGGTGTATCATCTGCCAATTTAAAAGATCCATAATGCATTGGCACAAAATGTTTTGCTTTCGTATCCAAAAATGCTTGCAACGCTTCCTCCGGCGTAATATGCTGCGGTCCCATAAACCATTCTGGCTCATAGGCTCCTATCGGCAAAAGCGCAATATCTATATCGAAGCGGTAGCCAATTTCTTTGAACCCAGCAAAATACCCGCTATCTCCGGCAAAATAAATAACTGGCTGCTCCGTCAGCTCTGGCCTTTTCGCCTCATGCTGTTCAAAAAAACAACTTACCGAAGCAGTCATTTCTGTACACACCTCACCTGCTAAAGAAGCAGAGGATATTGTGGCTTGTTCTTTTTTCACACTACTATTTTTACCATTTACATCTCTATCTCTATCTATATCTAAATCTATATCAGTATCTGTAACTACATCAGTATCTACATCAGTAACTGTATCTACATCTGTATCAACTTCATTGCCATCTACCAAATTGCTCTTTATTTGCTTATCTGAATGCTGATTGTCGGATTGCTGACTCGTTTGCTCTTTGTCTGCCGGTGCGATCAACCATCCTCCCCAGTGAGAACTATTCGTATCCCACGGGTTACGCCTTGTCCAATGCTGCGCAGGAACAAACGTAAATGTAACCTCGCCTACAGTATAAGATTCCCACCAGTATAATTCGTGAACATTTGTAAAACCTCTCCCCTTTAACTTCGCACTTAACCCAGCCGGTACAAGCAGTAGCTTATCCCCTTGCAGCTTGCGTAAGGAAGGTATATTTAAATGATCATAGTGAGAATGTGAGATTAAGACAACATCTATCGGCGGTACACGATCAATCGCTATTCCGGGAGCAGTCATTCGTTTTCGCAATGCCATCTGGCTTGCCCAAACAGGATCAGTAACAATATTCAAACCAGCTAACTGAATGAAAAACGTAGAATGACCAATCCATGTAATAGTCGGTGACTGTTCATTTTGCTTTATATAGGAAAGATCCGGCTGCACCATAGGCACATTATAGCTGTAATCTTTGGAACGCAATTTGCGAATTCTTTCTTGCCGCCATCGCTTAAATTGATTTAAAGATGTATGATGTTTTATCGGATCAATGTTAGTAAATTTTTTGGATCGCATGTTTTCACCTCGCATAGCTAGTTACACTATTTATAAGATACCAATTTAGGGGTATTATATGCAAATGATGGACTGTTTTATTTTCATCCGACTACAGATTTATTCCCTTTTTGAATTAAACCGATGCCTATAGTAAAATGAAAGATGATTGTAACTTAACGCCACAAACTTTTTAGGGAGGCTGTTAGAATGAAACTCATTTCTGTAGAACCTACTCCGAGTCCAAATTCTATGAAAATAAATGTTGATGAATTGTTGCCAAGGGGACAACGTTTTACTTACAAAGTAAGTGAAGCAGAACAAGCACCACCATTTTATCGTAATCTATTACAAATTGAAGGTGTACGTAGCGTGTTTCGTACCGCAGATTTTATTGCACTTGACCGTAGACCTGGCGCCGATTGGTCGGCGATATTGCATACAGCTAGTCAATACTTTGATGCAGCAGATTCAACCAGTGATACAGCGGCTCCATCGATGAATAGTACAGGTAGCTTTGGTGAAGCACAGGTACTAGTACAAATGTTCCGCGGCATTCCGATGCAAATACGAGTACGACACGGCGATCAAGAAACTCGCTCCGCGTTGCCAGATAAATTCGGACAAGCGGTGTCGCAAGCTGCTGGCTCTTCCATGATTCGCGAACGTAAACTAGAAGAATTCGGCGTACGTTATGGTGATGCTGAAGAAATCATTCAAGAAGTTATAAAAGAACTAGATGCTGCTTATTCCGATGAGCACTTGCAACAACTTATTGCAGCATCCATTGCGCAAGGCTCTGAGCCAACGAGCGAAGTAGAAGTTATTCGCCCAACTCCGCTCACTCTTGCTGAAGTAACGGAAAAATTTCAGTCCGCTGATTGGCAAGAAAGATATGCAGCATTGGATCGTTACGTTATTGATGAAGCGGGACTAGATTTAATAGAAAAAGCAATTCATGATGAACATACATCGATACGTAGACTAGCTGTCGTATATTTAGGCGATTTGGAATCGAAAGCTGTTCTACCGCTATTATTTACCGCTTTGCAAGATTCATCTGCTTCTGTGCGACGCACAGCTGGTGATACCGTTTCTGATCTAGGTCATACAGAAGCCATCGGTCCCATGATCAAATCGCTAAAAGATAAAAACAAGTTAGTCCGCTGGCGTGCTGCTCGATTTTTATATGAAGCGGGTGACGAAACTGCCACTGAAGCACTTAGAGAAGCAGCCAATGATAGCGAATTCGAAATTCAATTGCAAGCCCGCATGGCGCTCGAACGCATTGAGCGGGGAGAAGAAGCTGCTGGCTCCATCTGGCAACAAATGACCGCCGCTCGTAAACAACAACAGTAACCATAGCAACAATTTCAACTTCAAAGAATAAACGAAAGACACTTCAGTTCCTTCCGTCACGGAGCAGAAGTGTCTTTGATATTGCAATTATTAATATTTCAATTGAATATTCACGAATTGTGATTGACCATCTATCATCGGTTCAAATGTAGCGCTATAGCTAAACGATGTATTCATTTTTTTCGCAGCTGCTTGCAGCAATTGCTTCAACTCCTGATCACCATTATAGCGAAATTGTACAAGCTCTTTTTTAGATTTCAGAGCTGCTTTCATTCGCTGCTCAATCGCTGAAACCGAGCTAACGGTATGCTCATCATCAAACCAATGCAATCCTACATGCTGGCGGATATTTTCATAAAGATTGCCTTGCTCCTGATTACTATCCGCTTTATTTAATTGCTGTGTTAGTTGCTGTAGTTGTTGATTATACGAAACAGTCGCAACAGGATACGGATTAGTCCAACTATGATCTTTTTGCAATTGTTCGTCGGTTACCAAATAATATTTGTACGAAATACCTGTACCACCAACCGGATCATCCCAAGTCGTATCAATATGATACCAGTGTCCATCAAGTTTCACCATATTCCATGAATGTAAACCTGATTCCACCTCGCCTTCCGTAATGATCGATTCAATGCCTGCTCCATTCATCAATCGATGCGTAATTAACGAGTAACCTTGACATACCGTCGTACCGACTGTTAAAGCATCATAAGCAGTATAGCGAGTGAGGGAACTATCGTACGTAATATTAGTTACAATCCAGTCATGAATAGCCAATACTTTTTCATGATCATTCATCTCTGGTTTAATAATTTTTGCTAATATATCATCCGCCTGCTTGCTAACAAACGCTGACTGTTCTATTGATTCTCGATACTTACTTTCAATCGTTATCGTATTATTTTTAGCAAAGCTTTGCACCGTATAACGATAAGATTCTATTATATAGGCCGTATAATCATCCCACGTCATCGCTTGTTCAATGATAATTCCCAAATCATCCTTGAGCTTTTTTGAATCTCCGTCAAAGGTTACTGTGAATGACTCTTCCCGATCTAAGAAAGCTCGTCGAATCTCTTTTTCCAACGCCACATACGGCTCTGCTACTTCAGGATTTATTTGCTCATATAACGAATCGTTGCTTTCCACATCTTCAGGTACTAATAAAGAAGGAACTTGCTGCTCATCATCTTCTAAACTAGATTCCGAGTCCATCTGTACTTCTGGAGGAATAGGCTCTGCTGTAGATAGTGTAGACAGTTCATCGCTTAATGTTTGTTTACTTAATTCTGATTCGTCTTTTACTTGCTCATTTAAGTAATAAATACCATAAACAATAACAACGATCCACATTAATCGCCATAGGGCACGTTTCATCTCCAACCCTCCGTATCACAAGCAATAGTTCTATATTATTCTGCTGGCTAGAGGTACTAGAGCTACTAAAGCTACTCTGACCAATACTGCTGCAATATGCGTACAAACACATTAGGAAACGGCAGCTGCTCCAAGTCTTGTTTACCGATCCATCTGTACATATCAGCCAATTCTTCCTTAACTGTAATACTAGTAGTATATCCGCTTTGTTGATCGGGCAAACTCTCTTCGGCTATAGAATTAGCAGTTTCAGCTACTCTATCACTTTGCATCCAGTCATTTGCTGTACTGGTATCTGCTATATATACTCGCATTTTCCAATGAATATGGCTAAAAATATGATCAATATCCATTAACCATTGCGTAGGTCGAATAATTAATTGCTGTTCCTCTACTAACATTTCTCCTAATAGCCTAGCCAGCTGTGGTTCTTTTTTGGTAGCTGTTTCTTGAAACCACTGCTTTCCCTTCTCTTCTGGTAACAACAAGTGGGGCAATTCCCACATCTGCGCCAGCAATCCAGTCTCCGGTCGTTGCCGAACTAATATTTTTCCTGTCTGTTCGCCGCTTCCTTCTACTATAACAACACCTCGCCATTCCGAACGCGGTGGTTTTGCCTTCGTTTTAATCGGTAGCTGCAATTCCATTCCATTCAGTCTAGCTGCACAATGCTCCATAACAGGGCAAGTCAGACATACTGGAGCTTTCGGTGTACATACCAATGCGCCTAGTTCCATCAATGCTTGGTTAAAGTCACCTGCTTCTCCTTCTGGTATAAGCGACACCGCTAAATGTTCAATAGAGACTCTCGTTTTCTGTTTAGCAATATCATCCTGCAACAAAAAAAAGCGTGATAACACCCGCATAACATTACCATCTACAGCCGGTACTGGTTCATTAAAAGCGATGCTCATAATCGCACCTGTCGTATACGGACCAACTCCTTTAAGAGAAGCTACCTCCGTTTTATCGTTAGGGACTACTCCACCAAAATGCTCTACTACCATCTTCGCACCAGTGTGTAAATTACGAGCTCTTGAATAATATCCAAGCCCTTCCCAGCATTTGAGCACTTCCTCTTCCTCTGCTACTGCTAATTGCTGCACCGTAGGAAACCTTTCCATAAATCGTTGGAAATATGGAATAACCGTATCCACCTTCGTTTGCTGCAACATAATTTCAGATACCCAAATCCGATACGGATCTTTATTTTCTCTCCAAGGCAACGATCGCTTCTGCGCTCGATACCAATGTAATAACTCCTTACTATAAAACTGCTTTAATGACTGCTCATCCAAAGGTGAGCCTATATATACTTCATTTTCTTTAAACATTTCATCCACCTTTTCACAAAAGCACTGACCGTTTATTTGCTAAATCACTTTTTCGATAATCCAAATTATACAATCTATACAAAGCTATGATACACTATATAAGACTACTACAGTTGCAATAATAAAATAAATTTAATAATTGATTTAAGGATGAGACGAGTGAACAAAAGAAAATTTGTCCATATTAGCAAGATAGCATTAATATTGACGAGCATACTGTTCGTTCTAGCCGCATGTAGCGATGGCGGTAAACAAAAAGTAACTGGACGAGCGCTACTATCTGCTCCCAAAGACGTCGTAAGTGTTTATCGTAACAATTGTATTAGCTGCCATGGCACAGATTTACAAGGAAGAATTGGTCCAGGAACCAATTTGCAAAAAATCGGAGCAAGATTATCGAAAGAAGAAATCTCCGATACGATTGCTAATGGTGTTATAGACGCCAATGGCGGATATAGTATGAAACCACATAAAGACAAATTAACTGCCGAAGAAATGGATCGATTGTCTGAATGGTTATCCAAAAAAAAATAGCAGTCAGCCTTACGGCTGCTGCTCTACAATAGCGAAAGCTGACGCTAAATGATCCTCGTGTGTAATTGTTAGATGTATACGAGTAGCGCTCGGTTCCATTCCTAAACTATGCCAAGCCCTTTCTGTCAAATGACAAAATGGCTTCCCCAAACGATCTCGCTCTATTGATATATCCGAAAACGCAAGCGCAGCACCAATACCCGTCCCAAACGCTTTCGATACTGCTTCTTTAGCTGCAAAGCGACCAGCTACAAATTGATGCAAACGACCATTACTATACTGTTTCGCCATTTGTAGTTCAGCACTAACTAATATCCTCTCTAAAAAACGTGAACCGTTTTTTCCCGATAATATCGCTGCAACTCTTTCCACTCGAATCAAATCGTGCCCGATACCAATAATCAACTACAACAACCGCCTTATCCTATACAATAGTTTGTTTTACTATACACATTAATTTGCTAACGATGAGAACCACCGATCAACTTGCTGTACTTAAATTCATTACCTTCCGCATCTACAATTTTCACTAACGCTTCATGCGGCTCGTTTAGATCCATATATGCCCCTTGTGTAATATAATTATATTTTAAAAACCCAGGAAATTCGAACTTATTTTCTGTATTTTGTTCCATTTGCAAAGGAATATCAATCACTTTACCGCTTCCGCCTGGTTCCGTAGTAACTATTTGTACAGATGCTTCCACAGGAGCACCTACATTTTCAGGAAGCCAAACAAACAAACGAACATATTGCGTCTCTGATTCAAAACCCGTAGACACTCGCAATGTCATATGAACTTTACTACCCATTTCATGCCAGTGTACCGGTTCCGAAGATGTATATACATCTGCATTAGGTGGTGAAGTCGTTGCCAACCAGCCAGCTGCGATAATTAAACAGACAGCGATTACAATCTCCGCCCTCACTCCCGCTAATAAACGCTGGACAGTTACTTGTGGATTTTGCTTTGTAGTTGAATCAGTAGCAAATATACTCGCTATACCATCAGGTTGTTTATTTTGCTGCTCAGCCACCACAGCTGCAATCGCCGGCATAAACCATAAACGATGAAAAGCTCCAATAACAATGACAAGTAACATGAGAATTACTTTGATTAACAACATAATTCCGTACTCATTCGTCAACAATTGTTTATAAGACGTTACTTGCGCAAATGCCAACCAGCATGCACTTAAAATCATTAATACAACACTCGGCAGAGCCCACTTTGCAAAGCGTGTTGCAACAATATTAATATGATTTACATATTTACTCTTACTTGCACTTGAATATAAACCTACTAACCCACCAATCCATAACGCTGCTGCTGCTATGTGAAAACTATGAGCAATAACTAAACCAGCTACACCGGATTCCGCAGCATTCGCATGACCTGTTAGCGGAAAAGTAACAATTAACGCTAAAGCAAAAATATATTGCAACGGTCTTGACCACACTAACTCCTTTTTCGGAGCAAATGCCAACAATAATATGATTAAAGCTCCTACTGGACGCAAAATAGCGACATAACCTGTCATCGTCCCTGTTGCAATAGCTAGAAGCGACACACCGCCCAACTGTTCTGACAATAAAGCTAGTCGCGCAGTACCTGTAACAGCCCATAAAATAGACACTGTAAACAAAATAATTCGTTCCGAACGCAACGTAAATCCAAACGGTTCCTCTTCATCTATATTTCGCCATAAAAAATATCTAAAAAATAACACACCAATAATAGCTATAGCCGCCACTATCTCAAATATACGCATAGCAATTAAATAACCTTGATTCGTCCCATGATCTTCATGACCTTCGTGCCCTTCATGAATTTCATTACTTTCCTGTCCCACATGATTTGAGTGCTCAGAAGAATCTGCTTGATTTGATTGCTCTGTTTTACCTGCTTGTTCTGATTTATTTACCGCTGCAAACCATTCTACTTGTGAACTTGAGGCTGCCTCTATGCTCGCCAAACTATGCGGCAAGAGAATAACGAGCAGCAGCACAATGGTCATAACTTTTACTGCGATGTTTTTCATTCGTTATAGCCCCCGAAGTTATAATATTTTCAGATATAGCCATAATTGTAACAGAATATTCATGCTTAACATGACTACTCTCTACAAGTAACTGTGAATGTTATGTGAAGAAGTTAACACTCCCTATAACCCATCAGCATCTAACTACCTCTTTTCTAGCCTTTATTGACGTATCCCCATCGCTCAGTAATTGCTTATTCTCAATAATTGGATTTTAAGACTGATAGATGATAGATATTAGCTAATAGTTTATAGTTACGTTAATAGTTAAGTTAATAGTCAATAATACAAATTAACCCAGACTGACTAATAGTTTATGACTACCAATTTAATGAGATCGAAGTTGGTAAGTCATACTAAGTAGTGATAATTGATGGAATATAGAACGTTGGTGAATAGAAGCTGCGTAGTAAAAACACATTTCATCATAATAATACTGTAAATATTTATTTCGAATTGTACCATAAGTCTGGAGAAAACGCTGCATTATGGAATCAAATGTTTTTTGTACTGCTCTTTTTTGACGATAAGCTATTCGAGGTGAATGAATAATCTGTGATGTTGGAAGTTGGTTTGAAAAGTGTTGTTGCTTGAAGTCGTGTACATAAGAAGTATTAACTATACTATCGTGTGTCATCTGTGCAGAGGGAATTAGTTTAAGTTTTACTTGTACTACTACAGATGTTACATGCGAAGCAAATCGTGAAGATGTTTTATTACAGTGTTGCAGTTCAAAGCCGACCATAATAGGCTTCTCCTGTGGTGCACGCTCAAACATAATCCCGCACAATTGTGGATTCGCTTGGTCCAGCTTAATAATTTTGCTGTTATTTGCTCTTTTTCGGATTGCATCATCACATTTATTCTCTTTCCATTCTTTGGTTTCAGGAGAATAATTAATAAGTCTTTTCCTTCTCAATGAGTCCAATACGGAATTTTTTTCATTCATTTTTTCATCTAATACTTCTTCATTAATAACTTTCTTGTTAGAGATCGTTGTATCACGTGATGCGCTGTCAAAAGGCTTAATAGATTTTCCTATTAGATCGAAAGAATCAGCTTGACTAATAGCTTGGCGAATTTTGCGATGGAGTGCCCAAGCAGTTTTGTAGGTTATTTTTAGTAGGAGATGTAATTGTAAAGCGTTAACCCCTATTTGATTTAATGATAGAAAAAAGAAAGCAGCTAACCATTTTTTCAAAGGTAAGCGTGATTGTTCCATGATCGTATTCGCTATTAGAGTAGTCTGATGATAACAGTTATGACATTGATAAATTGGCAATCTACGAGTAGTTATTTTACTACAACTAGAAAAATTGCATTTCGGACACCGGAAACCACGAGGCCACTTAAGTTCATATAAATAAGCATAGCAAGTTTCCTCAGTCGGGAACTGATCTATAAATTGTCTCCACTGTGCAAGAAGCTCCGTAATCCATGGATAATTATGTACGCTAATTCGATTTCTTAAGTATGGAACCCGAAACAAAATGGCTAACATCCTATCTTCTTGAATCACTATCATCCCCACCAATCTTGTTTTGTCATTCTGGATTCTAACGATTTTATAATTAATAAGTAAAAAAATTTAAGTAGATCTAACTAGAGACAGAGACAGAGACAGAGACAGAGACAGAATCCATTACAGGAGACAAAACAGGAACTTACGTTCTTATAATTCAATTATATAGAACAAACGTTCTTATGTCAATTCCTTTTGGCAAACGTTTTTCAATGCATAAATCTACCATAATTTAACTATTTATAACCACAAATAATTGTTAATTATTTACATTTAAATAATACTGAGCGAATGGGATACGCATTGAAAGCTATGCTAGGCAGGTACATGGTATGTGGTATGTGGTACGTGATTTGTGGTATGTGGTATGTGGTATGTGGTATGTGGTACGTGGTTCGTTGTTCGTTGTTCGTTGTTCGTCGTTGGTCGTTGGTGGTTGGTGGTTGATTGGGACTGTGTACTTCAGGCTGAAGGTTGGAGGTTCGTGCTTGTGCTAAAAAGGGAGTAGTTCGCAAGAACCAGCGAAAAATAATAAAAAAAGTGCGAATATCAGTAATAAAATTTCATTACTAATATCGCACTTGGTACTCTTTTCATCATTAAAAAGTTGGGGGGCTGTGTTAAATTCCAGGAATTGGCGAACGCTTATGCTCAGATCGTAAGTATTGTTTTTCTAATTTTTCCTGCGCAACTGGATCGATCGCTTTTCCTTCTAAATAATTATTAATGTCAGAGTATTTGATGCCGAGTTCATTTTCATCGGTTTGACCATCCCAGAGCCCAGCTGTAGGTGTTTTTTCCATTACGGATGTAGGTACACCAATTAATGCTCCAAGTTGATACACTTGACGTTTATTTAGCGACTGCAATGGCTCCAGATCAACTGCACCATCACCCCATTTTGTGAAAAACCCCGTTATCGCTTCAGATGCATGATCAGTACCAACAACTAGTAAGTTCAATTCTTGGGCTATCGCATATTGCATAACCATTCGTGTTCTCGCTTTGATGTTGCCTTTAGTTGCATGGCTTATATGGCGAGATTTTTGGATTGCTTTGAAACTATGTTCTACTTCTAACGAAATTTCGTCTACTGCTTCTTCAATATTCGTTTCCGTTCTGAGCGAAAGCTGAAATGCGTCAGCTACTTCATAGCTGTGAGCAATGTCCGATTGTTCAGCATACGGTTGAAACAAAGCTAACGTCACGTATGGCTGTCCTGTTTCACTGGATAGTTCATCCGTTGCTTGTTTGCAAAGTCCGGCTGCTACTGCACTATCTAATCCACCGCTAATAGCAATGAGATAACCCGTGGCTCCTGCTCGTTGCAAGTATAGTTTCAAGTAATTAACACGTAATTCGCGTTCTTGCTCTACATCAATTTCTGGCTTCACTTTGAAGCGAGCAATGATTTCTTGTTGCAAACTCATATACGTTCAAACCCCTTATTGGCAATATTTATCAAATGCCTCTGTCAAATCAGCAGCAATTTCTTCTGCTGAACGGTTTTCTATACCATGACGTTCAATAAAATGAACAAGCTCACCATCTTTTAGCAACGCTATGGATGGAGATGAAGGTGGGTACGGTGCAAAGTATTCACGTGCTGCTGCTGTTGCTTCTTTATCTTGACCAGCAAATACGGTAAACAAATGATCTGGAACTACAGCATTCTCCAACGCTTTGGCTACTCCTGGACGACATAATCCGGCTGCACATCCACATACAGAGTTAATAACGACTAGAGTTGTTCCTTTTGCATCTGGTAAATGAGCTTCTACTTCTTCTGGTGTACGCAATTCTTTAATACCAATATTAGTTAATTCATCGCGCATAGGTTGGATCGTATCGAACATATATCTTTCAAAAGACATAGACATAATAATAACACTCCTAATTACATTATTTTAGCTACTATTATACCTTTAGAGAGTTGCCCTGTAAACGGCTAGTACAGTATCCTTCCATTTATATAAAATAGGATGAGCTATATTCGCATTTTTATACAGTAAAGCAACAGATTAATCCAAACTAATCCAGTCGACAACTTCCCTTAACATTTTCTCTCCTTCCAAGTCATTATGTAGCTCGTGATATCCACCGTGAAACGTTATAAATCGGCAATTGGCTCCAACCGTTTTTTTCAATTCCACACTAGCCTCATAAGCAGTTATATTATCTGCATCTCCATGCAGTAATAGTAAAGGTACTTTCAGTTCATCTCCATGCTGCAATGCCCAAGCACCCGCTTCCTCCAATGCTACAAAAGCTCGTACAGTTACTCGAGTATGTAAAAGTGGATCGTTATTCGTTCGAACTGGTCTAAATCCTGGTCGATTCAAATCTTCATTTTTTAAACCAGTACTTTGCTGCAAAGTTGGAACTATATTAACAAGTTTTTTCCCTAACCATACTTTGAATGGCGAAGGAGAAAATGCTAGCCGCAGCCATGGACTAGTCAATATCAACCCGCTAATTGGTAGCGATTGACGCAATGCAGCATTAAGCGCAATATTACCTCCCATACTGTGTCCATATAAATAAAGTGGTTTATCTAAAAATTGTTGACTAGCATATTCACAAATATCTGCCACATCTGTTAGACATGCAGCAATGCTCAACATATCGCCTCGTTTACCTTCAGACTGACCGTGACCATAGTGGTCATAGGCAATAACGACAATATGAGCAGCAATCAGCACTTCAACTACGTGATCATAACGTCCACTATGTTCTCCGCTACCATGCAATAAGCAGACAACTGCTTTAACCTCCCCATCATCGGGCAACCACTGCTGTACAAAAATTTTATAGTCCGCTTTGCTTTGAACAAACCACTGATTATGCTTCATAAACTACTCCCCTCCCCACACTCTATTTCATTTCACCTTTTATATCCTTCTTGCTTCGATTATAATGGACATGGTTCTATTACACTATAAATTTCAAAACTTAAATTAGTATGACCAAAGGACATGAATGTTTTTATATATATTATATAAGGCGAGTGAGCATAAAATGAATAATCATCCAATCGTAGTTGTAGGGGCAGGTTCAGCCGGATTAATGGCCAGCATTGCAGCTAGCAAAAACGGAGCTAAAGTTATTTTAATCGATAAAGGAGATAAACTGGGACGAAAACTAGGTATTTCAGGCGGCGGGCGATGCAACGTTACTAATGCCAAAGAAACCGACGAACTAATTAAAAATATACCTGGTAATGGACGTTACTTGTATAGCGCCCTCTCCCAATTTGGCAATACTGATATCATCCATTTTTTCGAATCATTAGGAATCAAATTAAAAGAAGAAGACAATGGGCGGATGTTCCCTATTTCGGATAAAGCGAAAACAGTTGTCGATACGTTAGTCAATCAAGTCAAAGCGCAAGGGGTCACCATTATGACTAATAGCCCTGTAGCAAAAGTACTTTATAACAATGGAGCAGCGTGCGGTGTGTTATTAAAAAATGGGCAATCTATTGCAGCATCCGCTGTCATCGTTGCCGTTGGTGGAAAATCTGTGCCGAAAACAGGCTCAACAGGTGACGGATATCCGTGGGCTATCGAAGCAGGTCATACCATTACAGACCTATTCCCAACGGAAGTACCTTTAACATCACAAGAACCATTTATAATAGATCGTCAATTACAAGGATTATCGCTGCGCGATGTTACACTATCCATTTGGAACGAAAAAGAAAAAAAATTGATCTCCCATGAAGGAGATATGATTTTTACTCACTTTGGTCTATCTGGTCCGATTGCCCTTCGCTGTAGTCAGTTTGTCGTGAAACAGTTAAAAAAGAACCCTGCATCTTCGCATGTATTGGCAACCATTGATTTGTTTCCGCAGCAAACAATACAAGATGTTTTCGATCTCACCTATGAGTTAGCTGGCAACGAACCGAAAAAAGCAATGAAAAACGTATTAAAAGCAGTCGTACCAGATCGATTACTACCGCTTATTTTTACGATGGCAAATATAGAAGATGATATTACTTACGACCATATTAACAAACAAAAATGGCAACAACTCGCAATACTTCTTAAAGCGTTGCCCGTCAACGTCAATGGAACATTATCTATCGAAGATGCATTCGTCACCGGAGGCGGTGTACATTTAAAAGAAATCGAGCCAAAAACAATGGAGTCTAAATTAACGGAGCGACTATTCTTCTGCGGTGAAATACTAGATATCCATGGCTATACTGGTGGCTACAATATTACTGCTGCTTTCTCAACAGGTCATGCGGCTGGCACAAGTGCTGCGCAATTGTATAGTTGAACTATGTGTCATCTAAAAGATGGAAGCTTGTATTATCTCAAGAAGCTATTCGCGAACATATTCGGATTTGATTTCCATCTGGATCGACTATTGTCATCATGCGCAACCCTTCAAGATCTTCATTGGGAGGCTCCGCAATATTAGTAGAAAGTTTCACCTGCAATGCAGCGTACCACTCGTCAACGTCGGGGACAAATAAATGAATTAATCCGCCAACTTGACAATCACCTGTATGCTCCGTTAAATAAATAATCATGTCATCTTTACTAATCTGCACGAAAACAGGGAAGTGCGGCTCAAAGCGATGTTCCCAATCGATCTTGAACCCCATTCCCTCCACATAAAAGGCTTTGCTTTTGCTATAATCGGTTATACGAAAAGCAGGAATTACTGTTTGCATCTCCAACCAGCTCCATTCCTTATTGTCCACTCGTATTTATTGTAATCCCTTGCTCAGCAAATACTTTTTGTGCTGCTTTCAAAGAATTTAACACGCGAGGGAAACCTGTATATGGAATTAGGTGAATGATACATCCGACAATTTCCTCTGCTGTTAAACCAACCGCCAATCCTGTCCTTACATGCATTTCGATTTGTGGTGTTCCTTGCGCAACAAGAGCTGAGATAGTCGCAATTACCTTTTGTTTTTTATCCAATCCAGGGCGAGCATAAATATCTCCAAATGCAAATTCAACGATAATTTCCTTTAAATCTGGAGCAATATCTGTAAATGCTTCCCCAATATCCATATGACCCGTTGGATTTTCTTCCGTTGGAATGGTAAACTGTTTAATTGTTTCGATCCCCTTTTGATAACGTTCATTTGTCATGACAAAATCCTCCTCCGTAATTGTATAATTTATTAATTTGTAAATATAGATAGTGAAACATCGTGTCATATCCTATTGCATTATACCATTTTTACTATTAATGAGGGCAGGCGCTCGTTATAGTTGCAAATGAAATCGTATAGAAATTCTTTATTTTTTTCTCGCTTCGTTCCATTCCTCTATAAATTGCTCTATCGATTGTTGTCGTTGGTTACGCTCATTGCTTACAGCTTTTATAGCCACTTTATACAAATCCTCACTAAGTGACCACTTTTCAAGCGTTCTGTCATACTCAGCAAATAAAGCAAATGAAGTTGCTCCCATCAGATATACATTCGTTACCTCATCTATAGTCGCGCCTAATTCAAATTCTTCGGGTGACATAAAACGAGAACTTCCCCACATTCTCCCTATTTTATTTGTATAGGGCATCTTAGAATAGAAATCAATATCGCATATTATAGTTTTCTTTGCTTCGAAATCATACATAATACTAGCATCATAAAAATCAATAGCAACGTAACCTTGAGCGACCACATAAGCATGGAAAGACAAAATATCATCGAACACATCTAGCCTTGTACTATAAGGCATTTGCATAAATTTTCGTCTCGACTGTGGATACATTCTGCCCATACACTCACCGTCAATCCATTCAAAAATCATCGCAAATCCACTATTAATTTCTTCTGACCTTATAAATTTAATGACATTATGATGAACCAAATTCTCATATATAGATACAGAAGCTTGTAGCCTTGCTATTGCATCTTCACGTGATCCTGCATACTGTTCAGTCGGTGCTCCAGCAAACTTGATAAAATATTTATTATTTTTTTGCTTTACCCCAAAACAAATATTTCCGGAATCTTGATCATCATACACTTTAAACACATGACCGTATTTCTCAATAAATGATAAATCAAACGCTGATTTCAACTTATAGGGCACATCATTAATATATTGCATGTGAAAATTTTCTAAATACCAAGTCGGAATAGGATGAAGCGGCACTCCATACAATTCGGTTAAATTCTTCCCATGGATCACCATAATCTAATCGGTTAAAATCAATAATGGAAAGAGCATTGTCCGATGAAATAACCATATTTCCAGTATGATAATCACCATGCTGAAAACACTGCGGTCTGCCACGAAGTAAATGACGATTGCTTTCTATGTAACTAATTATCTTATCATCGCCATCAAAGCTAATGCCACAAGCGTTATACTTTTCAATTTTATTGTTCGTTTTTCGGTTGAAACTACTGCTCCATTCTTCCTGTTCTTTCGGAGCGGGAATAGAATGAATTTCTCTAAGTATTTCGCCAGACCTTACACCAAGCACATATTGCTCGGTTTCGGAGAGGTGTGGGATGACAACTTCAGCATCTTCACCGTCACACCATGTAAAAAGGGAATAGACACTCTCCCCGTTATGACAAATCCCAAAGTCCAGAGGCTCCGACATAGCTACTCCCAAAGTAACCACTTGTTGCATCAGTTCAAACTCGACTTTTTTTCTGCTGTATTCGGAAATGTTTGCTACTCGCAGAAGCAGCTTCCTACCATCAATAGTTTCTATATAATATTTCTTATCATTCGACCAGCCTTTATCGATCTGCTCAACCTTTACAAACGTTTTATCATCCATTATATCCACTATCTCTTTCATACCGTCACCGTCCGTTCATCCAATTCTAGCTATAAATGTATTATACAATTGAACTAACGTAAATTGCTCCCATCCTTTAGCAATAGAAGTTTTTCTATTAATAAAGGATGAGAGTACAGTGGTATATTATGCTAAAAAACATACAAACATTCGAACAAACGAGTGGAGAGATCAAGTTTATACGAAATAACAAACAAACAACCGCAATTGCGATGATCGGAAGGTCAAGTCCTTTTTTATGTGTAAATTCCCTTTAGATATGATCTGCCGGACTTATGACTTGGGTTCGGCTTTCTTCTTCTCTTTTTTCCACGTCCAATATAGGTCCATATCGATGTATCTCCTCT
>NZ_JBHUMH010000046.1:0-37895 GCF_042684845.1 Paenibacillus yanchengensis | reverse complement strand
ATTGGGGTGATGTGAATTTGTCAAGAGGAACCTTCGTTCGCACTCCATATTTAGGGGTGAAACAATAAAAAGCCCTAGTCGAAAGACTAGAGCTAAAGCGGAAATTTAATTTCCGAGAGACTATTTAAAGTTAATGAGGTGAATTATTTTGCTTGTTAACTATTCCTTATTTTACTTACACAACAAACAATTGTTGATCTGCTCATAGCCAATGGCACATTTTTATGTTGATTGATGAAGTGATGCTTTGTCCGTCTTTTTGTTATAATGGTCGTAGATACGATGGGGAAGGTGAAAATATAATGAGTCAAAGTAACGACAAAGAGATGTCACAATACAATATTGCTCGTATACAAACCGAGCAAGAGCTTAGCGACGCACTCGCAGTACGTACTGCTGTATTCGTGCAAGAACAACAAGTACCTATTTCATTAGAAGTAGACGAGAAGGATACATTAATGGAACAAGAGAAGACTGGGTGCTCTCATTATGTCCTTTATAATAAAACAACGCCCGTAGCGGCAGCACGCTACTATATGTATAGCGAAAAAACAGCGAAACTACAACGTATTGCCGTCTTAAAAACTTATCGAGGACAAGGCTTAGGAAAAGCGATTATTGAACAAATGGAACAACATATCCAAGCAAAAGATATAGCACATATCATATTAGATGCTCAAGTAACAGCGGTAGGTTTTTATGAACAACTTGGCTACACGAAGCAGTCGGAGCAAACTTTTTTGGATGCTGGCATTGTCCACGTTCGTATGGAAAAGTATTTGTAATACCTATCTACTAGTTTTGACTAAATATACAAATAAAGCTCTACCCTACCTATCTTCTCCTTTCGCAGAAAATAAGTAGAGCAGAGCTTACTGTTAGTTCTATTTATATTTAATAGTTACATATGGAATGTTTTTGTTTAGTAGCCACGCTAGTTGAACTAGCTAATGGCTTTTCCATATGACTACATTATTATTATTTGGCAGTCACCGCACTTACTCGTGCTAATGTACTGTTTGTCGCTAGTGCTTGTTCTTCCGTGTCGAATTCATCTCGAATATCTCCCACAATTTCTTCCAAAATATCTTCCATCGTAATCATGCCAGCTGTCCCGCCATATTCATCAATAACTAAAGCAATATGAACTGCTTTGCGTTGCATACGACTAAGTGCTTCTTGTAGAGGAGTCGATTGTTGAATAATTTCAAGCGGATGAATAAACTGCTCTATAGTGAACGAACGTTTCATCGCCATCTGTAGCGCCAACTCTTTCGCATTGACATAACCGATTAACTTATCTTTATCGCCATCTTCCGTTACAGGGTAACGTGTATAACGACCTTCGTCAATAATCTGCAATACTTCCTCTGGCGTCATCTGCTTATCAATAGAAACAATATGAATACGTGGGATCAAAACATCTTGTGCCATTTGTTGATCAAATTCAAAAATATTATTGACGTAAGACAATTCATTTTGATTAATTTCACCACTTTGGAAACTTTGCTGCATAATAAACTTCAACTCTTCTTCCGAAGGTGCTTGCTCATGATTGGTTGGCTTTACTCCAAATATTCGTAGCAACATCTGTGCTGAACCGTTCATAAACCAAATAAAAGGAAATAACGCTTTGCCGAATAGTACAAGTGGTTTTGCAATAAGTAAAGTTACCTTTTCAGCAAACTGAATCGCCAACGTTTTTGGCGCTAATTCTCCAATAACCACATGTAAGAATGTCATAATCGATAAAGCTAATGCGTAACTAATGACTGTCGCCCATGCAGTTGGAATAGAAAAAGTTTCAAACAACGGATGAAGCAACTTTTCTACTGTTGGCTCACCAATGGTACCAAGACCAAGTGCCGTCACCGTAATACCAAGTTGGCACGCCGATAAATAATAGTCCAAATCTTGTACCAGCTTCTTCGCTGTAATCGCTTTTCTATTCCCATCTGCAATCAACTGTTCAATACGCGACATCCGCACTTTCACTACAGCAAATTCTGCACCAACAAAAAAAGCAGTCAATCCAATCAATACAGCAATCAAAAATAAGTTTGTAATCGTCCCGGGGTCCAATAAGTTCCCTCTTAATGAGGGATTCACCTCCATAAATTTTTATGGAATACTATACGATGAAAACGGACAAACGTTGCAATATTTTTATGAGAAATTCCTCATTTTTAGTTACAGCATATCTTGTTTTATAAAAGTCTAATTACTGTTTAATATCAAAAAATCTGTAATAAAAAAGAGAACAGCGTCAGAATTCCGTTTTAATGGAATCCTAACGCTGTTCTTTAATTCATAAAACTCTTGAGTCTTAGCTTACAAACTCAAAATTATTCTTCTGTCGTTTCAGGAGCCGGTATAGTAACTTCGTTTGAAGATCTCTCAATTTTATTATCTAAATGATTAGTTACAGTGATCGTCACTTTGTAAGTTCCTGGTTTAAACTCGTTATTCTCCACAACATCAGAACCTAAATACGTATAGTCACTTTGCAAAAGCGTTGACAATGTTGTATTTTTGGGTATTACATTAGAGTAGTTATTATTGTTCTCCTTGCCACTTGAAAGATTTGCTTCATTTGCTACCAAATAACCTGACCAGGTTTTATTTTTTACTAAAGAAGAGTTATCTTCTTTAACATTTTTTATAGCCTTATCATCTAAAAAATAAGCTATCTCAATATTAGAATGTTCCCCTCCTAAATCAATTGTTTGAGCTATTTCAAAATCTAATCTTAATCGACCTGCCTCGTCAAAGTACAATTGTGGTTCATCAGTTATCACAGGATCTTTAACAATCCAGTGCATTTGATCGTACTCTCCATCTTTATTCTCTACAACTTCTGAACTATATTGATCTTCTAAACCTACGATAGTATAAATTGCATCAGCTTCATTTACTGAAGTATTTTCAGTATATACAGCAACTTTTTCTTCAAGTGATACTAAGTTAGTAAAGTCAGCTACTACTTTTTTACCTTCAGCAGCTTTCAAACCAATGCCAGCCCATGCATTACCTTCAGTAGTAATATCTTTAAATACTACCGTTAGTTCGTCAGCTAGATCAGGAACAGTAACACCATCATGGTTAACATAAATACCAGCTTTTTGACTACCTTTTACCGTTACGTTTTCAAATACAGCTTTATTTCCATAAACTTCAATTAGGCTATCGCCATGCGTACCAAGAACTGTAATGTTTTTGATAATAACATCATTAGCAAGGATACCTAAACCTTCAGCTGTATGTTTTCCTTCACCATTTCCGCCAACAGTTAGTGTATTACCTTGACCATCAATAGTAATATCATTTTCTGTGATGTTCACTTTAGCATTTGTTGTAATGTCATTTTCTAGATAAATTGTTTTAAATTTAACGCCAGACAACTCTTCTAATAACGATGCTTCAGTTGATACTGCAATTCCTGTTTGAGTGTACTTAGTTTGCTTTCCATCAGTGGAAGATACAAAAACTGGTTCTTTCAATCCAATTACTTCCACATTTCCTTTATAAGGAACACCCTCATTATTCTTAAGATCCACATATGCAGCAACATCATCAAGGAATGTATGAGTACCTTCAAATGTAGCTGTTAATGTTACTTTTTCTTCTTCAGATTCTACTTGTGATAATAGACCAACGCCATCCCATTTATTACCTTTTGTAGTAATATTTTTAAAAGTTACTGTTAATTTTTCAACATTATTTTTAGCGCTTATTCCATCATGATTAACATAAATACCAGCTTTTTCACTATTTGTAACCGTAATGTTATCAAGTATAGTGTTGTTACCATAGATTTCAATTAAGTTATCGTGTCTTGGTTTACCAGCTTCAATATCAGAAGCAGCAATTTCCCCTTGTGCTACAGTCAAGTTTTTAAGAGTTACACCAGATCCAAATATACCTATAGCATCAGCTGTATTGTTCTCTACGTTATACTTAGAACCAATTGTTATAGTGTACTTACCTTGACCATCAATCGTAACATTATTTTTATTAATTGCTATAGGATTTTTAGTTGTAAAGCTTCCACCTAAGTAAATCGTAGTATATTGATCTTTTGTCAGAGCTTCATTTAGCTCAGCTTCGGTTTTTACAGTAGTCGATGATGCTGGTGGAATATAGTATCCACCGCCACCACCGCCTACAGCACCGCCGGAGTTGTTGTTGTAGTTAGCAACGTCGTCTGCTGTAAGTTCTTTGTCAGCGATTGTTACTGTTGCGTCTTTAGCAACTGCAATTTCTTCTGGCTTTTGCTCAATAGTTGCGCCAGTAGCGTTTACTGTAGCTTTTTTGATTTTACCTTTACCAGACACTGTTGCGCCTGCATCAAGTACAAGGTTAGCAACTTCTGCACCTTCAGCGATTTCTACATTAGCACCTGCTACTGCAATAACCACTTCGTCGAAGTTACCGTTAAGTACGTAATTACCTGGTTCGCTAATAACTATTTTACCGTAACCAGCTTCTTTAGCTAGTTCAGATGTACCTAGTGTAGCTGCACCATTTAAGCTAACTGCACCAGTAGTCGTTGTACCAGAGATAACAACACGTACTGGATTGATTTTTTTAGCAACGTCCAAACCAGCTAGTGTAGAGTTAACGAAGAATACAGTGTTAACGCCACCACCGTTGATTTTTGTATCGCCTTTGATTGTTACGTTTTCGAATGTAGCGTCACCTTCTGCTACACCTTCTGTTACGATCAAGTCGCCATTAATTGTAGCGTCTTTCACGATTACACCTGGAACAGTTACGATAAGGTTACCACTAACCGTACCAAGATCAGCATAAGTACCTGCTTTATTAATGTAGTTACCTAGACGAGATAGAGTTGCTACAGCTTCAGCACGAGTGATCGATTTTGTTGGACCGAAACTCTTATCATCGTAGCCTTTCATGTAACCTGCAGCTGCTACTGCACCGATTGCACCTTTACTCCAAGCTGGAGTTTTTGCTGCATCGGAGAAGTCTGCTCCAGTTGCATTAGGAGCTAGCTCCAAAATACGAGAAATAACCATCGCCATTTCTTGACGAGTAATTTCTCCTTTTGGTTTCACAGTGTTATCCGCTTTGTAACCTTCGATATAACCTGCTTCTACTGCAAGTGCGACTTCTTTGGCATACCACTCTTTACCAGTCACATCTGCAAAATCTATGTTGGCTTTGTTAATAAGTCCAAATCCGTTATTTACAAGTGTCATAAGTTCTGCTCTGCTAATACTATTGTCCGGTTTGAACGTGCCATCTGCATAGCCTTCAACCAAGCCTTGAGATGCCCAAGCTTCAACTTCCGTTTTCGCCCAATGTGACGATAAATCTGAAAATGTTTTTTCTGCTGTTTCTGCTGATGCTAGAGTAGCACCGAATAGAGACATCACCATCATGATAGATAGTAATAGTGAAGTCATTTTTTTCTTATTCATAGATTTGTAATTCCTCCCAGATTTTGATAGTGTAGATATAGGCTTCATTAATCGATCCTCACGCTGATTTTCTATGTGGATAATTCTTCGCACCTCCTATCTTTACATTCACTTCATATAAAGTATACCACAATGGTAAAGAATTTCCACAAAGATTAGACATTTCTACTTTTTTCAACAACATTTTTTTGTTTTATGTTGCTAGATTTTGTTTTTTGTTGCCTCTTTTTGTCTTCTACTTTTTTATTTTAGTAGAGTTACTCCAAGTGCTACTAACATCCCTCCATCTATTTTCATTTCTGCTCCTGTAATAAAAGAAGCATAGTCACTTACTAGAAACGCAACTAACTTAGCCACTTCTTCAGGTCGTCTTACTCGACCCATCGGATGCATTTTTCCCCAATTATTTATTATATCGGCACCTGTACTACCATTTTTGAATAGTTCTGCAGCATTTCTTAACATTGGTGTATCGATAAGCTACAAATACATCTCTCCTGAACCTCCACTTGTTATCTTATTGTACTGCTCTAACAATTATTAATAATAAATACATTTATCACTTCCATACTACCATACAAGTATGGTAGTATTAAGAGGAAGAAGGAATGAGATGGAGATGAACAAGGTGAACAACACTGGCTTATCGCAAGCAGTTTCTACGCGGGACGCTGTTTATTTGAAATTAAGGGAACAAATATTAAATTTAGAATTGCTACCAGGCACGCCACTATCGGAAAATGAGTCCGCACAAATTTTTCAAGTTAGTCGGACACCAGTACGCGAAAGTTTTCTGAGGCTATCCCAAGAAGGTCTCGTACAAGTGTTGCCGCAGCGTGGAACTTTCGTATCCTTAATCGATTCTGAATTGGTAGAGGAAGCAAGATTTATGCGGGAACATTTGGAAAGTGCTGTTATTAAATTAGCATGTAAGCAATTAGATGATAGCTATATGGCACAATTAGAACAAAATATAGTGAAGCAACAAGTTTGCCTAGAACTACAAGATAATAAAGAAATGTTTTTATTGGATCAACAATTTCACCGTCTCTTGTTCGAAGGTTGTCAAAAACTTCATACGTGGTTCGCTATGCAGCAATTAACCGTTCATTTAGATCGCAGTCGTGCTTTAATGCTCGTAAGTGAATTACAGTGGCATCATCTCTTCGAACAGCATCAACAAATGGTAATAGCAATTCGAGCTGGCGACATGGAGCAAGCAGATGAAGTGATGCACCAGCATTTACAGTTAAATATTGCCGATCAAGCAAAGTTAAAAGAAAAGTTCCCCAACTATTATAAATAGCCGGAAGGAAGACATAAGATGAAAATGACATTTAGATGGTTTGGAGAAGGAAATGATACGATCCCACTACATTATGTGAAACAAATTCCTGGAGTGGAAGGGGTTGTATGGGCGCTGCATCATATGCCGGCAGGCGAAGTATGGTCTGTGGATGACATAGCAGCAGCGATGAAGGAAATGGAACAAGCTGGTTTTCATGGGGAAGTAGTCGAAAGCGTCAACGTACATGAAGATATTAAACTAGGGCTTCCAACCCGTGATCAATATATTGCCAACTATAAACAAACTATTGCTCATTTGGCTCAGTTTGGCGTCAAAGTGATTTGTTATAATTTTATGCCAGTATTCGACTGGATGCGTACCAATCTACATGAGCCGCTAGAAGATGGTTCGACTGCATTATTCTTTGAATACGCTCGAGTGGCTAACAACGGTGATCCTATGAAATTAGTCGAAGTTATTAATGCTGATCCGTCGCTGACGATGCCTGGGTGGGAACCAGAGAGAATGCAGCATTTGACCGCTATGTTTGAAGCTTATCGTTATGTCGATGAAGAGCAGCTATTTGAAAATGCTCGTTATTTTTTGCAAGAAATTATTCCGGTCGCTGAACAACATGGCATTCGAATGGCAATCCATCCGGATGATCCGCCTTGGCCAGTTTTTCAACTGCCACGCATTATGACGAGCCAAGCAAACATACGTCGTTATCTTGACCTCTATGACAGCCCAGCAAATGCGTTGACGCTTTGCAGTGGTTCACTTGGCGCTAATCCCAAAAATGATATTCCAGCGATGATTTATCAATTTGCGGATCGGATTGCTTTCGCCCATATTCGTAACGTCCGCGTCTATGAGAATGGCGATTTTATCGAAACATCACATCGCACGCAAGATGGCAATGTCGACATTACCGCTATTGTCGAAGCGTATCAAGCGATTGGGTTTACTGGTTATGCCCGTCCCGATCATGGGAGACATATATGGGATGAACAATGTCGTCCTGGCTATGGTCTCTATGACCGTGCACTCGGCATTATGTATTTGTGGGGATTATGGGACGCTTTCGAAAAAAAAGGACAATCAACTAATTAGCTCTATTAACATCACTACATTTAGTTTCTATAGTAAGTAGCAAAGAAGCCTCACTTATCCACAATGTCAGCTTAAGATTAAATTTCTTCCTAACCGACATTTTTTGGATAAAATAAGGCTTCTTTATTAATTATTTCACCTGCATTTTATTTATTAATTACCAGCTAATCATCCGCCAATCTTGCGCAGTAAAGTTGCCCATATGCCATAACGAAACACCTTTTATATCATAGAGACGAGCAAGCCAAATCTTTTTGGCAATACTTTGTGCATCTTCATAATACATTTCATGTTGACCACTCTCATCCGTAAATGTAGCTTTCCATAGAAAATACGGCATTGACCACGTGCCAGTTACAGCAGCCATCGTCAACCGTTTCTCCACATCTGCAATGGTCGGGCTATATAATGATACTTCTTCTATTCCGTCTTTTGACTTCGTTACCCATTGATTCGCTTGTTTCGAGATAGCCAGTACTAATTTCTCTTTCGGTACGACAGCTAACGCATCAACAAGTGCGGCATGAACTAGCGGCAGTGGAGCTGATGGTTGTTTGCTCGATTTCTCGGTAAAATCATGCGCCATCAAATTAACAGTATCCACAATCTTCCCGATTTTTTGCAAATCATATCCTTTGTAGAAAAAAGTTGGTGGTACAGCGACAGATAATGTTAACCCAGTTAACTTTTTGCGAAGCGACTCCAAAAATTGTACGTAATCAGGGGCACTACTTGCTGCCTTTAACCCTTCAAAATCAATGTGCACACCAGTGAATCCATATTTCTTATTATTTAATACCGTTAATAAAGAATCTATAAATGCGGTTTGCGCTGGTTTATCTTTTAAAAATTGTGGTAAATTGCTTCCATCATAAAATACCATCAACTCTTTACTCGCTTTTTGTTTGTCAGCTAGTTGTACTACTTCATCGAAACCATCTGGAATGCGAAATGTACTTTTTGTCGTGCTTAGTTTCGCACTACCTTCTTTGTCATACTCGAGTTGCGACCAGCCAAATATAACAGTAGATAATTTATCGATATGTTGTTTGGCGGAATAAGATGAAATCGCATAATAGCCCGTAAGTTCTATTTTTTTGCCTACAATTAATTGATCCAAATAACGATAAACAACAGCTGATGCTTGTTTGCGAATGAGCGAAGCTTGCGGCTGGAACCCGCCACTACTACCTTCCATTACACCACGATGCACCGCATAATATACGTAAGGACGTAGCTCTTCTTTTATTTTCAACTGATCCTTAAAGCTACTTTTGTCACGTGCCCGCTTCCAATCATCACTGACCCATCGCTTGCGAGTCGCTTCACTTTCTTGTTCTAGCATCGCTCTTCCAACTAAGGCAGCGACTTCTTGTCTCGTAATCGTCGTAGTAGGCTGTAGTTGATTTTTACTATTAAGCAAATTTATTAGCCAGTTTTGTTCCATTGCATACGAAATATAAGGGGCTGACCATTTTTGCGACTTGACATCAATAGGTAGCTTTTTCACTTTCACCTTATTTTGCAATTGATCAGCTGCTACTAATAGCTTAATAAAAGCTTCACGCGACAACGGTGCATTCGGTTGAAATGTGCCATCCTCATATCCATCGATAATATTTAACGCTGCCAGCATATAGATCGGTTCACGAGAGTAATCATACTCTTCATCCTTGAACGGTTTCAATTGCGCTTTGTATGCAGATACGGGACTCACGATTGACAACATCATACACATACTAATGACTAGCATTAACCACTTTTTGCGGTGCTTTTCTTCCATCCTTTTTCTCGTAATCACTTCATCACGCTCCTTTAATAGATATTACTTGCCATATTACCTAAACTAATCCGATACTATCGTTCCTTACTCATTCCCGAATCGAAGCGCCGCTAAATGACCCGGCTTTCCTTCGGGCATATGTATGCTCAGCACTACTATCTCTTCTACTATAGACGAAGCTTCTACTAAAATAGTTTTCCCTATCCTTATATTACCACAAAAAAATGCTGCTAAATGGAACAAATTGTTCATTAGCATCATTTATTTCATATTATTTCCTATACCTCTACTCTGTAATTTCAAAATAAGTCCGTAAAGTCGGAATCGCTGTTCCTGGATGATCATTCAAATAAGTCAATTGTGGTCGTAAATATAAGTTCGGTTGAATTTCTTCTCCATGTATACCAAGTAACATTTCCATTTCTTCACCATTGTCAAAAACTAGTTTTACTTTAGCATCTTCTACTAAGGATTGATCAGAACTGTCCGTTACAAGTGCCCGAAACACAATTCGATCTCCCGGATAATAACGGCTTTGTGCAACACAAACGTGGCTAAGCAACGTATCACCACTAACAACTAAATCACCTTTGAGAGCGCCTTCATTTTTAGAATTAGAAGTACTACACCCTGCTAACAACCCTATAACCATCAACATACTAACGACTACAAGCAAACTTTTTTTTCCCAACATATATACATCCTCCTCATATTAACGCTCTACTTCTGAAGCAAACCATAGTATAATTTTATGGAGTTCACCCCAAATAAATAACTACTAATCGACAAAGAAAAGAGTGACAAGCAACATGTGGTTGTTATACGCTTTTTGCGCTGCTTTATTCGCTGAATTGACTTCTATATTCGCCAAAATTGGTGTAGCCAAAACAGATGCCAATCTCATCACAGCATCATGGTTGTTTTATTTCGAAAATTACTTTCTCTTGTCTTGATTGCAATAGGAACGTGGTTGATGATTGATAGGCAACAGTCAGCTCCGGCCGAACAGCTAGTAGGGAGCACTCTGAAAGTGGAAGTAAAAAAGAAGTTATTCTCGTTGAAGGAAATATAGACTATTACTACTGGTGTAAGTGATAATGATTATTTTTTTTAATTAATACCATTATTTTATAATAACGTATATTGATTGTAATTATCCAATCGCATCTAATTATTGTTTAACTGTACGATGTGGTTGAATTATGCCAAATATGATATACTATAAGCAATTCAAAAAGAGATATTGCCTATAGGTCATATCTTTCCATCTATATGGATAAACTAAAAATAGCCGTGATGTTCCACCATCACGACTATTTGGACAAAGGCCAGTGGGCAACCACGGCGAGAATTTCCAAATCAAGAAATCCACCGGTCGTGCCGTCAAGCTAACGCCGGTGGTTTTTCCTGTTCTCACGAGTTTTCTTCTGATTCTTATTGCCAAACAAAGTTTTCAAACCAGTAGCAATGCCAACTGATTTTAGCAATATATCCAAAAGTTTCACCGTTAGTTCAAGAAAGGACATAGCGTCACCCCCTTTCGGGTTATCTTCGCCATGTCACTCCCACCGACTTCAATGTCTGTACTTAAGTATAGCAAGTTTGAGAGCAATCAGATAGATAGAAATCTACTTTATTTTACCATCGTTACACTGTACTTATTGCATATAAGCTTAGAACAGCCTATTCTTGTTAACCATCTGGTTGAATTATGCCAAATATGATATACTAAAAGCAATTCAAAAAGAGATATTGCCTATCACGACTATTGGACAAAAGCAAGTGGGCAACCACGGCGAGATTTGCATGTATGCTACAAGAAATCCACCGGTCGTGCCGTGAAGCTATCGCCGGTGGTTTTTCTTGTTCTCACGAGTTTTCTTCTGCTCTTTATTCTCCTCTTCCATCTACTTTTTGGCTGCAACTCGCTCTACCCATTCCGACTGCAAAATAGCATAGTACAGCTCATCCCACCAACCATTTTCATAAGGGATACATTGTTTGAAAAACCCTTCTTTTCGCATACCAATTTTCTCCATTACTTTATAAGATGCTGGATTTTCCGGTTGACATGTCGCCACAATGCGATGAAGATTTAATTGTTGAAACCCATATGCAATAACGGCTTGTGCTGCTTCTGTTGCATAACCTTTGTTGTAGTAGCTAGGATGAAACACCCAACCAATCTCATATGTATGATCTCCAAAATACCGTTCAAAAGAAAGATGCCCCACAAGCTGCTCCCTATCTTTTAACACTACCGCAAACTTATCCGCTGGCTTTCCTTTACTCTGTTGCTCTTTAACAAACTGCTCTGCCTGTTGCTCTGTAAATACCCCTTCTGGAATATATTTCATTACTATTGGATTGGATGTATAGCTATAAACATCCTGCCAATCAGAGACTTGAAAATCGCGTATTATTAACCTTTCTGTCTGCAAATACATATTAGCTTCTCCAGTCTTTCTATCATTCTTTTGTTTGATTAACAACATTGGTTTGTGGCTGCTCTTTGTATGTTTCTAACCAATGGTCATAGTACTCATTTTCCCAAACCGTACCATCATAAAACTCCGCCGATTCTACACAAGCAAGTACCGTTGCAATATTGTGCCCTTCATGAACTGCCCAGCCTTTATTTTCTCCGTACACTTTTCCTGGCATCAGATTCACATTATTTGCTTGACCACCTAATACATAACTAGCATCTTCTAGAGACAAATGCCCTTTTATCGTTACAGGATATCCATTTTCATCATAGGCAACGATTCCAACTTTAAAATTTTTCACCGACTGCTCACTATTATTTTTCACTTGTAATTCGATCATATCAGGATACAACATTTTAAACTCTGTATTTTGTGCCACCAAGATCGCTTCTTCTACTGAAAGAAGTTGTGCTTGCTTCGCTGTTTCGATTTGCGCTAACTTTGCTTGTTCCTGCTGCGCTTGCCATTTTTCCGTATACGATTGCTGTGCTGCTACTAATTTCTCTTCCTCTGCTAACACTTTCAACGCTTCGGCTATATGCTGCAACGCTTCCGAATATTGCTCTGTTTGCCCTAGTTGTTCCGCATCCGCTAAAACTTTTGCTACATATGTTTCCCTTGTTTCCGTCAACCACATTTGTGCTTGTTCATAGTTCGTTCTGTCAGCAGCAATTACTTTTTGTAATGCTATCAAAGCTTCCTGCCATTGTTCTTTATTAATATGCTGTTCTCCTGCCAAAAAAGCCTCACGAGATTCGTGCAGCAATCCCATTTGCTCTAGCGCTTCCTTCGCTTCACTAGCCACTAATCCACTTTTTTGGATTCCTTCTAATCTACTTGTTACTTCCTCAAACGACATACTACTATTTAAAAACTGTGTTTTTACTTGTTTGATCTGTTGCTGTAGCACTTGTTTCGCCGCTGCTTCTTGTTTAGAATCCCCTTTTAATTTCTCCTCATATACTTGCATTGCTGCTATAAAATCTTGTTTTTCCAGCGCCTGTTCAAACTGTTTCAGCGGACCTCCGCCCAACTTCATCACTACTGCAATAACAATGACGATTACCGCCGCTATACCTCCAGTAGTAATTACTACATTCCGTTTCTTACTGTTCATTCCATTGCCTCTTTTCTTTCATTTTCGTGTCCGTCTGCTATTACTAAATTATATAACATTACTTCCAAATAGTCCTAACCATTTAACGAGTTAATCTTTGAAAATAACGGTCTATCTTTTGTAGTTTTTTTGTTTGTTTTCCTTTACGACTTTCCATATTACCAAATTCAAAAAACTTCACTCGCTTTATTCCCACATAGGAGAACAATGCTCGCTTCATTAAAACTTTATGGGCATTATTTAACCACAATAGTGGATAGAAGGTCGGACCCTTCATCGTCGATATACACACAACAGTCTTTCCTTGTAATAAACCTTCGGGAAAAAGCCCCTTCGTATCTTTGTAAGCAAAGTTGGAAGCAAATAGTTGATCAATATATCCTAACAGCATAGCAGGAGGTCTCCCCCACCAAATGGGATAAATAAAAACGATTTTATCAGCCCACAATAGCTGCTGCCTATACTTTTCTAAATGAACGTCCTTATGCATATCTCGTCTTCTTTTATGTTCGTGAAATACCAACACAGGATCAAAACCTTCTTCGTATAAATCTAAAACCTGTAGCTCTGTAATGTTGCTATTGCTTTCACTGCCTTTTAGTACACTTTCCAGAAATGAGTAGTTTAAACTATTATGATTAGGATGGGTATAAACAACTAGTACTTTCATAGAACACCTCTTAGTTATCATTTGATAATTGTATTTTGATAACTAATTGTAACACCCTTCAACTTAATTATCAATTGATAATTGTATTTAGATAACTAATTTGTTATGTTACTTAAAAGAGGTGAATTCATGGACAGCAAAGCTTTATTTTATAAACTAGTATCGTTTTCTAATGCCGTACATCATGTCACGAACGAATTAACGAAAAATGCAACAACACATGCAATCTCACAAGTGCAATATAGCATTCTCGAATTTGTTTTTGTTAGCAATATGGTAACACCAAGCGAAATTAGTGATTGCCTTCACACCACCATGTCTAATACTAGCCGTGAACTAAGCAAATTATATGAAAAAGGATTAATCATCAAAACTAACGACCTCCAAGATAAACGAAGAACGCTAATCACACTATCACCAGATGGAAAAAAATTAATGAACGAAGTGTTCGATATCGTCGAAGAACGTTTCGCCAAACGAATAGATAATGTATCGAGTGAACAGTTAAAAACCATCGAACAAGCTATTGATACTTTGCAATCAACAGTATTTTATCGGTAACAATTGGTTAAAAGATGAAGGGTATTTTGAAAAAACTAAGCAATTTGTTAAAGCTGCTGTTTGTGTTTTACAAGCGGCAGCTTTTTAACTTAAAATACCCAAAGAATAATTCCTTGGGTGCTTTATCTCAACAGTTTCTTCGACTTTTATTCATTTGAGGGCTCTATATTCTTAAATCCGTGTAACAATTCCAACGCCTCTTCATGATCAGGCTCAAGCTCTAATAACTTTCGCAAGTAATACAATGCATCTTCTTCTAACTCCATTTCGAAGCAGCATGTAGTTAGACAATAAAATACGGTAGATACAATCTCATCATCATCTGAATGTATCGATATTTCCAAAAATCTTTTTGACTCTTCGTACATTTCCATCTCAAACAAGATCAATCCTGCATCAAGAGCTAAGTCATAGCGCTGCTCCATTACATAGAATGATGACCACATAAGCTTTATGCCTCTCAAAATATCCAGCATTTCATCATCGTTTGCATCTGGCAGCAAAGTAGATATTTGCTTTGTGCTCTGAATAAAAAATTCCGCATCATACCCGCCCAAGCGCCAAAAACTCAATATTTGCTGTAGCCCCATACTGTCTATATGACGATCTACCCATTCCTTCAAACTAAAAAAATCATCCGGACCAAAGCGATCAATAAACCGACGATAAGCTAATCTTGCCTGAACATAGTCCTTCGGTGAGTCCAAATTGAAAATACAACCCACATTAATATTTTTGTAATGATGCGGAGGAAATAAGGAGCTTGCACCTCTTTGTTTAAAAAAATGAATAAAAGCATGGTAGTTTGCTGTTAAAGAAAAACTTCCATGTAGGATCAGCTCTGGTGGCTCCGAAAATTTCCAATAATCAAGCAAGTGATCCCCTTTGTCGGCAGTAATTAACAAAAACCCCGCTTGTGATAATTGATTCAAGCGCTCTAAACAAGTCAATCCTGCGACAGGAAATAATATATGCGAATCTTCTAATTCTTCCTGATAAACGGCAATAATATCACGGTAAGGATACGTTTCTTCCTCATACTCTGGAGTTCTTCGATACTCGTAATGTAAAGATATTTGATCTAGTGCATCTGATGGGTCGAGGGAATCCATATGTTCTGGACTATCGACAATAACATCCGCTTCGTAAATCTGACCATTACTAATATAAAGCAGCTCTTGTGGAATTCCATCAAAAAAGTAATTGGCAATGATGATTAAAGGTTGTTTCAAATCGCCTGCACGAATGGTTGTACCCGCTACAGTTAGATTTAGTTCCGTATCATAAACAGCATCAAATCGAGCAAAATCGACTAGTCCTTCATCAATAAAAGATTGTAGGGCTGGATGCTCTTTCCAGGCATTAACATTACTTATCGCCAAATCAGTCATAATATAGCAAAATGAAGGTAATGAGATTGCCGCGTAATCTCTTAGCCGACACAACTCAACTAATACATGGTAAGCAAGACGTCCAGCTCCTGCTCCAAGCTCCACAATCATAACAGGCTCGGAACTGTGCGACTTACTCGCCCGATCTTGAAGAAATCCAAAAATCATTTCTGCATATGAAGTAGCGATCATCGGATTACTAGTAATATATTGTGGAACCTGGTCATTATTCCAAGCATTCATTCCAGCTTTTTCATAATAAGTACGTTGCAGATTCCATATAGGCGCTTCACTATAACGGTAACGCTGTTGTTTATGTTCTGTCATTCAATCTTATCCTGCTCTCTGCTAATTATTTGCTATATTTATTTTAAATATATCTCCCTCATACAATAATGACCTTTTTTACGTACAATCTCAAATCTTTTTTTCTAACGATACAATGCTCGTGTAATGATATTACCATAATATGAATATGAAAACTTGTATTCTAATGATGTTTGGCTACTTACACCGATTTGCTTGTCTCTTCAGCCAAAACAAGCCGCTCCGTATGAACGCGGGGCGGCTTGAATAGTACTGTTGATTTATTTTTCTTGATATTGACCATATCGTTGCAAGAACTCTGCATAAGCATCAGTAGGTACTACTAGTAAGTCCTCTGTGCTTTTCATATGTTCCCTCAATACATGTAACATAGCTTCTATCGTCTCTTTATAAGTAGCTTCAAAAGCTAGATTCACACTTTCTTGTTTTTCTGCTGCCAAATCATACAATTCAATAAATAACTCATCTTTAAATATGTCCACAATTAATTTGTATTGTTTATTTACAACACTTCGTTGAAAGTTTCCCCTTGCCCCATTACCATCAAACTGTATAAAAATATATTTATGGATTTCTTTCTCTTCCTCTAATAATGGACGTAATGATTTACCACTAAATTGGTTCTGGTAAGGTAACTCTAAATAATCGCATATCGTTGGAATAACGTCTATGGCACTAGCAAGTGCATCAAATTGTTTCCCGTTCTGCTGTTGAGGCAATTTAATATATAATGGAGTGTGTATCGATTCTTCATACATACACATCTTTTGCCATAGTTGATGTGAACCAAGCATTTCACCATGATCGCTTGTTACTACAAGCAAGGTGTCCTCAAATATATTTTGCTTTTTAAGTTCGGCAATAAGTTCACCTACACAATCATCAAGCAATTTCACCAAGCCAGCATATACAGACCATATTTCCCGCCAATTTTCCAATGTATATCCTGTACCAACAGCTCCTGTTAAATTGTATAATTGCAAAGGAGATTGATTTTTGGACCAAGTTGCAACATTAGCTGGCAACCGCATATCTTCCGCCTTAAACATGGAATAATATGGTTCAGGAATATCAAGCGGCGGATGCGGCGCTAAAAACATAGCACTTAAAAATAATGGTTTTGAAGTATCACGATTTTTCAGTGCGTGTAGAGCATCACGTAAAATAAATCCGTCAAAAAATGTATCCATCCCTTCTTCATAACAACCAGTAGTTGGAATAGAATACTCCTTCGCCCTTGTTGTACGCCCCTCAGCCATTTCAGGGGCTAAACCGCGGAATGCAGCTCCACCAGGTAATCGCTTTCCTTGCTGTTTAACATAATCTTGATATCGTCCTTGCATCGGTAACCACTTTGTTTTTGTATTTGGCTGCAAATCAAACTGTTCTTCTGTAAGTAAATGCTGCTTGCCTGCATGCCAACTATCCCATTCTTCTTCTAATAACTTATAGAGATTAGGGGTGTCTTTTTTTACATGACCATGTTTTTGATCTGCAGGGGTCCATGGATTAATGATACAACCTGTTTCGTTAGGGTACTGTCCGGTAAAGAAAGCCCCTCGTGCAGGTACACATAGTGGTGAAGCACAATAAGTGCGTTCGAGTCGATTACTTTGTTGTGCAATTTGATATATATTAGGTGTGAATTTAGGGGAAATAAAATCAGCTCTTAATTGATCAGCCATTATGATGACGACATGTGGCTGTTTCTTTAATTGCGATCTCTGGTTTGCTTCCAAACTAACTCATCTCCTATTATAAATAGATTTTGTTAATTTTATTGACGATTTTTTTGTACGGCTTCTGTTAGTGTGATAAGTCCAGCATCATTCATTTCTTTTATATATTGATCCCAATATTGATCAATATCTTTCGATCCAGTAACAAACTCGATGACCCAGTCATTGTTTTTCTTTTCAATAGTAGAAACTTTATCTTTCACTTCCCCATAACTTAAAGCGGTGAATGGAGGAGCAATACCAAACTGCTGTGAATAATCATAGTTTTCTTTCAGTATACCTTCTACATCTCCTGATGATAATGAATAGTCAGTAGTCATCGCTAACAAATGTCCAATGGATGGTAAAATGTCTCTATCGTATAGTTCAGTTTTTACCTTTTTACCATTTTCCATATTATAATGAACACCTTCAATTCCAAAGTTGAGCATTTTAATTCCTTCTTCACTATGTGTAAAGTCGATAATGGCTGCTACTCTAGCCAAGAAATCTTCATCACGTTCTTTCTTTATAGCTACGAAAGGATCTGTATAGCTAGCAGAAACTCTAGCTGGAACAGCAGCCGGTCCTTCTGGCATAGGCATAATTAACGCTAATTTTGCTTCTTTATTAGATTCTGCCATATCTTTTTCTAACGCTACGAACTTCTCTGTGGAAGACATAATAACACCTGTTTTTCCTGATACAAACTTAGACTTAGCTTGATTTTCATTCGAAGTAAACAGCTCTCGATCTACTAATCCTTCCTTATATAATTCATTGGCATACTGTAAAAATGCTTTGTATTGCGGCATAATTGACTCATACGTCCACTTATTATCTACTTTCCCCCAAGTGTTAACTCCAGTATATCCAGTTGACAAGCCTAAAAAATCAGCAGCGCCGAATACAAATGTCATAGGAACTGTATTATCTCCACCCATTTTGTTATCTTTAAACGCTTGGAGCATGTTTTTAAACTCGTCCATCGTTTTTGGTTTTTCTAACTTTAGTTCATCTAACCAATCTTGACGTACTACGAATACACTTGATATGCCTGCTCTACGAACAGGTAATTGGAATACACCATTCTCTTCTCTAAATTCCTCTGTGCCAGGTCGATCAATATATGACTGCAATGCTTTCAATTCATACTTACTAGCATAATCAGCAAAGTCTAGTAAAAAATCATCTTCATTTAACTGGCTATAGATATGCGAACCTGTACTAACAGGATACTTGAACACGTCTGGCATATCGCCTGCGGCAATTTTTAACTCAAGATTTTTTAAATATTCTTTTGCTAAAATTCTCTCCACTTTAATGTTTACATTGAATTTCTCATTTAAAAATTTAATAATAGCATCATCTTCATGTATGTCACGCGGTCCCCATTGAAACCACTTAATATCATATTTTTTATCCAAATTAATTGTACTTGCCACACCTTCTGATGCTTTTTCTTCATTTGTCTTTTCTGTATTTTTTGACTCAGATGATGTTCCTGGCTTTGTCTCTGTTGGTTTCGTGTTGCCTTGCTTGCTAGAACAACCCATTACTGTAAGAATAAAAATTAACATTAACATTAACAATGTAACAATTTTTCTCTTTGACATGATAGACATCCTTCTTCCTTTTATAATATATATTAATAATTGTGTTGCTAACCTTTAATAGATCCCATCATAAGTCCTTTAACGAAATATTTTTGTAGCAGAGGATAGACAGAAATGATTGGAAGTAAGACTATTACAATATTCGCTAATCTAATCGTTTCTGAATTGTATCCTTCTACTCCTGACTCAGCAACCATAATAGCTTCCAGTTCCTGTGTGCTAGTAATTAAACTTTGCAAATACTCTTGAACTGTTTTCAATTCCTTATCCGTAATGAAAAATACCGATTGCATATAAGTGTTCCAAAACGATACCATAAAGAACAATCCTATAGCAGCCAAAACTGGCTTAGAGAGAGGTAATACAATTGTGAAAAATATACGGAAATGATCACAACCATCCATTTTAGCAGCTTCTTCTAATTCTTTTGGAAACTCCATAAATGTTGTCCTCATTATAATTAAATAGAACGTGTTGATCATGTATGGCAATATATATACTGCAAAATTATTAATTAATCCAAATTCTTTATAGTTCATGTAATCAGGAATTAATCCAGCTTGGACAAACATCGTCATAACAATAAAGAACATTACTATTTTTGAACCTTTGAAAGATTTAGACAATCCATATGCAGAATAAGCTGTGAAAAATAAGGCGACAACGGTACCTACAATCGTTACTAAAAATGTTACTTTAAGATGCATAAAGATAGTTCCGTCTTGAAAAATTTGTTTGTATGATGCTAACGTTGGCGATTTTACAAATAATTTGAACGTTGAAGTTAAATATTCAGACTCTGTCATTAATGATGATACGACTGTTTGCCAAAATGGATATAACATCACTACACATAAAATCGAAAGCGCAATAAAGATAAAAAAATCGCCTATGGACCAATTTCTACGAATCGTCTTCCCCACTAGATAATCCCTCCCTGTCCAACTCCTTTAGCTACTCTATCAGCGGAGTATACAAGTGTTGCTGCTACTAATGTTTTAAAGAGACCTGCTGCTGTAGCTAAACTATGCTTCCCTTCCTGTAACCCGACACGGAATACATAGGTGTCTAATACATCAGCTACACTTATAACCATCGGATTGCTCATAACTAAAATCTGTTCAAAGCCTACGTCCAGCAAATGACCTACATTGATAATGAACAGTACGACGATAGTGGTTGAAATTCCCGGTAGTGTAATGTGCCAGAGTTGTCGAAAGCGGGAAGCACCGTCAACCCGGGCAGCTTCATACAACGTTGTATCGATTCTAGTCAAGGCGGCCAAGTACAATATCGTTCCCCATCCCATAGACTTCCAAACTTCAGATCCAACTAAAATCGCCCTAAAGTACTCTTTACTACCCATAAAATAGATAGGTTCATTTCCAAACCATTTGACAATTTCATTGACGAGTCCATCGTGAACGGAAAATAAACTGTAAATAATCCCGCCTAATACTGACCAAGAAATAAAATGCGGTAAATATAAGATGGACTGACTAATTTTCTTAAAGACTGCACTTCTTAAACTATTAAGCATGAGAGCTAATATTATAGGCGCGGGAAAACCAAACAACAATTTGTAAAAACTAATAATTAACGTGTTAACTAAAGCTTGTTGGAAATCAACTGAATTAAATAGTGTCAAAAAATGTTCTAATCCTACCCAAGGACTATTTTCCAGCGCTCTTGTAATTCTAAAGTCTTTAAAAGCAATTTGGATAAAGTACAGTGGTTTATACTTGAAAATAATGTAGTACAATATCGCTGGAATAATAAATAGAAAAATTTGATGCTTGGAATAGAGCATTCGTATTCTCGACGTCAGCGTAGTTTGCATCCTCTCTTCACTCCTTTTAACTGAAACCGTATACATTCCGTACTAAAAGTATACTTGTATGCGCTTACGAAAAATAGAAGGTGAAACGCAGATAAAAGGTGTGTAGATTTACAACCGCTAACTTTCTAAAAGAACTCCTTTTGCTTTTATATCTTATTAAGTGTTCGATACTCCCTTGGTCCCACGTTTTTCGTTTGAGAAAATAGCTTACTAAAGTGTTTTTCATCGGTATAGCCTACTTCTTTAGCTATTTCGTATATTTTCATATCTGTCTTAGTTAATAAGATACACGCTGTCTCCACCCGTTTTGTGATTAAATATTTTGAAAACGTCATACCTGTATACTCCTTAAACATGCAGGATAAATACCCCGAACTAAAATAAAATTGACGAGCTACATCTTTCAAATTTAAATTGGTCATATATAAACCATCGACATATTTTTTGACAGCTGATATACTTTCATTTTTTTGTAACTGTATCGTTTGCTGTACAATAGCACATTGCATTTTTAATACTTGTACTATATACGATTCAAGTTCTATTAAAGAGTCTATTTCATTAATGTGAACGGACTCACTTATCAAGGTTTTGGTCATTTTTTCAAACTGGGCAACAATTTGAATACACAAATATCTCAAATGCGACACAAATATTTTTTTATTTTGATACGCTTCTGCAAAAACAAATTTAATCCAAGCAATTATATTGTTGTCATCGCCAGAGTATACCCAATTAATCCACTGTGTTTCTAATAATGTGTTATATTTATTTTTCCCTTCATCCTTCCAATCATTATAAAATAGCACACTTTGTTCTTTTTTTAAGTCGTTGCCCGCTCTTAAATAATCTGTAGCTTTCATCGCTTCCATATATAGTTCTGGAATATCTGAAATGCGTGGTTTTATATCGCCCACACCAATTTTAAAATCAACGGTAGCCTCTTGTTTTAAATACTGCTCTATCACATGAAACGACTCATCTAACAACTCTGCAAATAAGTTATTTTTTTCTTTTTCGATGTAAAATATGAAATAAATATATGGACCTGTCACCTTAAACAAATAACGCAAAGGAAGAAAATCGCTGCTATAGAAAGCTTCGAATATTCTATCCGTTGATTCAAGCCAAACACTCGCTACACAGTAAAGGTAATGATCTTCTGTCGATGTAACATCTGTTGAATTTCTCTGTCCCCGAATATAATTTTGAAACAGGGCATCATTTTTCAGCGACATAAATTCATCATATTGCCGATTAGATTCATGCTTTTGTGACAACGTTTCGTGTAACTTTTTTAGTGATTCTTCTAATTCAAAAAACATATTCAGCTTAATAATGTAGTCAAATGCACCTTCCTTAACTGCTTTTTGCGCATAAGAAAATTCATCATAACCACTTAACAAAATGATTTCTGTAGCTGGGTGCTCTTTTTTGAAATAAGCTAGCGCTTCCAAACCGTTCATTACAGGCATATGAATATCCATAATTACCGCTTCAGGCTTGTACTTACTATAGAGATCCAAAGCTTCTTCTCCATCCGCAGCGAGAGCCACTAAATTAAAGCCTAACCCCTTCCAATCTATGGAGTTTTGTAATCCGTCTCTAATAATCTTCTCATCGTCAACAATCATTAGTGAAAAATCGCTCATTAGATCACCCTCTCTAGTTGCATATTAATTTTGACTTTCACCTGAGTTCCTTCACCATATATACTACTCACTTCTAAACCATAATTTGAACCAAACTCAAGGCTTAATCTTTCGTTTACATTAGATAAACCAAAATGACTTGACTTTGATTTATTGTTCATTGTTTGAATGGTTTGATCTAACTCTATTTCGGTCATTCCTGTTCCATTATCTTGAATAATAATAATTAAATCTTCATTCGTCGTTTCACAAGTAATACTAATTGTTAATAACTGATTTTTTACTAATGCATGATGAATAGCATTCTCTACGATTGGTTGTAAAATAAACTTGGGAATTTGTACAAGATGATAAAGTTCGCTAACTTTTATAATAAAATCCAACTGATTTTCGAATCGAATATTTTGTATTTGCACATAATTGTAGACATGCTCTAGCTCTTCTTTCACCGTTACTAACTCTCTTGAGCCTGATAATCCTGTTTTTAAAAACTTAGAAGTTGCCAGTAACATATCCGAAGCTTCTTCTAATTTTCCCGTTTTAAGAAGCAACATTATAGAAGTAAATATATTTTGCAAAAAATGCGGATTGACTTGTGACTGTAATGCTTTAAATAACAATTTATTCACCCGTTTTTCCATTTGAACGTTTTCTTGCTCTTTTGTTTTCAATTCAATAGCTAATGTCTCTAAGCGACTTAACAATTTATTGAACTTAGAAGCTAAAATGACAAATTCAAATTCATGGCCATCTTCAAATAATCGGATAGATTGATCACGCGGATACTGTTCCATTAAATGAATTGCTCTTCGAACTGGGGCAGTCATACTCTTTCCCAATAAAATTGACGCAATAGTAATAATGACCAGCATACTGAATACTACAAGTGCATATTGCAATATAAAAATATAACGTTGCTTTTCCCACGAAACCGGAAGAAAAAATGCTATTTTCCAATCATACTTATCAATATTAATAGTGGAAAACAGTGTTTTTTCGCCATTAATCGATATATATTCAAATTCAAGTGAATCACTTAATGTATTCAGCCCATTTCGTCGAAGGTAATCGGTGTAATGTTGATTGATAGGTGAACTAATCATCTGGTAATTACCATGTTCATCTCTTTCATTCATGAAAATAATGGAAGATGTTCTATTAGCAAGTTGTTGGTGTTCATATATGCCTTCAACTCCAAACTCAATATATCCTAAGTAATCGAATATATTTGCTTTATCCGCTCGACTACTTAAATACTTTATCTCTTTTTTAATAATTAGCATTGACTGTGACGATGCAACAGAAACTTTATTTTTTAAGTTAGAAAATACAAGTCTATTGTTCGCATCATATATAGAAATATAAGTTAGATCTTTGTTTATAATTCCTTTTCGAATTAGTAAATCAGAAAATGCTCTATTACTTTTTAAAGAACCATCATTCGCTTGTACCATCAATTCTTGAAGTTCCTTATTTAAAATTAAATAACGCATATAGGAATGGTATGATTGTAGATTACTCTCTATACTTTTAGCACTTTGTTTAAATAATTGTATGTTTTCCCCACGAGAGTTTTCTTCAATTACTTGACTATAGTAATGATAAGATATAGAAATTATTACTAGAGTCGGCACTATAATTGCAAAAAAATACATAAATAATTTTTTATAAGCACTGGAGTGTTCTTGATAATTAGCAATGTATTTGTTAACAGGTTCGTGCGTTTCGTATCCTTTAACTTGTTTAAGTATTTTAATAAAATCATTGATCGGCGACAAAATTTTTCTAGTTTTAATTTGCGAAAATATGAAAAACATAAAAAACAGCAGTGTACCATACCCCGCAACTTTTTTTACAATAAGTTGAAAACTTTGATCAATATGAGTGATATCTTTCATTAAAACATACTTTTCGCTGTTTCCATTTTTCATAGATACGATCTGATTTTCAATTTTTACGGTCTCCACTAATTGGGAGTCAGTACTTTGTAGCTTATCGTTATTAACAAAAGCAAGTGCATTTTGCTGCTCTCCATAGATGACATCATTATTAGAATTTAATTTTAGGAGCTTTAAGCTTCCTTGATCAAGAAGTTTCTGGTAATCTAATACCGCTATAAAAAAGACATTTTCTTTTATTGGTACAATAAATAAACTTTCTTCAAATAATTCTTCTTTCCGATACTTCCAATCTTCTTTTAACTGTGCCAACAAAAATTGCTCTACGGTTTGTGTCGATGATCTATTATCGACCGTCTCCGTATAAGATATAACTTCATTAACTAATGAAGTACCAATAAGCAAATTATCATGATGTAAAAAAACACCTTTAAACTCATTATTCGTATAAAGAAATGTGCGCAATTCAGAATTAAAATCGTTAGAGCTGATCAAAATATTGTTATCAAAATTAGTATTAAAATTAATATCATCTAAAAATAAATGAAACTTGTCTTTACTTTTATTAATCATACTTTCCATTGATTTTATATTAATCAACAACTCATTCTCATTCAGTTGTTTTATATTATCAACAATTATGTTTTTGGATACAAAGTAACTAATCGAAGAAGATAAAACCATGAAAACTATCATCAAGGAAACAAAGAGAACATTTAGTTTAGTTCTAAATAACATTTCATCCCCCCTCAATGAATGCGTTTGCATATATAGTATAATAAAGATTGAAATATAATTTCAATAAGTTTCTACGAAAAAGGAAGGTATTTTCAGCACCAAATTCTGGAAAATCTAAAAAAGGTGTTGCTAATTGTTAATTGCAACACCTACTAGTTTTTATATTCACCAAAATAATTGTGTTTGTCCACGCAATTTAGCTATTGCCTCTACAAAATAATAATCCCCATAAATTAAACCAACGTTAACATTTTTATTAGCCGGCAAATTACCAGTTCCTTGTGGTAAAATCGCTTCATCGCTAGTGTCCCATATAGCATAATTATCGGTCATTGATTTCAACATTCGTTTAGCAGATGTTTTATATACCCATCCTTCTTCTTCCGGCAACAGCTCTGCTAGTAATAATAGACCGCTAGCTGCTATAGCTGATGCGGATGAGTCTCTAAGTGCGCCTTCCCTTGTTGTCAAGAAAAAATCCCAGTGAGCAACTAAATCTTCCGGTAAATTAGCTAAATAGAAATTAGCAACTTTCTTACTGCCAAGCAAATACTTCTCATCTTTTGTATATTGATAACATAGTGCCAAACCATATAAAGCCCATGCTGTTCCTCTTGACCAAGCTGATTCCGCTGAGTATCCTTGTCCACCTAATTCACCAACACGTTCACCAGTTTCAGGATCAAATTTCACAATATGGTAGACAGATCCATCTTCCCTTACAAATTCACGTAATACAGTGTTAGCATGTTCTACCGCTATATGTTTAAATCGTGGGTCTGCAATTTGCTCCGAAGCCCAAAATAACAAACTTAAATTCATTGTACAATCTATAATGGCATAGCCTGTATTTAAATCTTTGCTGCTCCAGTTATCTTGATTGAGTGCTCGGATAAACTTACCACGAATATTGTAACGGCTTGCGAGCCATGCAGCAACTTTCAAAGCACGCAATTTAGATGGTTCATTACCTGTTAATTTGTAATTAGCTACAGAAGCAAGGCTCCACATAAATCCTACGTCGTGATGCAAGCCTGTATATTGTTCAATACAAACGTCCATTCCCGTTTCGCATGCTTCAGCAATTTCCTTGAACTTAACATCTTTTGTATCACGATATAAAAGCCATAAAAGTCCCGGCCAAAATCCAGAAGTCCAAAAATTAGGATCCGTTTGATTATACTTACCTTCTTTAGAAACGTGGGGAAATGTAGCACCGATTGTATCTCTTGTTACTTCTAATTTACTCACTATTTTTTCCCATGTCTCCTCGATCCATAAGTCACTTTCATTTAAATACATTTCATGACCCCCTCACTTTGTAACCGCATACACTAATAGTTCAAGTATACTTGGACAAGTATTTAGAAAACAGTAGGTAAAAAAGAGATAAAAGGTAGGTTTTTTTACAATGCTAAACCCACATCCTACGTATGTTTAAGTATGAATAAATGATCATCATCCTTAAAGTACGACAACCAAGTCGTTTATCCACCTTAACTTTATAATATGATTTCAATTCACGCACCTACGTGAGGTGCGTTTGTGATTTAATGCTACTGTACGTATATTTGGTAGTTTAAATATTTCCTTTTGCTTCGCGCCATTCACTTGGTGTAACACCAACATATTTTTTAAATATAGTAGCAAAGTGTTGGCTAGTTTTAAAGCCCAAATCAAATGCCAATGTAGTAATCGGTGTTGTTGTCTGTAACAGCAATTGTCGAGCTAAGTCCATTCTCGTTCGTTCCATATAAACAGCTGGAGATTGTCCATTATACATGCGAAATGCTCGATAAAAATGTGATTCACTTAAATTATTTTGTTTGGCAAGATCAGCAGTTGTATAACGTAGTGCAGGGTTCCGCTTGATGTGTTCTGCTAATGCTGCTGCAAATTGTTTCATTTGTACCGCTTGCTGGTCTACTGGACGAGCGTGCATAAATTGCAGCAATAACGAAATGATTTGATGACGTATTTGATAAGCATATAGGGGTATGTGAGATTGATCTATCAGCTGCTGTAAATGCCCAAACGTCTCCCCAAGCAATCGATTGGCGGGAATAACGGTTGGCAGTTGTTCTAAAAACAAAGTAAATTGTTCTTGTTCATCTTTTGTCAGTTGTAGCCACTGCTCAGAACTTTTCGGATCTTGAATGATAATCCACCAAATGGTACACGGAGCAATAAAATTAAAACTGGCACGATGTTGCTGCCCAGGCTTCGTATGAAATACTTGATTAGCCATAGTGTGATAAATTTGTTCATTCACTTCCCAATTTGCTTCTCCCTGTACAAGAAAAACAAATTCATAAGCATTTTCATGAGTGTGTAGGTTTATTTCTTCTGCTTTGTTAAAGCGATCGTAACCGAGTAATTCTAATTCGGGAATAGCCTTCATTTCCTCTTTCGTACCCCGATAGTAAATCCATCTATCTTTCTTCTCTAACTTCAATGACATCGCCTCTCGATAATACTAGGTAACTTCTATTTTAATACATACGGGTTTCACACTGTAATAGCTATACAGACACTTTATTACCTTATAGGCATAATTGCAACAAGGCAACTCTCCCCATGCCATATCAATCCTTCGCTAGCTATTAGCTTGTTTTTCTGCGTTATGTTTCTATTCCTATTAGGTAATTTTAGAAAAGCAGGATTTTCGAAAACAAGTTACGATGTTATGTAATTACTTTTCTTGCTCTACAAGCAGACTAGGTTAGATTGATATAAAACAAAGGAGTGGATTACATTGATAAATCAGCCAGTAGTTATGCCAGAAAAACCACACATTCACGTTATTTTTAAAACACATTTGGATATTGGATATACTGATTTAGCTAATAGCGTTATCGCTCGTTACAAAGATTTGTTTTTTCCAAAAGCAATTGCGACAGCAGAACATTTTGCGAAATACCCTGAGAAAGGTGCATTTATTTGGACAACGGGTGCTTGGTTAGTGGACTATGTGTTGAAGCATGGAAGCGAGGAAGAAAAACAAGCGACAGCGGCAGCGATCGAACACGGATATTTGGCTTGGCATGGACTACCATTTACAACGTATACAGAACTGTATGATGAACATTTATTCGAGTATAGTTTACAAATTTCTAAGCAGTTAGATGCTCGCTTTGGCAAACAAACGATTGCCGCCAAAATGACAGACGTACCTGGTCACACTCGTTCTATTATTACTCACATGGCGAAAGCAGGGATTAAATATTTGCATCTCGGTGTCAATTCCTCCAGTCATGTCCCACACGTACCAGAATTGTTCGTTTGGCGAAATGAAGATGGCTCGGAAATAATTGTGCAATATAGTAAAAATTACGGAAATATCGCTTATGTTGATGGATTAGATGATGTGCTTTATTTTGCTCATACGCATGATAATCATGGTCCTTCCTCTATTGAACAAATTGAAGCGCAATTTGCACAGTTGCGTAGCAAATACCCTGATGCTGTGATCGAAGCTTCGACGTTAGATCGTTATGCGGAGAAATTGTGGAACGTTCGTCACACGTTACCTGTTGTAACCGAAGAAATTGGCGATAGTTGGATTCATGGAAGCTCTACAGATCCGTACAAACTAGCTGTCTATCGCGAGCTGATCCGTTTGCGTAACAAGTGGATAGATAGTGGAGAACTGGAGAAGGATTCAGCGGAAAACATAGCCTTTAGTGATCAACTTCTGATGGTTGTGGAGCATACGTGGGGTGTCGATGTAAAACGATATTTGGCTGACTACTTGCACTATGAAAAGGCGGAATTCCAACAAGCACGTAAAAGAGATAAGTTGAATGTTGCGCTTAACCCGCAAGAATATCGTTATTTGGAACAAAACTCACGCATGGAAATTGAAGAAATGTTTGGAGCGGAAGCACCTGCATTACTTGAGGCACGATCCTATAGTTTAATGGAGAAATCGTGGCAAGAGCAACGAGACTACTTGAAGTTAGCAGTAAAGGCGCTACATCATAATCGCCAGCTGGAAGCCGAACAAGCGATTGCCGCTTTAAAGCCACAATGGCCTGTTATCGAACAACAGCAACAAACAGCAATACTGTCCATCGATGACACTTATCAACTAGGGACGTTTGCTGTACAATTTGCTAACGATGGTTCTATTATACAATTAACAGATGGCAACAACAAAGCATGGGCTAGCACAGCACACCCGCTTGGTTTGTACAGCTATGAAACATATTCCAAAGCAGATTACGATCGCTGGTATCAACAATATCATGTGAATTGGCGTAATACTCACCACTGGGTTGTAGGTGACTTCGGTAAACCAGGTATGGAGTTTACAAAAGAATGGGTTACTCACGATCTATATAAACCGATACTTCTTTGTATTCATCATACTTCTGAAAATACAGAAGACGTCGTTTATATAACTCTTAAGATGCCGAAAAAAGCAGTGCAACAAATGGGCGCACCAGAGAAACTATCGATTGAGTATCGTTTTTCAAAGCAAGAACCGAAAGTTAGTTGTACGTTACAATGGTTTAATAAAGATGCACATCGTTTACCGGAAGCCAGTTGGTTTTCATTTAGCCCACAAGTGAATAATGCTAACCTATGGAAACTTGATAAATTAGGACAACTTATCTCTCCACTCGATGTTGTGCAAGGTGGTAATCGCAATATGCATGCTGTGAACAGTGGTGTTTATTACAAAGGAGCAGATGGAGAAGTACAGTTGACGACGATGGATGCGGCACTTGTCTGTCCCGGCCAACGACGATTAGTACAATTTGATCATTCCTTCGCACCACTGACGGGCGGCATGCACTTCAACTTGCATAACAACGTTTGGGGCACCAATTTCCCGATCTGGTATGAAGAAGATGCCAAGTTCCGCTTTGAATTATGTTTACACAGTAATCGCCTTTAAATACAAACAAAGCAGAGCCTACGCAGGAAGTAATTCCATGCTTAGGCTCTGCTTTATTGAAGACTAGGACATGTCTGAAAACTAAATAATTATATGTTATAATTGTAGCCACTCGTTACGACAAACCAGCTTCCTTATGGAAAGTAATGCCGGGTTGTGCTTCGCCTACGCACTATACTATTAATGGTTATTTCACGTCATAACTAGGTCATGTTCAAGATCAATGAATGGAACGGTAAGCTTGTACGTTATTTCGTACAAAGTTGCATTCCGATTAATGAAATTGTGGTTGTTTGTTTGTTTTATCGTATAAAATCCTTACGCTCAATTTATTATCGGGGTCACTTTATATGATTTTTCGTATAAACTTGAACTCCTCCACTATTTATTTGAATGTTTGTACGTTTTATCGTATAAAATCCTACTACACTCCCCCCTATTACAATTTTCACAGTAGTTTTTAAGTCCTCATGCGATAAAAGCCATTACTTCTATTAAATGATTAGCCATAACCGGAGCTGACTGTTGAAACTCTTGTTCACTCCACTCCTTAATTAATCCCAGCACAGCATTCGCATTTTTATGTGATGATAAAACCGTTTATATATACTGAATTGTGAAGAGGTGCTAAATACATAACGATACATTTCACGATGTTGAGAAACATGGTGTAGCAAACTTATCATCGGAGTCTTTAGCTGTGTCGCTTGTGCATGTCTTTATATGATGCAATCATATTAACCTTTTACAGAACCTAGCATAATCCCTTTGGCAAAATGCTTTTGAATAAATGGATAGATAACCAATATAGGCAAAGTAGCGATCATCAGTACTGCTGCCTTGATCGTTTCTTCCACTACTGCTCCTTGCCCACCCGTTACCCGAATCATCGTTGCCATCGCGGCATCTTGATTTTCAATAATGAGTCGGCGCAAATATATTTGTAGCAATATTTTACTTTGATCCTGCACATAGATCATCCCATCAAACCATGCGTTCCAATGGGCAACTGCTGACCATAATGATACAGTCGCAATAATTGGCATCGACAATGGAATAATTAAACTAAACAATATCCGAATATCATGAGCGCCATCCATTTTGGCTGACTCTTCTAGTTCGGCAGGAATACTCATAAAGAAATTTCGCATAATAAGTAAGGAAAACGTACTAAACAAATATGGTGGTGCTAATAGATATACTAATCTAGTGTCATATAGACCAATTCCTTTGATTAGTAAGTACATTGGAATTAATCCACCGCTGAAAAACATCGTAAAAACGATAAACATCGTATAAAACTGTCGGTGCGGCAAATATTTTTTCGACAATGCATAAGCAGCCATCGACATCAACACGACAGATAGTATTGTTCCAGCTACTGTACGGAAAATGGTGTTCCCAAATCCATACCAAATTTCTTTCGCTTGAAAAGCAGATTTATAAGCTGCCAATGAAATTTCTTTCGGATACAATTTTAATCCTGGTTGTACAGCTTCCATCGGCGTACTTAAGGAAACTACTAACATATGAACAAATGGATATATCATAGCAACGCACATCAGAGAAATAAATAGAATAAGGAACACTTGAAATATTTTTTCACCGAGGGTCATTTTCATCATTATACTAGCCCCTCCTGACCAGATTTTTTCACAACGTAATTCGTCAACATCACTAATGAGAACGCTATAATATTTTTAAACAAACCAACTGCTGTCGTAAAGCTATATTGCATCTGCGTCAAGCCGACCCTAAATACGTAGGTGTCTATAATGTCCGCAACCTCATATACAGATGGATGATATAGGTTCAACACTTGGTCAAAACCAGCATCCAATATATTTCCAATTCGTAATATAAACATAATAGCAATCGCCGGCATTATTTGTGGAATAGTAATATAGATCGTCTGTTTCCATCTACTTGCCCCATCGATAACTGCGGATTCATACAAATGCGGATCTACCGCTGCCAATGCTGCCAAATAAATAATCGTACCCCAGCCAACTTCTTTCCATATACCGGAAGCAATAAGTGTAAATCTGAACCATTCTTTATCTCCTAGAAAAAAGACCGGATCAAACCCTAACAACTTAATAAGTTCATTCACCACTCCTGATTGCGGTGACAAAATCGTAATTAATAAACTACCTAGAATAACCCAAGATAAAAAGTGCGGTAAATATGAAATCGTTTGCGAAATTCTTTTAAATACACTGGAACGAATTTCATTAAATAATAGTGCTAATACAATAGGTGCTGGAAAACCAAATATAATATGATAAAAACTAAGAATAACTGTATTTTTCAATATAATTGGAAAGTCTTTGGAGGCAGTGAACATATATTCAAAGTGCTTCCAACCAACCCACGGACTACCTGTAATTCCTTCCATAATTTTAAAATCTTTAAAAGCTAGTTGCACACCATACAATGGACCATAATGGAAAATAGCATACCAAACAATTGCTGGCAACAATAACAATAACAAATATTTATGTTTTCGATACTGCTGCCATGTATATGCACCTGACTGTTTTATTTTCTTCGGCTTTTTACTTTGTCCTTTGGGAAGCATCATAAAGCAACATCCTTTATCTCATTTTCTTGTGTCGAACTTACATGTTTCATAAGTTGTTTTTCGGTACACTCAAAAATTATCATAGGACTGCTATTGCTTCAATAAACAGATTTCCGCTTTCATAGACAAACTGTACAATTAGGCGCTTTATGCTATGATTTTAGTACTTTTTGTTTATTCTTTGCGGTATTCTCCAGGGGTGAGACCAACAATCTTTTTGAAAGCTCGTATAAATGAGATCGAATGTGTATATCCGACTTGCTGTGCTATTTCCTGTACAGATAAATTTGTTTCATTTAACAAACGCTGCGCATGCTCTATTCTAATTTTCATCACATAGTCAATAAACTTTTCTCCTAATTCTTCTTTAAATAAGCGGCTTAAATAGCGAGAGCTCAAGTGGAACTGCTCACTAAGTTGCGTTAACGATAAATTAGCGTCCGCATAATTGCTCGTAATATAAGTTTGAGCATCTAATATAAGCTGATTGTTCACTTTATTAGCTTTTAATGATTGCAACTGATGTTGCACATTTTCCAGCAGCTTAAACGCCTCTGTCTGAAATTCCTGCAAACTTTCATATTGACTCAAAATAGTCGTTAGTTCCGGCATCGCACGTTCCTGCCATACTTGTTGAATGTCAGTAGCTAATTCCATTACTTCACGATCAATAGACAGTAACAAATGATTTAACAAATTTAAAATTTCTTCTCGTGGAGGAAACTCTTTGCGAATATTAACAAATAACAATTCCCATTGTTCTTCCCAATCGCTAGAGCTTAACCGGTACAAATCAGCGATCGTTTGAATAGAACGAGTATACTTGAACAAATCTTTACTACTATTAAAGTTCAAATGACGGTGGTCAAGAATTTGCCCTACACCTACTACTGATTTATATTGCAATGCTTCTAGTGCATCATCATACAATTCCGATATATCTTCTAATTGACTAGTTGCCCCACCGAGCGCAACGGTTACTGTAAAATCGATATTTTTTTGAAACCAATGCATCGATTGTTCCATAACGTCAAGTACTTGATCGAATACTTCTTCACTCTGCTCCTCAAATGAAAATAATATCCCCATTTTAGAAATAGATATCCACTCTGTCCATGTACAAATATTGTACTTTTGCGCCATTTCATTCATAACATTACTAAGTACAAACTTTAATAAATATTGATCCTGCTTATTATATGCTGAGCTGAACGATGAATATTTATCAATTTCCAACATAGCAAACAACATATAAGAGTGATGAAAGGTTATGCCCAATCTCGTCATTTCTGCTTGCCAATCTTTTTGCGACAATGTTCGATGCCCTTCTATCACTTCCAAAAACAAATAATGTTGTAATTGTGCAGAATCTTCTTCTTGCCTAGACCGAATTGTACTATATTCATGTAACAAATTTTGTACGGTAGATTCGATAAAACGTAATTCATCTTCGTCCGCATTCACATGATCTTTCCCAATAATATCTACCATTTTCTCTTCCACGACATGATTTATCCGTGCCAAAATAGACTCTATAGGTTTATAGTTACGACGAGTGACATAAACAAGCCACAATGTTCCGAGTACAATTGTAAGCACAGCAAATATGATCCACACTTGCGATATACTGTGAATGAAAGAAAAGGCTCTACCATTATCCCAGCCACTCTGTACATTCCAATTGGTATATTCCGATTCATGTGATGCTAATATTTTACCGCCACTTTTATTTTCCTTTGAACTACTTATAATTAATTTCTGTTGCTTATCATATATCTCTACATAATTACTCGTCGTACCTATCATATTTTCAATAAATTGTTGTAAAGCTTGAATCGACACATTCACTACAATAAGACCGTCTTTACCAGTAAGAAACGGTATTTTATGAACAAGAGATACTACCTCTGTTTCTCCATCTTTATGCGTATACGTTCTTCGTCCCGACCACATTTTCCCTTTTTCCGAATCGAATTGCTGCATCATGAAATTGTAATCTGGAAACTTATGTGCATCTGCTGCTGCATTAGAACTAATGACATAATCTGCTGCTTTGTTATAAATATATAAAGAATGAATCAGTGGAAAGCTAATTTTCATTTGATTTAACTTCTTGGATAATTCAAATATCATATAAGGTGAAAATTCGGAAGATCGAATAAACTCGACAAATTCATTGTCAGTAAACATCTCTTTACTAATTAACTGATCTACAGCTAGTAGCGATGCATCTACCGAATGCATAAATTGTTCTCCGAACATCGCTGTCGTACGTATCGCTGACTGTTCACTTTGTTTTTGAACGACGAAGAAAAATATCAAGAAAAAGGATGATATAACAAAAAAGAATATTGGTATGTAGGATTTTAACATTTTGTTCACCCATTGATTATTTCTACGTTTCATCACGATACCCCTTACCTTCAATTTTTAACACACAATTGCTATGCTACAATTAACTAGCACCATAGAATAGAGATGCCTCCATAAAAGATCTGTATATAACAAATCTCTATGAAGGCGCAGTTCTTTTCATCTAACGATCATTGTGGTCGATACACTATTATTTCGCAAGTCCGAACTCTTCAGACAATTTATTCACTTCATCCGTAATGTCTTGTCCTCCCGAACGATACCATAATTCTACAAAATCATCAAAACCTTTATCCAAATCTACTTCTCCAATAATAAACTTTATAAAGTATTCTTCTGCTAATTTAGACAAATCTGGATACTTAGCAGCGCTAGAAACGTGGAACGGTAGGCTGTTAGCAATAACTAGATTTCGTCCTTCATTAGCTGCTTTCTTAAATTCATAAATTTCTTTCGAATACGTCCATTGCTCCATTGGAAGCGACTTATCAAAAAATAATCCGAAGAAACTAGATGCTCCAAATTCTGAACCACGTTTCGTTGCATCAATATATTGCGGCTTCACAATTGGAATACCATCCACATCTAAATCATATGTTGTTCCTTCCACACCATACGCAGCTGTAATGTAAGCTTCTTTATCCATCGCTAGCGCATTCAATATTTCGTATATTTTCGCTTTTTTCGCTGGATCTTTTTCTACTTGAATACCCATACCAATAAAGTTGTTTTTCATTCCCCACGCATATCCAGAACCAGGTTTTCCATCGTAGGAAATAGGGTCTCCCATAATTACTTCATTATTAAGAGCTTCAAATTCCTGTACTAATCCGCCTTGACCCGGGATAAATTCTGACCAACGCTCACCGTCAAACATCCCGCTCTTTTGTCCTACAAACTCTTTTCGGGAATCTCTATCACTTTTTACTACAAATTCTTGTTCAATAACACCGTCTTTATACCATTTGTTCAATATTTTAAAACCTTCTCTAGCACGTTCTGTTACAATACCTAATGCGAAGCTGCCATCTTCTTCCGTTGCCCACATATTCGGGTGAATACCAAACATTCCAAATATACTAGAGAAAGAGAAATACAATCCTTTGCCCCATGGAGAATATCCGAATGTATCTTTTTTGTTGTTTTTATCAGGATCTTCATTTGTAAACTTATAAAGAACATCTTCTAGCTCTTCAAATGTTTTTGGAGCTTCTTCGTAACCAACCGCTTTTAGCCAATTGCCGTTATACGCTGGTCGAAAGAAGGAACTACCATCAAGATAATACAATGGAATAGCATAATTCTCGCCATCCATAACTGCACCATGCCACAACGTTTCATCCAATTCATCTACGGTAGCAGCATAATCTGACATTTCACTTTTAATTTCGTCCACTGGTAATTTTGCTAGCAATCCTTGGTTGCTATATTTCTGGATTTCAGTACTATCCCACAAAAAGAATAGATCTGGAATCTCGCCACCTGCTAATTTAATATTCAATTGCTCTGCCCAACTATTTTTCTCTAATCTCATTGGCTTAATTTTTACATTAAAACGCTCTTCAATGTACTTTTGTACTGGTGTATCATCTTGTGCTGGTGGCTCAAAGCTTAGCCATGAAATTTCCATAGGCGCTTCTGAACTCCCGCTATTATTTGGAACGCTTTCTTTGCTACCATTATTATTGTTCGTTCCTTTACTTCCCCCTGCACATGCAGTCAAACTAAGCGCTAATGTTAATACTAACAATATAGCGACATACTTTCCCCATTTCTGTTTCGCAGATGAATAATGCATCTTCGAATTCCTCCCCCAACTAAAATTTAATGTTATTGCATGATGATGCATAATTTGTCGTCTAGTGACAACTCAAAATTTATCATAGACAGATAGCGTTTTCAATAAACAGCTTTCCGCTTTTATAGATAAACAGTACGATTCCTCGCCAATTAGCTGCTTATAAGCATCTTTGTTAGATAGACTTTTTGTTCACAGCACGAAAAAAGCAACACCGTTCACCGTTTCACCAGGAAACGACAAACGATATTGCTTATTGCTTATTGCTTTCATATGATGATGTAAGTTTATTTACTACCGTAAGCTTTTGTTATGAATGGAGAAACATTACTAGGTCATGTTTAAGATCAATGAATGAAGTGGTAAACTTGTACGGTTTTTCATACAAAGGTGCATTCCGATCGGCAAAAATGCGCATGTTTGTACGTTTTCTCGTACAAAACCCGTACGTTCAACCTACTATCGGAGTAAAGTCCATATAATTGTGTAAAATGCATCTGGAAGAAAATAAGAAGAGCCATGATGAATTATTTCCTTTAGAATGAAGTTGTCGAGACGACATTCAATGGAGGGATTCATCATGACTCAATAT
>NZ_JBHUMH010000045.1:0-37041 GCF_042684845.1 Paenibacillus yanchengensis | reverse complement strand
GATATTGAGTCATGATGAATCCCTCCATGGAATGTGGTCTCGACAACTTCATTCTAAAGGAAATAATTCATCATGGCTCTTCTTATTTTCTTCCAGATGCATTTTACACAATTATATGGACTTTACTCTGCTCATGACCCTTTATACGATTTTTCAAACAAAACTTCCATTCCACCCGTCTTTTCATGCCTGTTTATACGATTTTTCATATAAAACTTACATTCTACCCATCTTATCATGCCCTTTATAAGTTTTTTCGTACAAACTCACTCCGCTTTCCCTTCCCCTACCCTATCCTATCCTGCCATATCATCTCCACAATCACTTATATCATGGTTCGCATTTATGATATGGCTTCAACATTCCTCGCGCACGTAGCACTTTAGAAAATATACGTTTGTTTGATACTTATTTTGTTAGCAGATAGAAAGTGGTTCTAGGTAAAGCGAAGTGGGTGAAACGTAGACAGTTGCTCCATAACATCCGGTTTGTGATCCAAACAATCTGCGACTAATTTAGCTGTTATTGGGCTGAGTAAGATGCCATTTCGGTAATGCCCTGCCGCCATTATGACTTGCCCAGCGGCATCAACCTTTCCGATAAATGGAAATCCATCGCGCGTAGCTGGTCGCAATCCTGCCCACTTGCTTATTATGTTTTGTTGTCGCAGCGCAGGAATCCAGCGCTCACTTGATCTAATTAGTCTATTTATACCTCGTTCAGTTACTTCTACTGTAAATCCAGCCACATCCTCGGATGCCCCACATATTAATCTTCCATCATTTTTGGTCACCCAATACGCTTGACTGCTAAAGATAACATGGTGCAACGGAACAGCTTCATTGTTATAGGCGCAAATTTGCCCTCTAATCGGATGAATCGGTAGTCGAATAGATAGCCATTTTTCTAGCTGACCACTCCAAGCACCTGCACTGACTATTAAACGATCTGCACTAACCGTATCCCCACGCAAAGATGTAACCTGTACGCCTTGTTCACCGATGTTTATATCAACGATATCCCCTACATGATCTAGCATCGTTACACCAATCTTGTGACAACAATGCATTAAAGCGTCTACCAGCCGCGGAGCATGGACATGCCCTTCTTTTGCCGTATAGATACCAGCTACTACTCCATCTGTTAATCCCGCTTCCAAATGTTGCAGTTCCGCTCCCGTCAAGAGTTCCGCTGCTGCTCCATACTGGTTTTGCCATAACGACCTTGTCATTAGCGGCTGGATATCCGCTTCATGCTGACATACATATAAGCTTCCTGTTTTCCTATATTCAACCGATTGCCCAGCTTCTCGTTCTATTTCATCCACCCACGCCGCATACATATGCAAACTACTCGTACATAACTGAAAAAACTCATCCGGCTGTTCCGTCAATTCAGAATAAGGAGCTAACATACCTGCCGCTGCTCCTGATGCTTGCCCGCCAAAGTTGACTCGTTCTATAATCGTTACTTGATAATTACGCTTCGCTGCTTCATACGCACAAGCCAATCCAATAATTCCGCCGCCAATGATAACTACAGATTCCTTTTTCATCATCTCTATCCTTTTTCCTACATCATCTCTGTCAATTTACTACATCATTTCTGCAAATAACGAACCTGCTAAATCACTACTCGCTGATCCATATTTCTTCCGTGGAATTCTGCCTGCTCTATTCGCTAACCTTCCCGCTTCAATCGCCAGCTTAAATGACTTTGCCATTAATACAGGATCGTGTGCTTTCGCAATAGCCGTATTTACCAATACTGCCGAAGCGCCTAACTCCATAGCTAGCATCGCATCGTGTGGCGAACCAATCCCTGCATCAACAATAATCGGAACAGTTGCTTCTTCAATAATTAACTGCAAATGATAGCTGTTCAGTATACCTAACCCACTACCAATCGGCGATCCACCAGGCATAACCGCAGCCGCCCCTACTTCTTCTAACTTTTTGCATAACATCGGATCATCTGTCGTATATGGCAATACTGTAAACCCATCGTTAACCAACATTTCTGTTGCACGAAGCGTCTCCAAAGGATCGGGTAGTAACGTTTTTAGATGACTGCTAATTTCCACCTTAATCCAATCCCCCAGCCCTGCTCCCCGAGCGAGATGCGCTATTCGAACGGCTTCCTCTGCTGTTCTTGCACCTGAAGTATTAGGTAAATAAATTAATGATCGGTCGGCTATATGCTGCATAATTGAGTCATCTGCTACACTATCCAAATCCATTCTTCTTATGGCAAATGTTACGATTTGTGCCTCTGATTCTGTTAAAGCTTCTTGTAAAATAGCTGGACTCGGAAATCGCCCCGTACCGAATAACAATCGAGATTGTAATTCCACTCCACCAATAGTCAAATTAGATTGCTGCTGTTCCAACCTATTAGCCTCCTCCAACAAATGTAATTAATTCCACAGAAGCTTCTTCGGTTAACAATGGCTCCGACCAACGACTACGCGGTAATATTTCCTTATTTAACTCGACTACAAAATGTTTTTGTTTTTCGCTAATCGTCAATTCGTCTATTAATTGTTCTATCGTAACAGCATATATTTCTCGACGCACACCATTACAAATCATCCATTTGGGAGGTAAACGATACTGCTGCATCAGAGAACGGAATTGCTCACAGACTGCTCTCGGTTCAGCACTATCTGTAATTGCTCGAACTGCGCATAACCGATAAGCACCTGCTAACAATACTTCCGAGGCATTGTCCAAACTAATACCACCAATCGCAACAAATGGAATCGTCACTCGCTGTGCTAACTGCTGAATATAACTAGTAGATACCGCTGCCCGTCCTGGCTTAGTAGGAGTTGCAAATACTGGTCCTGCACCAATATAATCCGCTCCCGCATGCTGTGCAGCTAATGCTTGATCCAAATGATGCGTACTTACGCCAATAATTGCATTATCCCCGAGTATATTTCGGGCTTCATACACAGACGTTTGCAACAAATCATCTTGCCCCAAATGCACACCGTCTGCTCCTACTTCCTTTGCAATGGACACATCGTCATTCATAATAAAAGGTACTTGATAGCGCTTAGTTAGTCGGCGCAATTGTTCCGCCTGCTCCATTATTTCTGCTCTACTGCCAGCTTTATTCCGCAACTGAACAATATCAGCGCCACCCAAAATCGCTTGCTCCATCACATCCACCATCGATTGACCATACATATTACTCGAACCCGACGTAATAGCATATAATGAAAATTGCAATGCAGACTTTTTATTTACATCCATTTGTTCCTGCTGTTGAAACATAGCGCTTTTCCTCCCTCCCACCAGCTCTTAAATTGATTGCTCTAAATCTAAAGCCAAAATGTACTGATCACAAAGCTGATAAGCTTTCTCTATTTCACTAGTTCCTTGTACTAAAATACGACCATCGCCAAACACTACAAGTCTTTCACCAGTAATAACAGTAGCTTTTACCAAATACTTATTTTGAAAAATCGAACAACCAAGCTGCTGCAACTGGATAACAAGCTTCTCCAAATCTAGATTCAAATTTACCTCTTCGGATACAGTCACCTGAATACTGTCTCTCCCACACAATACTGCTGCTTCATACCTGTTATTTGAAATATCTATCGTTTGATCGCTATCGCTACTTGGTAAGTTTTGTTGGAAATCATCCTCATGCCCAGCGGCAATTTCCTTCACAGCACAATGTGAACAAGCTTCTACTCTTTTTGGTAAGCGAGAACGACGAATATACAACGACCATAGGTCAAAGCTAACCCACTCTCCATGAAGCGCTGCTCTATTGTTCGTTAACCACTTCAACGCTTCCATTATTTGCATAGCAACGACCATTTCGACAGCCGGCGAAAGTACGCCGACCGTATCACATGTATCTGCATTACCAAGTAGTGATTCATCCCCAATAACACATCGCAGACAAGCAGTCTGTCCAGGAATTAATAGCGCGCTCATTCCTTCTGCACCTGCTACCCCGCCAAATAAATAAGGAATTCCGAGTGCAAAACAACTATCGCTAAGCAGCAATCTAATCGCCGCATTGTCCGTACCATCTAGTACCAACTGCACGCCATCCATAAAATCTGCCACATTACTTCTACTTACTTCCGCTACAATTGCTTCAATTTCTACTTCCCTATTTATTTGTCGCAAAGCTTCTCGAGCAGCAATTGCTTTCGGCAACATCTGCAACGCATCTCGTTCAGTAAACAACATCTGTCTTTGCAAATTGCTAGGTTCCACATAGTCTCTATCGACTAATCTAATTTTTTTCACACCTGCTCTAGTTAAATGTTGCGCCAGCGAAGCTCCTAATGCTCCGCTGCCAACAATTAAAACAGTCGCCTCTTGCAATAGCTGTTGACCTGACTGACCTATAGCAGCAAATTTTATTTGCCGAGAATATCGATCTTGCCAGATTACATCACCAGACGATTTACCCATAAATCTCATGCCCTGCCGCTTTAAAGGCTGCTGCTTTTTCCTTCATTCCTTCTTCAATCGCTTCTACCGAATCTAACCCTTTTTCCTCCGCATATTGCCTAATATCTTGCGTAATTCGCATAGAACAAAATTTTGGACCACACATTGAACAAAAATGAGCTGTTTTCGCACCTTCTGCTGGCAATGTTTCATCATGATAAGCAAGTGCTCGTTCTGGATCAAGCGCTAGATGGAACTGATCACGCCAACGGAACTCAAATCTTGCTTTCGATAGCGCATCATCTCTCTGCTTTGCACGAGGATGCCCTTTTGCCAAATCAGCAGCATGAGCAGCAATCTTGTATGTAATAACCCCTTCCTTCACATCATCTTTATTCGGCAAGCCCAAATGTTCTTTCGGAGTAACGTAGCACAGCATAGCAGTACCATACCAACCAATCATCGCTGCACCAATTGCAGAAGTAATATGATCATATCCCGGTGCTATATCAGTTGTTAATGGTCCAAGCGTATAGAAAGGCGCTTCATCACATGCAGCTAGCTGCCGATCCATATTCTCTTTGATCAAATGCATAGGTACATGCCCTGGTCCTTCCACCATTACTTGTACATCATGCTTCCAAGCAATTTTAGTTAGTTCCCCAAGCGTATCTAGCTCCGCAAACTGCGCATCATCATTAGCATCAGCGATAGAGCCTGGTCTTAACCCATCTCCAAGCGAAAACGCAACATCATATTGCTTCATAATTTCGCAAATATCTTCAAAATGCGTATATAAAAAATTCTCTCGATGATGTGCCAAACACCACGCTGCCATAATTGAACCACCACGTGATACAATGCCAGTTACCCGCTTCGCAGTTAGCGGAATATAACGCAACAATACTCCAGCATGAATAGTAAAATAGTCAACACCTTGTTCTGCTTGTTCAATTAACGTATCTCGAAACACTTCCCAGCTCAAATCTTCTGCTTTTCCATTTACTTTCTCAAGCGCTTGATAGATCGGCACCGTTCCAACCGGAACAGGGCTATTACGAATAATCCATTCTCGAGTAGTATGAATATTTTTACCTGTAGACAAGTCCATAATCGTATCGGCTCCCCAACGAGTCGCCCACGTCATTTTCTCTACTTCCTCTTCAATCGAAGATGCTACAGCTGAATTTCCGATATTAGCATTTATTTTAACGTGAAAGTTACGACCAATAATCATTGGTTCACTTTCCGGATGATTAACATTAGCGGGAATAATAGCACGCCCAGCAGCTACTTCACTTCGAACGAATTCCGGCTCCATTCCTTCACGAATAGCAATGAACTCCATTTCCTGGGTAATGATTCCTTTTCGAGCGTAGTGAAGCTGCGTTACATTTTGATCAGACTTCGCACGTAATGGACGTTTATTAACTAGCGGGAACAATTCTGAACCTCGCTGATTCATCGTTGTCATGGAAGAAAACCCGTTATCTTGTGGTTTGATTTCTCTCCCGTCATATTGTTCGCTATCCAATCGACTCGCTATCCATTGTTGCCGTAGTTTCGGTAACCCTTGTCGTACATCAGCACTATACGCTATATCCGTATAAGGACCGCTAGAATCATAAACCCGAATTGGTTCATTTTGAAACAGCTCTCCATTACGATCCGTACTATCAGACAAAGCGATTTCTCTCATCGGAACTTGAATCGTTGGATCACTACCTTCGACATACACTTTTTTACTTCCTGGCAACGCAGATTGAAACATAGACACAAAAAAACCTCCTAATGGAATAATATAAATCCCACCTAGAGGTCAATACAGACATATGAGAAAGTAACGGAGAATAATAACTTATCCACCCAAAAACACCGATCCAACTCGAATGATTGTACAAGCTAGAAATAAAAGTATCGATGCGTATTTGAATAAATTATCATTTCCAAGCGCAAAGCTCATTATAAAATAAAACAAGCTCGCTACCACTTTCCTACGCTGGCATGACCCAGATCAGGTTCTAAGGGACAAAAGCTTCTGCTTTATCTCAGCCATATTGGCGCCCCTAGTGGATTTCCTTCTTAAACTATAACTTGTATAAAAAAAATCGTCAACTCTTGTGTTTTTTAAACAAATATGGTAATTAAATAGGATGCTTTCTGATTATTCCAATTTAATTTTCGCTTGAAACAATCCTGCTTGACGCGCAGCCATATAAATAATAACAACGATTGGTCCCAAAAACACACCGATGACACCAACTAATTTGAAACCAACATACAAACTAATTAACGCCGGTAATGCCCCAATACCAACCGAATCGCCTAGTACTTTTGGCTCTACTATACGACGAACAACTGTAATAACTAAGAACAATATAATCAAACCTATACCAGTAAAAACATCACCTGTTAGTAACTGATAACTTGCCCATGGAACTAATACAGAACCAGTACCTAAAATCGGCAGTATATCCACAATAACGATTAACAATGCAATCGCCATCGGAAACTTTATGTTTAATATTAGTAGTCCGGCAAGTGCCAACAAATAGGTCATAGCGCTCAAAATAAATTGAGATCGAATAAACCCAAAAATAGATTTTCTTAAATTTTGCAACACTTTATCGACTTTTTGATGAGACTTTTCTTCGAATAACGTTAAAAATGATTGTTTCAACGTATTTAAACTATAGCTAAACATAAATACTGCAACCATAAACACGATAAAAAAGACGAACAACTCCGGTAAAGCTGTTGCAAATGAAAGGACTGATTTAGATAAACTTGCTGCCATCGAAGCTAAACTAGAGGTAAGACTGGATACCCAGTTTTCCAATTGTTGTGCTACATCCGGAGGCATATTTTCAAATAAAGTCGTTGATTCCTCTAATATGTAGTCAAAAAAGTTACCAGCACTATTTAAATATTGAGGAACTCTTTGTAGAAATGCATTCACTTCCGCAACAATTTTCACACCTAACAATGCAACTGCTCCAAGTAACAAAACAGTAAATAAAACGCTAGAAATAGTAGAACTAACTAGTCGATTAAACTTACATTTTTTAATGAAAAACTGCGTGATTGGCTCTAAAAATATGGCAATTACAAGCGCTAATACAAACGGAGCGCCGGCTGTAAATAACAAGTAAAGCAACAATAGTGCTACCGCTATAGAGACAATCGCTTTGATCGACAAATGTTTTCACCTCTCTTATTTTTTTTTAATCTATATGTGCACTACGCTGCAAAAAATCAACTTCTTTATAGTACATATCTTTTACGAGTAAATTAGGTCCAGCACAAGATGCAGCAGGGCAAAAACAATTGACACTCTGTGCTAAAGAACCTTGCAACCACTCATTAAACATATCATCTAACTTGGCATCTGCAATATTTCCAAACGCTGGAACCTCAGCGAAATCAGTAACAAACACATCACCAGAAAACAGATTAACATTCAATCGATTTCTACCATCAGGATCATTACGAACAGTAACATTTGGTTCATTAGCCAGTCTAGTCAATAGCTTCCGTTCTTTCGCATCATCACTACACTGATAAAACGGCAATGTCCCAAACAACATCCAAATATCTTTCTGGCGATGATCTAATAAACGTTCAATCGCTGCTAACATTTGTTGTCGTGAAATAACTGGTAAATTTTTTGCAAATGCACTTGGATACATTGGATGAACTTCATGTCGTTTGCAGCCCATCTCTACAATTAACTGATGGATTTGATCGATTTTTTCGTGCGTTCGATAATTGATCATTGATTCCGCAGACACTAACATATCCGTTTCACTTAATTTGCGGGCATTATCAATCATTCGCTCATATAACTTTGCTGTTGCTTGAGCCGTTACTTTATGATTAGCATTCGCAAATCCGATCTGATGAAACTCCTCAGCAGAAGTATAGTTAAAGGAAATATGCATAACGTCCAAATAAGGAATTAATGGTTCATATCGACTAAACGGCAAAGTAACATTCGAATTAATTTGAGAACGAAGCCCTCTCTCTCTCGCATATTTCAAAAGCGGTACAATATATTGCTGCACTGTTTTTTCCGAAAAAGACGGTTCTCCTCCAGTAATACTGATCGTCTCCAAATGTTCTACTTCTTCTAATCGATCTAGCATTTGCTTCAATGGAATTTTGTCCGGTTCGGCGAACACAAGTGTATCGCCTACCGCACAATGCTCGCAGCGCATATTGCATAAATTAGTAACCGTCATTTCAACACTAGTTAACTTATGTGTACCGTATTGTAACAACGATCGGAGGGGATCCCAAGGATCATTTTGTGGTGATAGAATAACTTGTCTCATTTTCTCTCTACTATTAATGTATGGCGAATTACTTCTACTCATTACTTATACACACCTGTTTCTTTCATATTTTGCTACTACTATTTTAATACTCTGCTAGCATCAAAAGCAAATCTTACTCCATGGTTTGTAAAAAGGAGCCTATGAAGGCTCCTTCTATATTCCGGATACTAAAGTTACACTTTTATTTAAATTGTTCACATCAACAATCATTACCGTTAATTGACTTGCCAAATCTATTTCATATGGCACTTTCAACTCTTCCCCTGCCTCATTATACAATATGCGGACAACCGGTCTGTGAGGATAACCCGAGTGAATTTTAACAACTACGCCAACTTCTCCAGTATTCAAATGAACAGTAATACCAAGCGGATAAATAGCTACATGATCTCGAAAATATTGCAGCATCCACTGTTCATATAATGTACCTGAGCCTGCATATAATCGCTCCACCGCTTCATGTGGCAACAACGGTCTTCTATATACTCGGTTAGTTGTCATCGCATCATAAGAATCAACAATGCCAATCCACTTCGCATATTCATGAATATCGTTTCCCTTTATCCCTCTAGGGTAGCCACTTCCGTCCAAGCGTTCGTGATGTTGTAATGCAGAATGAGCAACTAATAATGGCAAGTTAGGCTCTTTCTTCAAAATTTGATAACCTGCGAAAGAATGGCTTTGCATTTTGCTATATTCATCTTCGGTTAACTTCCCTGGCTTTTTTAATATATCTAAATCAATTTGCGTTTTACCGACATCGTGCAATAATGCGCCGAGCCCAAGTACCATCGTTTCATCGCGAGAATAACCATGGGATAACCCTAACAATGTTGTATACACACATACATTCAACGAATGTTGATATAAATAATGGTCAACAATGCTCATATTCATGAGCATAATCATGGCATCTTTATGGTTAGACAAATCCTCAATAATTAATCCCATCATCTCTTTAAATGGTCCTGCTATATAAGGATGTGTTTCTCCCTTTTTTTGCTTTGGCTTTGCAATCATTTCATTAAACGTCGTTCGTATTCCCTTCAAAGCAACATGAAATGTTTCGTCACTAATTAAGCTTTGCACCTGTATATCTTCCGTTTTAGCATCTTGTATATAGACATATTGAATGCCGTACTCCGATAGTCGTTGAATTAATCGATTCGTTAGCTCAACTCCTTCACTCAGTAGCACTAAGCCCTCTTCAGAAAATATTTTTTTAGCAAGCCGCATCCCTGGCTTACAATTGGTCACTGGAAGCAAGCGCATATAATCGATCCTTCCCCCATTAATATCATACTATAATAAACCGAGCTCTTTTTAAGGTTCTAAATATAATTTTCGACAAAAGCCGTCGATTTTCCTTCTTTTTTTCCGCTTTTTTATTCCTTCTTACAACCGTTATATAAGCAGCCATGTTTTCTGTTGGCATTGATTTAAACTTACAGCATTGGCAAGCTCTGTTTCAATAATATCACGTAAAAATTCAGGCATAAATAATTGATTGATCTTTGCGCTAGCCAGTGATTCATAACCAATTTTAAAACAAAACATATCAATAGTACCTACTCGGTACATCTGATCATCACGTAACAACTGACCATTTACTTCTACTTTATGAATAATAGCTACTTCGTTTTCCTCTAAACTATAATGAACAGTTAACCCTGCTAATGCTAATTTACCTAGCCTTTCCCCTCTAAAACCAAAACCTTTAATTGGTTTGTAAATAAACTCTGATTGCAATGACTGCTCTAATGCGAGCCTTACATCTCTTCCGGTTAACTCCATCAAACAAGGATTAATTGGCGACGGACATAGTGCATGAAGCTCTCCAGCAGTCACATCTCCAGAAGCAAGACCACCGAGTAGCTGCCCATTGTTAACAAGACCAATATCCGCTTTCATCCAATTTTTCAAACCAATCGCTAGTAAATTTGGCAGTTCTGACTCACGATCTAACAGTGCAGGGAGCGGTCGCTCCAAAGTAGTAATTACTCGTTGCAATTTTACGGCTGCATGGTTGCGATAGTTATAAATAATACTCGTTTGTTCTTCCCGTTCCACTATAGCTGCTGTTGGCAAACATTCTCCCCGAATAATCGGCTGATTACTGCCAGCGGGAAACACAACTTCCACCCTTCCCACATGATCACCAAATTTTCCAGCAGCACAAATAGCTGCACCATGATGTATAATTGGTTCTTCTATTAGATGATGCGTATGTGCTCCAAATATAATATCTATACCGTCAACTTGTTCCGCTAATCTATAATCCATCGTTAAACCAAGATGTGATAATACAATGACAAGATCGACCTGCTCTCGCATTTGAGCTACCTGTTGTTGCACTGCTGCAATTGGTTCCGTTGCATGCCATCCGATCAATCGATATACTTGATGGAAATAGGCGGTAACTGCGGTTATCCCTATCGTAATTCCATTTTTATTTATAATTGTATTTCGTTGTAGCCAATCAGGTTGCTGCTGATCAGAACTTCGTTCTAAATTGGCACAAACAACAGCAAACTTTGCATGGTGCTCATATGCTGTCTTCAGATCATCCATCGTAAACGTAAGACCTTCATTGTTACCTAGCGTAATAACATCATAATCAGCTTCATAGAGCAATGCCGCATTAACCTCTCCCATACTACCTTCCGTTTCTAATCGTGTGCGATCCATATGATCCCCACAATCGACAGCTAGTACACGATCGCTTCCAATTAGCCTTCTTTCATGAGCAATCATCGTAGCAATTTTCCCTGCATTTTCTAATCGGCTATGAATGTCATTACTGTGATATATTGTTATCGCCCTATCTCGTTGCTGTGCCAACTGGTGCACCTCCTGCTACAACTAGCTTTCTGACTATTATATTAGTTTATTATAATGCTGTTCAAAACAGTTGTATAGAAAACTGTTATTAAATTTATAACAATGTCTATGAAACTATTACATATTGTAACCTGTTATGTCGATATACATATTGTAAACTTCTAAAATGATTGTTAACATTAGTTTAAATGATTTATTTTCGTTCATGACTAACTATTTGCAAGTGAATAAATGATCTCGAGGTGTCTTTATGAAGGTACATACGATAGATTTAATAGATGGCGATCGATTGGAAGAGGATGTGTTCAACCATTACGGTTTACATGTTTTATCTAAAGGCACAGTACTAAATAGCAGAGAAATTTCCAAACTTTTGCAACACCAAATTGAATATGTAGATATTGAGCAGCGCAAACATGTCATGTTGGAATCAAGAACATTGGAATCTACCGCTACGCCGAAGTGGTTGCCCAGTGTCAAACCAATCTATGACCAAACCATTTCAACGATAGAAAATTGTTTCATCCAAGCTGCCAAGGACGGAACTGTTGACGATGAAGTTGTTACTGCTGCTATAGAACCATTGTTTGAGCATTTACAGCTAGAACGTGATGTTGTATCTATGCTCCTATTGTTGAACAATGCTGATAATTATACTTACCAGCACTCTGTTCATGTTGGCATGTTAACTTACTATTTAGCTAATTGGCTTGGCTATTCACAAGACGAAGCAAACACGATTGGGAAAGCTGGATTTTTGCATGATATAGGAAAAGCCAAAGTCGATAACGACATATTGAATAGTCCTAACAAACTAACAAATGATGAATTCGAAGAAATTAAACAACATACGATACACGGCTACCAAATCATCAAAAAATCACTGGACGATGCTACTTTAGCTTTAGGTGCTTTACAACATCATGAGCGAGTGAACGGTAGCGGATATCCATATGGATTAACTGGCGAGCATATTCATCCCATTGCCAAAATTATATCCGTTGCTGATATTTACAGTGCTATGATTTCTACACGCGTCTATCAAAAAGAACGCGATTTGCTATTTGTACTGCGTGAACTTTATCGATTAAGTTTTGATGAACTAGATCCGACTACTACTCATACTTTTATTAAACATATGATTCCTAATTTTATCGGCAAACAAGTGAAACTGAACAATGATGAATTGGGCATTATTATTATGACTCACCCTAATGAGTTTTTCCGACCGCTTGTACAAGTAGACAATCAATTTATCGATTTGACTACCGAAAGAGAATATGAAATCGTGCATGTCTATTTATAAGTACATGCACGATAATATGTTTTTATTTTAAAAGACTCTACTCCAAAGCTTTATTGCGATATGCAACTAGCTCAGTCCTGCTCGATCTAATATTACAGCTATCTGTGCTCTAGTTATTGGCTCATCAGGAGCAAACTTATCTTGGCTAACGCCATTCATCAACCCGCTGTTCACTGCCTTTACAATACTATCTTTTGCCCAATGATCTCCAATATCTGTAAAGCCAGCTACTATGATCGGTTTTACAGATTCAGGTTGATAAGGATGATTCGTATACTCACAAAATGCCTTTACCATTGCTTCAGCATATGATTTCCAATTACTTTTTAAACGATCCGCATCTGTACTATTTGACAAAAATCCATATTCTACAATAACCGTTTCTACATTACCAGTTAACCGATGCATAAAATAATAGTCTTGCCCATTCGATTGCGCCTTGGAATACGTTGCTCTTGGTCTTAACACCTGTCCAGCGTTAGCGAGACATTGTGCCATAATGGATGACCATTTCCCATTAGAATGAACACTATGAATAAATTCCGCCCCATTCGCACTAGTGGATGATGCAGCGTTAATGTGATTAGACATACAATATTTAGCTCCGCTTTTTTTGATCATCGCAGTGCGGTCATTGGGCTCCAATGTTTTATCTATATTTCTAGTCAATGCTACAGCTATACCTAATTCTTGAAATCGTTCATATTGGTATAACGAAATTTGTAGTGTCATCGCTTTCTCTACAATGCCATTTCCTCCAGCTCCACTATCTACGCCACCGTGACCAGCATCGATCATTAACAACGGTTTAATAGCCCCTACCCATTCTGCCAAGCAAATGCACTCCTTTAACAATATATTAAGTATCTAACTTAGTATATGTCATTAATCATTGTACTGCTTGGACAGCAACCTGCATACCGAGAATTTTAAAAATCGCTTACACAATCATCAAATCGTTCTTGTTCAAAAGCTGTCTTTGCACCGTTTAATTTATTACTTGCTTTTCTAAGCAATATTATAGCTGAGTTTTTTCTATACACTTAGCTCCACTCCCTCTTCTGTAATGTTAGAAGGTAGTGGTAATAGTAAATAGTCTTTATCTTCCCATTTACTCCCATAATCTAACCCGGCATATATATTCGTATCGTATTCATAATTAACTTCAAATGAAATTTCAGATAGTTTATTTCGATTCTCCTTAGCTTCATCTTCTTCGATAATAATCATAATATCAACATCAGAGTTTTCGTTACTATCTCCCCTTGCTTTTGAGCCAAACAAAAAAATGTTTTTCACACGAAATACATGTTTTACTTTAAAAACTAACTCCTCTAAAGCCATCATTTCTTGATCAGTTAAGCTTTTAACATCGCTAATTTTTTTCATTTTCATTTGCTATCCCTCCTTACTTATCACAAGGAATTTCCTATCTATTCTCATCATTTTATCCAATATTATCTTTGAATAGTATTATAACATAATAGTATTCACTGCCGGAACTAAGTACCATAATGCTACACCAATTGCACTTCACGATAGAAGACTTCTTTTATAGTATGAACTATTTTCTTTCGGGAAACACTGGTAATAACTTTAGAATTCTAGCTAGGGAGGGCGTACTATGATTATGTTGGATACTGCTTTAGAGGGAAAGGAAGCTGTTTTTGGACGTTTTTCAATGGATGTACATAAGCATGGATTAAGTTTAGGTGGCAATTGGGAATATGATTTTGGTAGTTTTGATCAAATTATTTGGCAAGAACAAGGAGAGTCCATTTATTTACGGCTACCTTTTGCCACTATAAGAGGAAAGCTGGATCACGATGAAACAGTTATTCAATTCAAAACGCCATATTTAATCAAACATGTCCTCAATATCGGTCTTGATTATGATAGCAATTCACTGCTTAGTGCAGTCGGATTGAATCAGTTTCAAGCACCACTGGATACAGACGGTCATATTCCCCATCGTGATCGCTGGAAACAAGTTGGCGAGCATCTTATAGAACAACTAACTCCATATGTGTATTAGTTAAAAGACACTACTTCACATGCACATGCACAAATAAAGGTCATCGGAAGTAGCTATTTTAATAGCTACGTTCCAATGACCATTGTTTTTTTCGCATTTATTCTACTTTAATTTGACCCATCATCCCACTATCTTCGTGCTCTAATATGTGACAATGGAACATGTATAATCCTTCGTGTTCAAACGTAACGGCAATCTTCACCCGTTCTCCTGGTGCTACAGATATACTATCTTTCCATCCTTGCTCATGTGCTAACGGTTCTACTCCATCACGTGATATCACTTTGAACTGTGTACCATGAATATGGAACGGATGTATCATGCCACCCATCATATCTTTTTCATTATATATTTCCCATACTTCGGTTACACCTTTTTGTTGCGTTAAATCAACACGATCTGGATCAAATTTTTTGCCATTAATGTAGACCATATTCATCATACCGAACAATTCTACTTTCTTCGATATCGGAAGTGCTTTTTCTGCCTCTGTCACTGCATAATCGTTCATCTGTTTTGGTAGCGGTTCTGAATTCGCCTTTCCACCTCTTTCGATATGGAAGGGCAGCAGTACAGTGCCATGCTCATCTACCAATTCTATTTTCTGATCTGCGGCAAACAATGAGAAATCAACGATAATTTCTGCCCGCTCCGATGGCGTTAACGTAATTTCGGTTTGTGCAACAGGAGCATTCAACAATCCTCCATCTGTAGCAATTTGATGAAATTCATCCCCAGTATTTAAACGAAACGTTATATTTCGAGCATTCGCTCCATTCAATAAACGAAGACGTACTTGTTCCCTCTTTACTTCAAGATAAGGATTCACTGTTCCATTAATAAGTAATGTGTCGCCCACCGTTCCATCACTATAATAAGCATGCTCATAATCTAATTGCTTCGCTTCATTGAACAATCGATCTTGAAACACTAATGGAAAGTCATTTTTCCCATGTTCTTTTGGCAAAGGTAATGCTGCACTATTTTCATCTTCAATGTATAACAATCCTGCTAATCCACGATAAACTTGAGAGGCTGTATTGTTATGCGGGTGTGGATGAAACCACAGCGTTGCCGCTTCTTGTGTTATATCAAACTTTAACAGTTGCTCATCACCAGCTTGCAGCGGATCATGTGGTCCACCATCTACTTGTCCAGCTACTTCCAGACCGTGCCAATGAAAAGTAGTTTCTTCCTTTAACTCATTTACGATGCGAATCGCTGCTTGTTCTCCTTGCTTCAAACGAATAATCGGACCTAACAAATCCCCATTATAACCAAATGTCTCTGACAGAACTCCTTCAAAAAACGCTGTTTTTCCTTGCTGTGCTTTCACCGTATAGACCCCTTTTTTATCTGGCTCAAGGAGTGCTGGTATTGCTAATTTATTCTCACCGGTCGAAGCCTGTAGCGGAACAATATTTTCATGGTCCATGTGACCATTCATATTACGATTATGGGACATATGTCCTTGCATGTCGTTGTCATCCTTCCGTTGCTGCTCATTAGTAGATAAACTCCCCATATGCCCATTCATCATATGCATAGCATTACGATTAGTACTACTATTATTACTCGCGCCGTTACTACCGCTATCGTTACCATTTGTTTCATTAGGTGATATACCACATCCTGCAATAATTAACATTACTGCTGAAATGACTACTATTGCTGTTTTTCTCATCATCGCTTCTCTCCTTTGCTGTCATACTATACTTATAGAATGGACTTCACGTAATGAAACGCCCGTCATCCTCTCCCTCATAGCATAACAACAAATTGTGCAGTAATTATGCACATTTGCACTTTTCACCATAATGTCATGATTAACCATTACTCTTGCCAGCGATAACCTACACCCCAAACGGTGAGTAACACATCTGTCATCGCAATATGGTGCCGCTTTAACTTATCTCGTAAATTGCGAACGTGGGAATCTATTGTTCTTAATTCTGTCATACTTTCCAAACCCCATACTTGCTCGAACAATTGTTCCCGTGTAAATATCTTTTTCGGTTCAGTCATTAACGTCTCTAGCATTTTAAATTCTTTTTGAGTAAGCACTAGCTGCGATGACTGATAATGCAACGTATATTCCGCCAAATTTAAGCGATATTCCCCACGTTGGATAACGTCATTTTTGTTTTTTTCATAGTGCTGTGCCCGACGTAATAATGCCGCTAATCGAGCCAGTAATTCTTCCTCCTCGAATGGCTTCGTCATGTAATCATCTGCCCCTACCTTTAATCCTTTTACCACATCTTCTAGCTGTTTCCGAGCAGTTAACATTAAAATAGGCACATTAGAAAACTGACGAATTTCCTGACATACTTCCCAACCAGAAATGAACGGCATCATAATATCCAATATAACCAAATCCACATCCGTTATGCGTAATTGCTGTAAAGCTTGCTGTGCATCCGTATATTTTAAACAAGAATAACCTTCTGGCGATAAAAACAATTCAATTAAATCTAACATTCTCGCTTCATCATCAATAATCATAACATTCATACCTGTTTCACCCTTTTCAAAGTAACAGTAAACGTCGTTCCTCGTCCCACTTTACTGGTGACTACTATCGTTCCTTGATGCGCTTGAATAATCTCTTTGGCAATCGATAGACCAAGCCCTGCACCACCCAAATGTCTTGCTCTTGATTGATCTACACGATACATCCGATCAAAGACAAACGGTACATGTTCTGGCGCAATGCCGTCCCCTTCATCTATTACTGTAAAAATAACTGCTTCTTTACTTTGTTCCGCTGCTATAGTCACCGTCTGTCCTGCATGAGAATGCTGTAAAGCGTTATCCAATAAATTTGTAAACACTTGCTGTAACCTTATTGGATCACCGAGCACCACAATTTCCTCAGATGTTTTCACTTGCAGCCTCACTTGTTTTTCTTCAAACTGCCTACTCATCATTTGTTCCATTTGCTGTAGCAACGCTGGTATAGAAACGACTTCACGTTTTATCGAAAAATGTACTTCACCAAGTCGGGCTAACTCCATCAAATCCTGTACCAATTTAGTCATCCGCTGAGCTTCCTCTTGTATGATGGTCAAATAACGCTGTAACTGCTCCGGCGATGTCGTCGGTCGTTGTGCTACTTTTACATATCCAATTAAATAAGTAAGTGGTGTTCCAAGTTCGTGAGCAACGCTTGCTAGAAAATCATTACGACTTTGTTGTAACGATTGAAGCTCATAGGCCAAATTTTGGATCGTAACTGCTAATTGTCCAATTTCATCGCGACTATATACAGGTATTGTAACCGTATAGTCACCTGTACTTAACTGCTCCGTTGCTTTTCTCATGTTCCACAATGGTCTAGTTATGACACGTGTAAGTAAAATATATAGTGTAACAACAATCAAAAATATAAAAACTCCCGCTATTAAAAACTGCTTCTGTAGTTCCTTATCCAACGAGTGTAATGCTTCCGTACTTTGAAATAAAATCAATATTCCGCTCTCTTGCTTCGCTTCATAAGGATGGACACTAACTAAATAAGGTGTTGTGCGCCAATGTTTCACAACTAATTGATCTGGCGATTGAAACAACTTGTCCATATCAAGCTTCTCTAGCTCCGATATAACCCCATTATTGGATTGACCAATAATATCCCGATGCACATTCATAATAACTACCCCGGTATCAGGATTGTTTTCCATTAACGCAATATGTTTAATCGTTTCCTCCGAATAATGATCTTCCAATACACTTCGATGGTTACTACCACTTCTTAATATTCTGCTCACTTCTTCTTGAAAACGAGAATGTAGTACCGTCTGTAACAAATATACGAGCAAAACAATTTCTAACACACATAATAAAATGGTTAAAAAGCTAGCTATTTTGATATTAATACTTTTCAATATCGTTCACCTACTCATCCATTGTAAAGATTAATCATATACCAATTTTGCAGAACTTGCAGGTAGTATCATTTCAGATAGTCGTTCTATTAATAATAAATTTTTACTTATTCCTTTACAGCATATCTTGCTTGTTAAAAGTGATACTTGTAATGATAAGAAATAAAACAATATGAAAAACTACATATAGTGCAGCAGTAAGCATTGAAAAGTAAGGATAGCCCATATTGACCGTTGAATATATTTGCAAATCAAGTTGTGTCAATACAACAAATCCTGCATATTTCTTAAAGACCATTGCTATTAATTTCGTTACGAAAGAGTTAAGTAAAAATAAAATAATAGAGCTTGTTAACGGAAGGACACTACTTTTCCATACGATGGATAACATAAATGCTAATGTTGTATAAAATATGGTCGCTATCCCTTTGAAAAGCACTAATTGCATAACATCTCCAATCGATCGTGCTGCATCATCTGCTCCAAATAAGGGTAAACCAAGCGCTATCGAAATAATGACTACTAAAAAATAACCGCTGAAAAGTATAAGTAGTATCGCAACATATTTTGATAATAATATTTTTGGTCTCGAATGCGGTCGTAATAATAATTGTTTAATCGTTCCTTGTTGGATTTCATCTGATATGATTTTACTTGCTAACAAAATGCCAGCAATCGTTAACAAGAAGTACACCGTATTCAAATTAAGCAATACATATTCTAAATAACTTTCATACCGTTCTCTTAATGGCATCCACGACTTAATTAATACAAGTAAAGCAAGTGGCAATGCAATCAGTATACTTAAAACTAATGCTATTTTTTTGCTTGCATGTAATTTCATTAATTCATTTTTTATTAAAAGTATCATTTTACGCCTCCTCCCGTCCACTTCAAAAATTGCTCTTCTAACGTTTCTTGGATTGGCACTACACTAAATACTGCAATATTTTGTTCCACTAACTGAACGACAAACATTGGAATCTTATCATAGTCCAGTTCTACCGTAAAATGATGGTTGTCCTCTATCGTTATGTTTGTAACAGCTGCTAATTGCTCCGTACTATGCACTTTACAACGAACAATCACTTTTTGTTCCGACTTATTATCATTTTTCTGCAAACTTTTAGATTGAATAAACTTGCCTTTATGAATGACGATTACTTCATCACACATCATTTCGATTTCACTTAACAAGTGGCTCGATACGATAATCGTAATCTTCTGTTCATGAGCTAGCTGTCGCAAATAATCTCGAATTTTTCTAATTCCTGCTGGGTCAAGCCCATTCGTTGGTTCATCTAATATTAAAATTTTCGGTTGATGCAATAGCGCTTGTGCAATTCCTAGTCGTTGTTTCATTCCCAAAGAATAAGTTTTCACTTTATTATCAATCGCAGCTGTCAAATCTACCAATTGAATGAGTTCTTCTATATAGCTTCGCGCTACTTTATTTTTTGCCATATTAGCAAAATGAATCAGATTTTCTCTGCCTGTCATATATTCATATAACTCCGGGTTTTCTACAATAGCTCCAACCTGTTCCAATGCTCGTTCTCTTTCTTTTGTAATACTATATCCATTAATATAGGCATCACCTTTACTAATTTTTATGAGTCCCGTTAACATCCGGATCGTCGTCGTTTTACCACTACCGTTCGGTCCCAAAAAACCATATATTTTACCTTCCTCTAACTCGAATGACATTGCATGTATAATTTCTTTTGATCCAATTGTTTTATATAACTGATCTGCTTTCAATACTATTTTTGTCATATTACCCCTCGCTTTCCGTAAAAATCATAACACGAAAAAAGATGTTTAACAATATAAATTTATCGCAAATCAATAATTTTATATTGGTAAACACCTTTTCTTATCAAATAATTGCGGTAATCCTCTGGCAGTAAACAATGACCAACTTCTCGAATAAGTCTATACAAATTGATTGTAACGAGCATACGCTGCCATAACGCCCTAGCACACAATTAAATTCACATAACGTGTTGTCTATCAGTTTGCTCACGATGGTACAGCTGTGATTGTGTTACATACCAATCGCATAAACGCAAATAAGCCACTCATACCGTTTAGGTATGAATGGCTTTGTCAACTGATCTTGGTTGATCATCTGCTCCTGATACTATTTTCCCAAGGGAAGCTCCTATTCCTTAATTCTTCATTTACTCGTTGAGCTTGCTCATAATTATTTGATGGTGAGCTAATAATAACTTTCGCTTTACCATCACTAGAACTTTTAGTTAACTTCTCATAAAAAACAGGATCGGTAATTTCCATTGAATAATTTAAACTTTCATTATCAAAAAACATTCGTCCTAAATCAGTCCGTTTACTACCTTCGTAAAAAATGATGTCCGCTCCAGGGATAAACAGCACATTATCAAGTTTAATTCTATTGTCTATTTCCATTGACCCAATAAAAGAGTCTTTCTTTTTATTATATTTTCCCTCTATAGAAATGGGTAACACCTGATCGATACTATCTCCATACATGTATGCAGGACCATTAATATTAATTTTTTGATAAGAATTGGAATAATTCATTTGTACAAGAATAAGTACAAGTACAATCAAAAGGACTATGCCAGTAACAACGAGAAATGATCTTTTCATGAATTTCTCCACCCTTTTAATAATAACCAAGGACAGGAGCTTCCCCTGTCCTTGGTTATTATAGCATAAAAACTGCCAATATGGATTAACTTTTACATTCATTAATTAGTCTTTGCCTTTTTGTCTTCTTTCCAACCTATCCATATAGCTACAGCTAAAGCAAATGCAACTCCAATATAAGCCATTCATCCCCCTCCTTTTTTAAATGATCTGATTGTTTACCAACTTTTTTAAAAGTAATTGACAAATCACTTTTCATTAAACATAACCAAAACAGCCAATCCATTCATGCTATTACTAAATTTTAAATCTACTACTTCAATATTATCACTATCTAAGAATTCATTTACTTCTTTATTGAGTCTTTCGTTATCCGTATCACTTCCAAATATTTTAATTTTCATACTTTTTTAAATTACGAATCAACTGTATGAAAAGTTTCTTATATTTCATTATAGGGTCTTTTAATGGAATAAAGGTTTAAAACTGATCCCTATCCTACAAAAAAAGGTAAAACAGGATCGGCATTGGCACGATCCGGTTTTACCCAATGTTCTCTATTCTAGAAACATGGATTCACCAACAACTTATGTTGGTTAACCAATGCTTCCTTCCATCTCAAATTTAATCAATCGATTCATCTCTACCGCATATTCCATCGGTAGTTCTTTGGTGAATGGCTCGATAAAGCCCATAACGATCATTTGTGTAGCTTCATCTTCGTCAAGCCCACGGCTCATCAGATAGAATAGCTGGTCTTCAGATACGTTAGATACAGTAGCTTCATGCTCCAATGTAATGTTATCGTTGAAGATTTCATTATACGGAATTGTATCTGAAGTAGATTCGTTATCCAAAATCAAAGTATCACACTTAACGTTTGATTTGGCTCCATCAGAGTTTCTACCGAAGTTAGCAAGTCCACGATAGGTAACTTTACCACCATGTTTACTAATCGATTTAGCAATAATCGTAGAACTCGTATCTGGTGCTAGATGTGTCATTTTAGCGCCAGAATCCTGGTGCTGTCCTTTACCTGCAACAGCTATGGACAATACCATCCCTTTTGCGCCACGACCACGTAGAATAACAGCTGGGTATTTCATCGTCAATTTAGATCCGATGTTACCATCTACCCAATCCATTGTAGCATTCTCGTCAGCGACAGCTCGTTTTGTAACCAAATTATAAATATTTGGAGCCCAGTTTTGAATCGTTGTATAGCGAACACTTGAATCTTTCTTACAAATGATCTCAACTACAGCACTATGCAAGGAGTTGGTACTATAGACAGGAGCTGTACAGCCCTCTACATAATGTACCGAGCTACCTTCGTCAGCAATGATAAGCGTACGCTCAAATTGTCCCATATTTTCGGAGTTAATTCGGAAATATGCTTGCAATGGCACTTCACATTTCACGCCTTTAGGCACATAGATGAAACTACCGCCGGACCATACGGCACTATTTAGCGCTGCAAACTTATTATCTTCTGGAGGAATTATCGTTCCGAAATATTCTCGTAGCAACTCTGGATATTCTCTTAGTGCTGTATCCGTATCAGTGAATATAACACCTTGTTTCTCCAAGTCTTCTTGCATGCTATGATAAACAACTTCAGACTCATATTGTGCTGATACACCAGCTAGAAACTTTTGTTCCGCTTCAGGAATTCCAAGTTTATCAAATGTTTCTTTAATTTCTTGTGGAACTTCTTCCCACGTTTTACCTTGCTTTTCGGATGGCTTTACATAATATTGAATATCATCGAAATTCAAATCATCCATATCTCCGCCCCAAGTTGGCATCGGCATTTTTCGGAATTGAGCCAATGACTTCAATCGAAAATCAAGCATCCACTCTGGCTCGTCTTTCATTTTGGAAATAGTTCGTACAATTTCTTCCGTTAACCCTTTTCCTGATTGGAAAATAGACTTGTGTTCATCACGGAAACCATATTTGTATTCTTCCATTTCCGGCATTGTTTTTGCCATCGTAATCACGCTCCTATTTCATTTAATGTTGCATTCTAACGCTGTTTATTGATCTATTCCTTTACGGAGTGCATTCCACGCTAACGTAGCACACTTAATTCTTGCAGGAAATTTATTCACACCGGACAAAGCTTCAATATCTTCATTTTCTTCAAACTCAACATCTTCACCTTGCATGAGAGAAGAAAAACGATTCGCCATGTCGATGGCTTGTGAATATGATTTTCCTTTGACTGCTTCTGTCATCATAGAAGCTGAACTTAAACTGATGGAACAGCCTTCCCCAGTAAACTTCGCATCTACGACTATATCTTCCTCAAGCTGGAGCTGCAACGAAATTCGGTCGCCACAAGTCGGGTTGTGCAACTGTATCGTGACGGCTTCACTTTGCAACTCACCGCGATTACGTGGATTTTTATAATGATCCATTATGACTCTACGGTATAAATCATCTAATTGCATGACCGAAGAACTCCTTTGTTTGAATTAACCCATCTACTAAACGATCTACTTCTGCTTCTGTATTGTACAAGTAAAAACTAGCTCTCGCTGTTGATGATACGTCAAAATATCGCATCAATGGCTGACAGCAATGATGTCCAGCTCTTACAGCAATCCCATACGTATCAAGTACAGTTGCTACATCATGTGGATGAACTTCATCCAAGTTAAATGTAACAAGTGCAGACCTGTTTTTCGTTGGGCCATAAATCGTTAGTCCATCTATTTCTGATAATCGCTCATAAGCGTAATTTCCAAGCTGTGTTACATACTTGTTGATCTCTTCCATTCCGATACTTTCTAGAAAATCGATAGCTGCCCCCAAACCAATGGCTTCGGCAATTATAGGTGTACCTGCTTCAAAGCGGTAAGGCGCTTCATTCCATGTTGCATCATGTAGATCAACAAATTCAATCATATCTCCGCCAAACTCAACAGGTTCCATATGAGCAAGTAATGCTTGTTTACCATAAAGAACTCCTATACCAGTAGGACCGCACATTTTATGCCCAGCAAGTACAAAGAAATCTACATCTAGCTGCACAACATCAACTTTATGATGCGGAGCACTTTGCGCTCCATCAACTACGATAACTGCACCATGTTCATGTGCTAACTGCACTAGCTCCTTAATCGGATTAACATTTCCTAGTACATTGGACATATGCGATACAGTGACAATCTTCGTTTTGCTTGACATAGTTGCGGCAGCGTCTTCTAGCGTAAATGTTCCATCTGGCTGCAACGGAATGAACTTCAATATCGCTCCAGTAGCTTTCGCTACTTGTTGCCAAGGAATCAAATTCGCATGATGTTCAGCTGCTGTCAGAACAATCTCGTCACCTGGTTGACAGTTGGCTCGTGCGTAACTTGAAGCAACTAAATTAATAGCTGCTGTTGCTCCGCGAGTAAAGACAATTTCTCTAATATCTTTTGCATTTAAAAATGTGGCAACCTTTGCTCTCGCACCTTCATAAGCATCTGTCGCTCGAGAACCGAGTGTGTGCACACCACGGTGTACATTAGCATGACTATGTTCATAGTAATCCCGCATCGCATCAATGACAGAACGCGGCTTCTGAGAAGATGCCGCGCTATCCAGATAAACAAGCTCATGACCATTCACTTGTTGATGCAATATAGGGAACTGCTCCCGAATTGCATGGATATTCATGTTTACAGCTTCCTTTCAAGAAGGGCAACTAATTGATTACGAACAGCTTCTATAGCTATACTATCCACTTCTGGTGCCAAGAAACCATTGATAATTAATCGTTCTGCTTCTTGTCTCGTTATTCCTCTTGACATCAAGTAGTACACTTGCTCTGGATTCACTTGACCAGCACTAGCCGCATGACCTGCCGTAACATCGTCTTCGTCAATTAACAAGATAGGATTGGCATCACCACGCGCTTTCGGGCTTAGCATCAATACACGTTCCGTTTGCTCACCGTTAGCTTTCGTAGCACCATGCTCAATTTTTGTAATTCCGTTAATAATCGCTTGTGAGGAATCTTTCATTACCGCACGAACAATCATATTAGAATCCGAATGTTTACCGAAATGTACTGCATGAGTAGTAATACTCATTTTTTGATTTCCTTGACCAATAGTAATAACTTTGGAATCGGAGCTAGATCCGCGACCTTTCATGATCGACTTCGTCTCAGATAGCGTGTTGCCATCATTCAAATCGCCAATCAACCATTCTACACGTGCATCATCTTCGATAATAGCACGACGGTGACTCAAATCGACTCCTTGATCCGCCATAGAACGAATCGATGCAAACTGGACTAATGATCCTGGTTTTGCATATACTTCAACGATTGATGGATGTACGAATGGTGTTCCTTTCAGACTATCATCTGACAATACAACATCAACATACGTTACTTTACTGTGCGCTTCTGCAACTATAACTATATGTGGAGCAAAGGTTGCCTCAGCATTATCATTATATAGAATCGCCTGCAATGGAATGTCCACTTCAACGTTGCGAGGAACATATACGAATACTCCTCCGTTCCACAACGCCGCTTGCAAAGCGGTAAATTTGCTTTCGTCTTTAGCTACTGCTTGGAACAAGTATGGTTTTACAAGATCGCCATGCTCTTTCACAGCTGTTTCTAAATCAGTGAAGATTACACCTTTAGCAGCCAAGTCTTCTGACAGTTTATGATATACTGCTGCCGAATTACGCTGAATAACAATATTTTGTTCATCAGCCATTTTTTTCACTTTTTCAGGCAACGCATCTATAGAATTAATTTGGTCTTGTGCGCTGTAGCTACCAAAGTTAGATAAATCCCAACGCTCAATATTCATTTTCTCTGGCTTAGGCCAAGCAAGTGTGTCTACCAAGTCTGCTGCATCGCCACGCAGTTCAACTAGCCAATCTGGTTCTCCCTTGCTGCGTGCCAGTGTCTCCGCTGATTGGCGGTTCATCGGAGAGAATAGTTGTGTACTCATTTAAAAAAACCTCCTTCTCCGAATTAATTCTGACCTACAGTCTCGTCAACAATACCAAGCTCATCCTTAATCCAATCATATCCATCTTTTTCAAGTCGATGAGCAAGCTCTGGACCACCAGATTTTACAATACGCCCTTGCATCATGACGTGGACAAAGTCAGGAGTAATATAGTCAAGTAGACGCTGATAGTGAGTAATAATCAAAAAGCCACGATCATCCGAACGCATCTCATTTACTGCACCAGCAACAATTCTAAGTGCATCTATATCAAGACCGGAATCCACTTCATCCAATATTGCAATCTTTGGATCAAGCAATTTCATTTGCAATATTTCATTACGTTTTTTCTCGCCGCCAGAAAATCCTTCATTCAAATAACGATGTGCGAACTCAGGGTTCATCTCTAATGTTTTCATTTCTTTTTCCATTTGACGGATAAATTTAATTAGTGAGATTTCGCTTCCTTCTTCGCGACGTGCATTAATTGCACTACGTAGAAAGTCGGAGTTTGTCACACCAGAAATTTCACTTGGATATTGCATTGCCAAAAACATTCCTGCACGTGCACGCTCGTCAACACCCATCTCTAGTACGTTTTCACCATTCAGTGAAGCTGTACCTTCTGTTACTTCATATTTTGGATGCCCCATAAGAGCAGAAGCTAGTGTACTCTTTCCCGTTCCGTTCGGCCCCATGATCGCGTGGATTTCGCCACCTTTAATCTCTAGGTTAATGCCTTTCAATATCTCTTTTCCTTCGATTTGAGCTTTAAGCCCATCGATGACAAATTGTGTTGCCATAATATACTGATCCCTCCATGGTTGGTTAATATTCATTGAGCAGGGTGATTCTCATTTGATTCTCAATAATCATTCTAATATAGTTTTAACTATTTATCAATGGAATAGCCCATAAATGCATGAATTAGTACTATTTTGGTGATATTTATCACTGCGGTTGTTCTTTTTGTCATTTTGGTGAAGTTATACTATTCCAAGAACATACCATTTCCATTATACTATAGCAGGATGATAATAAAGTAACCGGCAAGCGAGTTTATTTATAGATAACTTTTCGCCAAGATCGGATAACAAGGAGGATTTTTGCTCGTGTCACAGAAGCAACAACAACCACTACAATCCCTTATTTGGAAACAAGAAGCACTCGATTTATTAGATCAAAGATTACTCCCGGAAGATATCGTTTATCTGACACTCACTACGGCAACGGAAGTGTGGGATGCGATTAGCAGTTTAGCAGTCCGAGGTGCTCCAGCGATAGGTATAGCTGCTGCATACGGTGTCGTTCTCGGCAGTACAGAACAAATAGAAGAACAAGCTTGGTTCAACAAAATTATAGATACTGCTAATTATTTGGCAACCTCTCGCCCTACTGCTGTTAATTTATTTTGGGCATTGGATAGAATGAAGGCTTGCGCTGTGCGTATAATGGAACAGAAGCTTTCTCTCATTGAAGCAAAACAATTATTAGAACAAGAAGCGATTCTGATCCACCAAGAAGATGAAGCAACCAACCGAGCGATTGGTGAGCATGCACTGACGTTATTTGAAAACGACATGGGTGTTTTAACGCACTGTAATGCAGGCGCGCTTGCTACTTCTAAGTATGGTACAGCACTTGCTCCGATGTATTTGGCTTTAGAAGAAGGTATCCACCTTCGCATCTATGCAGATGAAACTCGTCCCGTATTACAAGGCGCTAGACTAACTGCCTTTGAATTGCAACAAGCAGGTGCTGATGTAACACTCATTTGTGACAATATGGCAGGAATGATTATGGCCAAAGGTTTGGTAGATGCCGTCATTGTCGGAACAGATAGAGTCGCTGCCAATGGTGATGTCGCCAATAAAATCGGTACGTATAGTGTAGCCGTATTAGCTAAAGCTCATAACATTCCCTTTTACGTTGCTTGTCCACTATCTACCATTGATTTGGACACTCCAACTGGAGATAAAATTCCAATTGAGCTACGAAACGATAATGAAGTGACAGAAGGATTCGGCAAACGTACTGCCCCACAAGGAATAAAAGTCTACAATCCCGCATTTGATATTACACCAAATGAATATGTAACGGCTATAATTACTGAAAAAGGTATTATTCGTGCACCTTACGAACAAAATTTGCGGCAACTATTTGAATAAAAACTAAGGTGATGTCACATATTTAAACCGCTACAAAAGAAATAGTGACATCACCAATCATTATTATTTATAACATTCGTTTTAAAGCTTCTGCTCCTTTCATACCCGCAAAAATCCCTAGTTGTTCTGCCTTGATCGTCACTGATTCCAGCGGTGCTTCAAGTAGTTGTTCCAAGTTACGAACACCAACAGCACGACCAGCTATAATTTCTCGTTCACGTAACTTTTCATTTAAAAGTAGTACATCTAGCGCTCCACACATAATATAACCTTTGTCTGTTGAAATCGTTAATAAAGTCGTTTTAGGGAGTTTTACTTCCACACCTATAACTGTTTCTCCGTTATCCAATTTTATAGGTACCACTTGCACCATCGGTTAAGTCGACCTCCTTAGCATTAACGCTATTTATTAAGTTTCTTGCTTACTTTTAACATATGCGCTAACGTGTATAACCGATTGGACATCTGTTCTTATTACGATACATTTTACCTATACATCCCCACTTTCAAATGATTACCACGAATACGAATGACAGGAGGCAGACAGATGAAACAACAACCAGAAGCTCAAAATACAACTTCCTTTATTTTTAAACTAGAAGTCATGCTGAGCGATACTCATCATACAACTGCTTTGGAACAATTAATAAAAAAACTAAATGAAGCCAATTTTGCTGATTACCGAATTGAATCGGGCATTCAGTTAGGAGTATTAATGGAACAAACAAAACAGCTTAACCCAGATATCGTACCTGTACCGATAACCTCGCTGGAGGAGAAAATAGTACCCAATGGTAACTATTCTGAAATAACAGAGCCTTCCAATATTTTCACAAAAGTAAATCGCTACATGAATGACAATACATTAATTCGTTTAGTGCTTAATAAAGGACTGGGCATAAAAAAAAGCATTCCTTGTAGAGTGCTGCGGATGGATGAAGAACTGCAATTAATAACGGTTTATCATGTAGATGAAAAACAAGTGTACACCTTTCACTTGTATGAAATAGAAGATATTATTGCCTAGTTTTTTACATGGATAATTAAATAAATAAACAAAGCAAGCCAGGAAGTTACTGCTCCCCCTAGCTTGCTTCTTTGTTGTCCGTATCCCTATCATCAAAACGCCTAATTGACGTATCTAATTAAATTTTTGTTTTCCAGCTGAAATAGCTACCATACACCAACCGATGATCATCGCTACTCCACCGATTGGCGTAATCATTCCCAGTTTAGAAAATGAAGTTAGAGACAAAATATAAAGGCTTCCACTAAATATAATCGTACCAGCTAAGATGAAGTGTGCGCCGTTAATAAATGATTTATTATTGGCTACTATTTTGGAAAGCAAACCGATCAGCATTAATCCTAACGAACTATACATGTGATAACGAACTCCAGTTTCAAAAACTTGTATATAATGTTCTGTTATTTTACCTTCCAATCCATGTGCTCCGAATGCACCTAAAGCAATCGCTAATGTAGCACTAAATGCACCAATCGTAAAATAATTAATTTTCATTCGTTTTCTTTCCTCTCGTTTAAGTATATAATGGGGCAAGATTATTTCTATTATGATTGTAAGGAGTGGATTTGTCACGATGGACAACCAACAACAGGATCAAGATGTTCAAAATCAACGACCATATCATGAACAAACAGGTTATACTACGTTTGCTCCCTATTCGGAAATGAATGCACAGCTTACGCACAGTAAGCTAGGTATTGCTTCTTTTGTCATTGCTATCGTCGCAGTAATTACAATGGCGATTACTTTCGCAATGGGATACACTACTGTGATGCAATTAGCTACTAATCCGGAAACGTTAGAACAATTAATGTCTTTGGCTAACGATCCTACTGCACTCGAAAACAATGTTGCTTTGCAAGAAGTTCTTGGCACATCTCTCATTCTTATTGTTGTAGCAACGATCCTTTTATTTGCTGGACTTATTATGGCATTTGTAGGTTTGATTTTAGGTATTATTGGGCTAACCGCAAAGTACAAAAAGAAAGTTTTCGCAATTATTGGTGTCGTACTGAATAGTATTGTTTTGGTAGGTGCCTTTGCTTTGTTTGTCATTAGTTTCTTTACCGTTTAACCACTTATTAAACTTTGTGGAACACACCGATCATATCCGCTGGACTAATTGGTTAGCCAAAATGTCTGGCGGATTACTTTTTATTTTAAAATCAATGTTGTTGTACTGTATCCTTCTTTTAATTTCGTCACTTCGATACATACTGGAAATGCTTGTTTAACTTCCGCAACGTGGGAGATTACACCAATCATTCGACCTGCTTTTTGCAAATCCACCAGCACTGTTAACGCTTTTTGCAACGCTTCTTCATCCAATGAGCCAAATCCTTCGTCAATAAACATCATCTCTATCGTAATACCGCCTTGATTCGCTTGAATGACATCCGTCATGCCTAACGCTAAACAAAGGGAAGCATTGAATTTTTCTCCACCCGACAAAGAGCGCACATCACGCTGTCCTCCCGTATAAGCATCATAAACATCCAAACCTAATCCACTTTGCTTTCCTCTCGTTTCAAGCCGATCACTGCGCTGCAACAAAAATTGACCACCCGACATATATTTCAATCGTTCATTTGCTGCAAACAGAATCTGCTCTAAGTATTCAATTAAAATATAACGTTCAAATGAAATTTTTAACCGATTATCGCCTTTAAGCATTGCATATACATCAGCGATTTCGGACAATTTTTCTTCCGTATCTTTTGTTGCATTTATTGTAACTCCCAAGCCGTTAACGATCCGATTCGATTCTTTTTCATAAATAAGTGCTTGATGCTCTTTCGCTAACACCTCATCGTATCGCTGCTGCAACTGAACAACATATTGTTTCATTTCGGAAAGATCAATTTTGGCTGTTCCTTGCAATTCTGCTTCCAAGACAGCTAGCTGCTCACGCAATGTAGCCAGCAAAGACTCATATTGCTCGATCTCCGCCTTCCACCGCCCCATCTCTAGCTCAGCAGCCTTTGCTTGCTCGTATTGCTGTAGTGAGGCAAATGCAGCCTTCTCCAGCTGCTCCAACAAACGTGCTTGCATCGTTTCTAACGATCGATTTGCTTCATCCAAACGATTGCGCATTTGCTCTACATTCGTTTTTTCCTCTACAAGCTTTGTCACCGTTTGCTGTTTCAGCTGCTCGGCTTCCTTCCATTGTCGTTGCAACTGCTCTACAGTAGCCGATTGTTCTTTGACCCGCTCTTCTAACTGTACCAATGATTGAAGCTCCGCTGGAATGCGTGCTAGCTCTTGGTTCAAAATCGTTTCCAGAGACACTCGTTCTAATTGAATTTTCTGTAACTGCTCTTGACCAGCATCACGATTCTTTTGTATCTGTACCGCCATACTTTCTAATTTCTCTTCTTCTTGCACAATTACTTCGCGTTGTTTCAATATTCGTTCTAATTGCTCTCGTTGCTCTACGATAAGCTTCCAAAAAGTGCGCAAAAATTGGCGATTTTGATCTAGCAATTTCCCATTATGCTGTTCATCAATCGCACCCCAAAATTGTTCTGACAATACGATTGTCGTAGATTCATCCAGTTGCGAGTTGATTCTTTGCCAGACCGTTTCCGTATTATAACTCCTACCATTCCCCACTGCTACCAGTTGAGTTTGTACTAGTGGTTGCATCATCAGTTGATATTGCTCTTTTAAACTCATTAATTCTTCATATTGCTGACTATACAGTTGCTCCGATGAAGCTAGCTTTGCTCGCTCCGCTTCTACTTGACGCTCCAACGTCAGCCACGTTTGCTGGGCTGCTTGTAATTCAGCTTGCGTCGGTAATGCCTCCATACTAATCGCTTTGTGAGGATGATCAATACTCCCGCATACCGGGCACGGATTATCGTCATGGAGTTGAGCTGCTAATAGGCCCGCTTGTCCACTTATCCATCGATGCTCTATTTGCTCAAAATGAGATTGTGCGCTGTGCAATTGCTGTAAGGATCGTTGCTCCGCTTGATGTGTAGCATCTATCGTTGTCGTCACTTCGACTAGTCGGCTAAATTGTTTGCCCAACTGCTCTACGATAGACTGTAATTGCATTAACGCACTTTGCGTTGTTGTTGCTTGATCAGCAGCTAGCCGTTCTTGTCGCAGTCGCTCTTTTTCCCGTCGTATTTGTCCGTCTTGCTGTACTAACGTCGCTAACCTGTTTTCTTTATCTGTCGCTTCCGTCTGCAAACGATGTAACGATTTTTTTTGAGCAGTTAACGTCTTTACGATAGGTAAAAATTCCTCTAATAATTCCAGCTGTTTTTCCGCTTGTTTACGTTCAGGTTCTGCTTCTAATAATTTATTATACGTTTGTCCCGCTTCGAACGCCGCTCGTTCCGCTACCTCTACCCGTTGCTCATAACTGCTGAGCTGCTGTGCCGTCTTTTCTTTCGTTGCCTGTTGTTGCAGCCAGTGCTGTTCATAAGGAACGATTCGCTGGGCTTTATTAGCTAATTCCAACTTCTGCTTTAATAATTGATGGTGTTCTTGCTGCTCCTCCAGTAGACGGCGTTGCTCCTGCTTCGCTACCCATTGATCGTATTTCGCATTAAACATTTCTGCTTGCTGCAAACGGATTTGCTCCGCCTGTAATTGACTAGACACTTGCTGTTTGCTGCTCTCAGCTGTTAACTTCTGTTGTTGGTAAAATACAACCTCCGCTTGTAATGCCTGCAATATAAGTTGCTCGTTCCATACGTCTTCAGTAAGCAAAGAATGAAATGACTGTCCTTCACGCTCCGGAAGTGTCTCTTTCGCTTGTTCCATCCACACTGTAAGTTGATTTCGCTGTTCTTTTAATTGCTGCTGTACCGCTCGATTCCGTTCATAAAAAGAAAGTTCCAATCGTTCATACAGTTGCGTTTGAAACAATTTTCGCAATATTTCTTCTTTATTGTCTGTATCTGATGTTAGTAGTTTACGAAACTCTCCTTGTGGTAACATAACAATTTGATTGAATTGTTCCCTAGTCAATCCAATAATGTCATATAACTTAGCATTGACTTCTGTTGCCATAAATCGATCCACAGCAGGTACGTACTGTTCTTTTTCTTCCTCCCACAGATACAATTCTTGCTTATCTCCGGTTTCGCTTTTATTACCAGCTTTGCGGTGCTTCATTTGCCTAATCACTTGATATTGTTTGCGCCCAACAACAAACTCCAATTCTACAGCAGTATACGTGTCCTCATCGGCAAACTGGCTGCGCAACAAACGGATATCACTGCGATCCTCCCCACTAGCTTGACCATAAAGCGCAAAACAGATAGCATCAAAAATAGTCGTTTTCCCTGCACCTGTAGCACCGGATATAACAAACAATGGTGATTGATTCATTGCAGCAAAATCAATGATCTCCCGATCACGATAAGGTCCGAAGGCGATCATCGATAGTTTAAGCGGTCTCATCGTTCACCCTCCTTTTGCAACAAGGCATGATAAGTATCCGCAAATAGTTGACGCTTGGAATCTGATAGTTTAATTTCATTTACTTCCTCATAAAAAGCAGCAAATAATGAAACGGGATCTACATTTTTTCGCCATACCCGTTGTTCATCTTGTCGCTCTTGTCCATCCGCATCCATCTCTCTAGCCGATAAAATACGTCGTTCCACATGAAGCGTATTCGGAAATACTTGTCTTGCTTTCTCCATAGGAAATAAGATCGGGCTATCGCTTAACAAGGTCACATACATGTAATCGTCACTACGCGGTTGCTCTTGTAATTGCTCTAACGTTACTGTAATAGCTCGCATATCCCGCATAGGGGTCAACTCCCGTTTCTCCACCTGACACTCACCAGCAGCGTCCATTTCGACAATATAATATCCTTTTTGATGATGCTGCTCCGATATCGAATACTTCAATGGAGAGCCAGCATAACGGATGTGTGGCTGACTAACATAGTGAGCTTGATGTAAATGCCCTAATGCCACATAATGAAACGGTTGAAAATGGTCTGCATTCACATATTCCGCTCCACCAAGTGTTAACGGTCGTTCTGCATCACTCGTATTCGGCTCCGCTCGACCAGATGGTGTAACGAACGAATGATTGACTAATATATGCCTAGCATCTTGATGCAGCTTTGGCTTCATCTGCTCGATCATCACCCGCATCGCATCATCATAAGACACAATCGAATCATCGCTATACAGCGTGCGTACAAATGCAGGATCAGCAAACGGTACAGGATGAATATGAACTTCCCCATATGCATCTTGGATAATAATAGGTACTATTTTTTGCTGTAACTGTCCTATTAAATATAAACCACGCTGTTGCATCAGCTTGCTCCCGAATTGTAGACGATCCGGACTATCGTGATTACCGCTAATCGCTATAACCGGAATCTGCAACGACAAGATGACATGCTCTAGCCATTCATTCAGCAATTCAATTGCTTCCACCGGCGGAACAGCCCTATCATATATATCACCAGCAATAATAACGACATCGGGACGCTCTTCCTCAATCTCCTGTGCTAACTGCCACAATATGTATCGCTGATCTTCCGTCATATGCACACCTTGTACTAATTTACCTAGATGCCAATCAGCCGTATGAAAAAATTTCATCGCTTTCCTCTCCCTCAGTTGGCTTCACCAGCCGATAACTATTACTTTAAGTGTACCAAATGACATGCGAACTCGACTAGTACATTCCTGTAGCGGTAGATTGTAGTTCATAATAGCGGATTGGTTGAATATAGTAGTGCTATGGAAACATCGTTACTTAACAAGGGGGAGTGAACAATGCCATCCTCGGATAAACCACTGTTTATCGTTTCAAAGGAAGACTGGTCGCTACACCGCAAAGGTCATCAAGATCAAGCACGTCACCAGCAAAAAGTTCGCGATGCAATCAAACAAAATTTACCTGATTTAGTTTCGGAAGAAAATATTATTATGTCGGATGGGCAACAAATAATTAAAGTTCCTATTCGGAGCTTGGATGAATATCGGTTTATATATAATTACAACAAAAGTAAACATGTCGGTCAAGGAGATGGAGATAGTCAAGTAGGTGACTTATTAGGCATAGATCCAAATAGTAAAAAAGCAGGGAAAGGCGAAGGGGCAGGTGACATGCCCGGAGAAGATATAATGGAAGCAGAAATTTCCCTTGCTGATTTGGAATCGATGCTATTCGCTGAATTAGAGCTGCCTTTTTTGGAACAGAAAGATAAACAAGACATTGAACAAGATGATATTCGCTTTAACGATATACGTAAAAAAGGAATTATGTCTAATATCGATAAAAAAAGAACGATTCTCGAAAACATGCGGCGTAACGCAAGAGCCGGAAACCCCGGCATCCATCGTATATCACCAAATGATTTACGTTTCAAAACGTGGGAAGACACGATTAAACCGCAATCAAACGCCGTCATCATTGCGATGATGGACACTTCAGGTTCTATGGGATCACACGAAAAATTTGTCGCTCGCAGCTTTTTTTTCTGGATGACTCGTTTTTTACGCCAGCAATATGAAAAAGTAGAAATAGTGTTTATTGCTCATCATACGGAAGCAAAAGTAGTGTCGGAGCACGACTTTTTCAATCGGGGAGAAAGCGGAGGTACTATCTGCTCATCAGCCTATATAAAAGCATTAGAAGTGATCGACAATAACTATCCTAGTTCTAGTTACAATATTTATCCGTTCCACTTTTCGGACGGCGATAATTTAACGAGCGATAATGATCGCTGCGTCAAACTCATTCATGAACTACTCAAACGCTCGAATATGTTTGGCTATGGCGAAGTAAATCAATATAATCGCAACAGCACACTAATGTCAGCTTACAAAAACATACGACACGATCGATTCCTGCATTACATTATTCGTGAAAAAAATGAAGTCTACAATGCGCTAACTAGCTTTTTCTCCAAACGAACACCTGCTAATAGTTAATTGAAACGATAAAAGTGAACTCAACTAAACTAAACTAAACTAAAGAAACGTAAAGCAAAGAAAGGTAAGGTAAGAAAGAGCTGTCCAGAAACATCAGTTAAAAACTGACCACTGGCAGCTTTTTTGGTAATCTTATATTTGACTACGCTTTTATCTAGAAGCACATCATACTTTATACGAAAAAACGTACAAACGTTCGTGTAAAGGGGCAAGTTATGTAGATTTGTATGAAAAAACATATAAACGACCATGTGAAGGGACTAGTAACGTACGGTTTTATACGAAAAAACGTACAAAGGGCCTGTGAAGGGGCTAGTAACGTAAGGTTTCATACGAAAAAACGTACAAAGGGCTTGTGAAGGGGTCAAGTCCTTTTTTATGTGTAAATTCCCTTTAGATATGATCTGCCGGACTTATGACTTGGGTTCGGCTTTCTTCTTCTCTTTTTTCCACGTCCAATATAGGTCCATATCGATGTATCTCCTCTGT
>NZ_JBHUMH010000044.1:0-30294 GCF_042684845.1 Paenibacillus yanchengensis | reverse complement strand
GGGTGGAAGCACAGCAATGTGCGGAGCTGACGAATACTAATCGGTCGAGGGCTTATCCTAAAGAATGAAGTAACGATGTGTAAGAAGCGACGATGTTCCTATCCAGTTTTGAAGGTGTAAACTTTCAATAAACCTACTGTTCCCTGATAGCTCAGTTGGTAGAGCACTCGACTGTTAATCGAGTTGTCACAGGTTCGAGTCCTGTTCGGGGAGCCATTTGCTCTCATAGCTCAGTAGGTAGAGTGCATCCATGGTAAGGATGAGGTCATCGGTTCGATCCCGGTTGAGAGCTCCACTTTATCACTATATGGACAAGCTTTATGTGAGTGCAACTTGAAGAATACATTATGGCCCGTTGGTCAAGGGGTTAAGACACCTCCCTTTCACGGAGGTAACAGGGGTTCGAATCCCCTACGGGTCACCATTTTTATTTTTATCAATAATTTTACTATTGATGCATTATTTTTCACAATATAGTACATACTAATCTAGTCTTAGATGGAGGCTTAGCTCAGCTGGGAGAGCATCTGCCTTACAAGCAGAGGGTCAGCGGTTCGATCCCGTTAGCCTCCACCATCCATCAATGGGGATTAGCCAAGCGGTAAGGCAACGGACTTTGACTCCGTCATTCTCAGGTTCGATCCCTGAATCCCCAGCCATTGTATGAGCCATTAGCTCAGTTGGTAGAGCACCTGACTTTTAATCAGGGAGTCGAAGGTTCGAGTCCTTCATGGCTCACCAGTTTTTAAACTGGTAAATAAGTATTTGCGCGTGTGGCGGAATTGGCAGACGCACCAGACTTAGGATCTGGCGCCTTCGGGTGTGGGGGTTCGACTCCCTTCACGCGCACCATTTAAAAAATTATTAACCTTGCTAGTAATGAGTAATATTCATTATTAGTAAGGTTTTTTGTTTATTTTTCCAATTACGTTTATTCACTATTATAGCTTAATGAAATAACGACTAATTAATCTTCATACAATGGTTGGAAGTAGTATATGGTCTTTCCAGTAGCTCTGTGCTATTGTTGTAATAATGTTTGAGTATACTATTGGGAGGATATGGCGTTGTCAGAAGGAATGAATCATATGAGAGTAGAACAAGATTTTTTAGGTAGCAAAGAAGTGCCAGCTTCGGCATACTATGGTATTCAAACTTTACGCGCGGTAGAGAATTTTCCGATTACAGGGTATCGACTTTATCCAGAATTAATTATTTCTATTGCGATGGTGAAGAAGGCTGCTGCGATAGCGAATATGGGTATTAAACAATTAGGTGCAGACAAGGGTCAGTATATTGTACAGGCGGCACAAGAAATTATAGATGGCAAATGGCATGAGCAGTTTATTGTAGATCCGATTCAAGGTGGAGCAGGGACTTCTGTTAACATGAATGCTAATGAAGTAATTGCTAATCGTGCGATTGAACTACTTGGAGGCAAATTGGGCGATTATACATCGATTAGCCCTAATTCTGATGTCAACATGTCGCAATCTACAAATGATGCTTTTCCTACTTCTATACATGTAGCAACGCTTATGTTATTAGATAAATTACTCATTGCGATGGAAGAAATGCATAGCACTTTTGTGAAAAAATCAATTGAATTTGATGCAGTGATAAAAATGGGACGCACGCATATGCAAGATGCAGTTCCTATTCGTTTAGGGCAGGAATTTTCAGCATATAGCCGTGTGTTGCAACGTGATATAAAAAGAGTGCGGACAACTCGTGAAGGGCTTCTACAGGTCAATATGGGGGCTACAGCTGTAGGTACAGGGTTGAATGCAGAGCCAGAATATATTATGCAGGTAGTAGCTCAACTAGCCGAAATTAGCGGTTATCCATTGACAAGTGCTGCTCACTTACCAGATGCTACTCAAAATACAGATGCATATACAGAAATATCGTCAGCATTAAAGATTTGTATGATTAATATGTCGAAAGTAGCTAATGATTTACGCTTAATGGCTTCTGGTCCACGTGCTGGTTTAGCTGAAATTACACTACCTGCCCGTCAGCCAGGATCATCTATCATGCCAGGAAAAGTAAATCCGGTTATGTGTGAAGTGGTTAATCAAGTTGCTTTCCAAGTGATGGGTAACGATCATACGATTAGTTTGGCATCGGAAGCTGGACAATTTGAATTAAATGTAATGGAGCCTGTTCTAATTTTTAATTTATTACAATCGATCAGTATGATGAACCAAGTTTTTACAGTGTTCCGAGCGTACTGTTTGGAAGGAATAGAAGCAAATATAGCATATTGCAAGCAATATGTGGACAGTAGCGTAGGTATCATTACTGCTCTTAACCCTCATTTGGGGTACGAACATTCTTCTAAAATAGCAAGGGAAGCGATACTATCTGGACGATCAGTTCGCGAATTATGCGTGGAATATGGTGTGCTAACTAATGAACAATTAGACATCATTTTAGATCCGTTTCAAATGACGGAACCAGGAATTGCCGGAAAGCAGTTACTACAATCTAAAGAGCAAGAGGTACTCGAACCTCAGCCACAGATACAACCTTAGCCCAAATATATACTGTACAGAAAAGGACTGCTAGAAACGAATCGTTTTTAGCAGCATTTTTTTATTTTTTTAAATAAAACACTTGCAATCTCTTTATGAATATGGGATAATAATTTCTGTTGACCAGTTAGAAAATTTGCTACTATGCGCGTGTGGCGGAATTGGCAGACGCACCAGACTTAGGATCTGGCGCCTTCGGGTGTGGGGGTTCGACTCCCTTCACGCGCACCATAATAACAAATTTACAAAATATTTTCTAAAAAGATTTCAAAAAAAAGCTTGCATAAAGATTTCAGATATGATATATTATTAGTTGTCGCCGTGATAGACAGGTGAATAAAGTGCAGAAACATTTTGCGGAAGTGGCTCAGCGGTAGAGCATCGCCTTGCCAAGGCGAGGGTCGCGGGTTCGATCCCCGTCTTCCGCTCCATAGTGTGCGCCCTTAGCTCAGCTGGATAGAGCGTTTGACTACGAATCAAAAGGTCGGGAGTTCGAATCTCTTAGGGCGTGCCATTTTACTAAAGATTACTTACGGGACGTAGCTCAGCTTGGTAGAGCACCTGGTTTGGGACCAGGGGGTCGCATGTTCAAATCGTGTCGTCCCGACCACTATAAATTAAATATGCGGGTGTAGTTCAATGGTAGAACTTTAGCCTTCCAAGCTAATAGCGTGGGTTCGATTCCCATCACCCGCTCCATAACATTTAATCCGACAATCCCTTGTTCATCAAGGGATTTTTTGTTTTCTAAATTTCAATATGTTTAGTATCGACTTTTGGGCAAGCTACTTTAGGATAAGACTTTTTATTAAACTTTGTGACGAGCATCTTTACCAGTTTTGAATTCTACATAATCTAGTAATTTGGCTATGTCTTTCGCACTCCAAAATTCATTTCTGTACTCATCTTCTTGGCGAGCTTTTTCAAATGGAAAAATATCTTGTGTAAGTAAATAGATAAATAGAAAAGGGAAGTCCCTTTCTTGTAGAATTGAGTTATTACACAAAATTCAAAGAAAGGGTTCTTTCAAGCATATTTAGCCCAAGCTCTAGTCATGAAACAGGGAGTGACAGAAATTTTTAGTCAGCAGTTTGAGCTGCCGTATAAAGAAGTACTTGAGAATTTACTGATACTTCCATTTCAATACTATAATCAACGTTCGTCACTTATCTGCCATTTTGAATAAGAAAAAATCACTTTTTTAGTAAATGACTTTCAATAAAGGCTGCCATACCTGCTATAGCTAAAATTAACAGGATGTAAATTGATGCAGGGACTAGGTAATACACAGTGATTATTAGTGCAGATGACCAAATTCCCATACACCAATGACATATGAATAACGAACCAATAAAACGACGAATTCCTTTTCCTCTCACTGTAATTTGTTGCGCACTTCTCCCATCATCGGTATCTATTTTGTTAACAAGTAGGAAGGGTTTCCTTAGGAACCAAGTAATATTGTCAAAGACTAGCAGATGGGTCAAGCGAAATGAAGCGAACACTAAAATAACCATTGTTAAAAACGAAAAGTGTTCAAGCATTGTTCTTCTCCCTTTTCCTACATTCTATTCTTTTTAATTAGAGTTTAATAACATAGACTAAATCAAAGTTAATAGTACCTGTGCATATATTGTTAGAGTTCCCGAAACATGCTATCTCTATATTTCTCAAATCAGAAACAACTGCGGTAAAAGAAGAACCGGCTGGAATTTGTACAGTGTTACATCGTTCTTTAAACGTATCTATCTTAACGTTCATGGTACAGTGATCACTTGTGTTCGTAATAGTAAATGAACCTGCTGGAGCTTTGATGATACGGTGAGATTTAAGTGTCTCGAAGGCAGGAATGAACGTCATGTTACCACATCTTTGTTCTATAGGCACACATTCTCTTATTGTCATAACTTTTGTGAAATGTCGTTTTGGTCTACGATGACATCTTTTTCTTTTTGGTCGGCATCTATTATTTATATGGGAAATTCTCACGCTTATCTTTTGGCGAGTGCTTATCATTAATTTCACCTCCTTATAGTTACAATGAAGTATTGTTTTTCTTTTCACCTCGTAACTAGAGTGTACTTTATAATATTTGAAATTGTTTTTTTTGTTCTAGGTATTCATTGTTTTTGTAGAAAATAGAGTAGAGACTAGTTTAATTGAGTAGTATGAAAGAAATTTGTAATGGTCCAGCTCAGACGGTTTATCAATCGCTAACTGTGCATAACCCAGATGCAATATTAAGTGTTACGAATGTTTCCGATTGCGTGATGCACGTTTATGTTGTTGGATCGTTTGGGATAGAAGAATTTAAGATTCTTGATGGAGATTCGGCTATTGCTGTAGTTACAGGTCTTAACAAGATTTCTGTTATTCACAGTTTGAAAAAGAATCGTGTGGATGAATGCCATATGGTTCTTTTTTGCGTAATTATAGATTTACTATACAGTGGTTCGTTAGTAGAGTGTGTATAAGTCGTTAGTGAATTGTTAATAGTTTGTGGATAACTACTCATTTTTCTAGTTATTTTTTATTTGTAATGTGGATAGATTTATTTTTTTGATTATTTATAAGAAAGTGTCATTTGGTAGATCAAGTCAATAAAAGAAAAGATTTTTCAATGTAATAGTCAAATTATAAAAATATTGTTATATTCTCTAAAAATTTTACTAGGTTTAGTTTGTTGAAGTTTTCAATAAAAATAAATTCCTAAATATTACACAAATAGTAATAAGATATATTATAACGATGGATGAAAATACCATGATAAAATGTAAGCGATATCAGATTTTAGGTATTACAAAGCATATTTATAATAAGGGGAGGAAATTTTTAATGAAAAGAAAATGGGTATTAACGATGTTAACAGGTATTATGTTGCTTTCAGCAGCTTGTAGTGGTGGAAGTGGCGGTAGTGGTAGCAGTGATAACGGTGGTAGTGCTAATGGAGGGGGAGACAAGCTTCCTACTTTTGGTGCAGCTATTTATCGTTTCGATGATACGTTTATGACAGGGGTTCGTAATTCAATGAAAGAAGTATCTGCAGGGGTGGCTAATATAGATATAGTAGATAGCCAGAATTCGCAGCCAACGCAAAACGAAAAAGTCGATTTGTTTTTAAATAAAAAGTATGAAGCACTAATTATTAATCCTGTCGATAGAACTGCTGCTACAGATTTTATTCGTAAAGCAAAAGAAAAAGATACTCCGATTGTATTTATTAACCGTGAGCCGGTAGAAGCTGATATGCAGTCATGGGATAAAGTGTATTATGTTGGAGCAAAAGCAGAAGAATCTGGAACGATGTCTGGACAGATTATTGCCGATTATTGGGAAGCAAACGAGTCAGCTGATAAAAATGGTGATGGAGTACTACAATATATTATGTTAAGTGGAGAACCAGGACACCAGGATGCAGAATTGCGTACGACGCATTCAGTCAAAGCCTTGGAAGATGCAGGTATTAAAGTTGAGAAACTTGCTTCGGATTTTGCTAACTGGGATCGTGTAAAAGGTCAAGAAAAAATGCAAGCATTTTTGGCATCACATGGTGACAACATTGAAGCAGTATTGTCTAACAATGATGATATGGCACTAGGTGCGATTGAAGCATTGGTAGCAGCTGGTTATCTGAATGGTGAAGAAGGTAAGTTTGTACCTGTAGTTGGTGTAGATGCAACAGCGCCAGCGATTCAAGCGATGAAAGAAGGAAAAATGCTTGGTACGGTACTTAATGATGCAAAAGGGCAAGGAGCAGCAGCAGTTGCTATTGCATCAGCACTTGCTAAAGGAGAAACACCAACAAGTGATAATATTGGTTATGATCTCGTAGACGATAAGTACGTATGGATTGAGTATAAGAAAATTACAAAAGACAATATAGCGGAAGCAGAATAATAAGTAGAGAGAGACAGCGTATTGTTATGCTGTCTCTCTACCATGAAATCGAGACTATGAATGGCAACTTTGTTATTGAGCTAGGAGGATGAAAATTGGATTCGCAATATGTGCTAGAGATGCGTGATATATCAAAAAGTTTTCCAGGAGTAAATGCATTAAGTAATGTGACCTTGAAAGTGAAGCCGGGTACTGTACATGCATTGATGGGAGAAAATGGTGCGGGTAAGTCAACGTTGATGAAGTGTTTGTTCGGAATGTATAAGCCAGATAACGGTCAAATTTATATTGATGGACAATTGATGAGCATTAACAATTCCAAGGAAGCTTTGCAAAGCGGCGTATCGATGATTCATCAAGAATTACATCCGATTCCACATCGTAGTGTGATGGAAAACATATGGCTCGGAAGATTTCCGATGAAAGGTATAGGACCGTTTAAACTTATCAGTCATAAACAAATGTATGAACAAACGAAAGCTTTGTTCGAAGATTTGGAGCTTGATATAGACCCTAATATAATGACGGGATTGTTATCTGTATCTAAGATACAGACGTTAGAAATTGCCAAAGCTGTTTCATTTAACTCTAAAGTATTGGTTATGGATGAGCCTACTTCTTCTCTAACAGGTAATGAAGTTGAACAGTTATTTTCTATTATTAATCGTTTGCGTAAACGAGGAGTAGCCATTATTTACATATCGCACAAGATGGAAGAGATTTTGAGAATTTCTGATGAAGTTACTATTATGCGTGATGGATTTTATGTAGGTACATGGCCGTCCAGTGAAATGACTACAGATTTAATTATTACTAAAATGGTTGGTCGTGATCTGACGGAACGTTTTCCAGAACGGACTAATGTACCAGGGGAAACGTTGTTGAAAGTAGAAAAATTAAGTTCGCCTTTGCCGAGGTCTTTTCAGGATATAAGTTTTGAGCTAAGAAAAGGTGAGATATTAGGGCTAGGTGGCTTAGTAGGCGCCCAGCGTACAGAAATGATCGAAGCGCTATTCGGCATTAGGTCGGTTGCTTCAGGTAATATTTATATTAATGAAAAGTTAGTAAAAATAAAATCACCAGCGGTAGCTAAACAACATAAAATTGCACTATTAACAGAAGAACGGCGAGCAACAGGAATTTTTCCAATGCTATCTGTATATGAAAACACTGTAATTGCTAGTTTGCCTAAGTACCAATCATGGTATGGACTGTTACGGGAAAAAGAGGCAAGGAAGGAAGCGGCGGAAAATGTTGAAAAGTTTAGAACAAAAACGCCATCGATTCAACAACAAATACAGTTTTTATCTGGTGGAAATCAGCAAAAGGTATTGTTAGCTCGTTGGTTGTTAACGGACCCAGATATATTGTTGTTGGATGAGCCTACAAGAGGTATTGATGTTGGAGCGAAGTTTGAAATTTATAGTTTTATCACGGAGTTAGCGAAGCAAGGAAAGGGAATTATTATGATTTCATCAGAAATGCCAGAATTAATCGGAATGTCAGATCGAATTATGGTGATGAGTGAAGGTAGATTAAGTGGTATTGTTGATGGAAAATCAGCGACGGAAGAAGAAATTATGCGTTTAGCTGCACAAGAACGTTCATCAATAGCAGGAGGAGCAGAAGAATGAACCCAACTACAGTTGTAAAAGTGAAAAATTATTTATCGCAACGTGCGATATTCGTCGTACTTATATTTTTGATTATTGGAATAGCAATTGCTGATCCAAGTTTTTTGGCGTTTTCATCTTTAAGAGATATATTACATCAGTCATCAACTAAATTAATTATTGCACTTGGAGCTGCATTTATACTAATTACAGGTGGAACGGATTTATCATCTGGTCGAGTGGTAGGATTGACCGCTGTTATATCAGCATCGATGTTACAGATTGATGAATATGCCAATCGATTTTTTCCGGATCTGCCACAGCTATCTCCTTTTATTCCTGCACTTGTTGGTGTTGGGGTTGGTTTTTTAGTGGGATTGGTCAATGGTTTTGTCGTTGCGAAATTGCGTATACCTCCGTTTATTGCAACGCTTGGTACGATGATTGCCGTTTATGGTATTAATAGTTTATATTTTGATATGGAGCCTAACCATTCTCAGCCAATCGGTGGGCTACGAGAAGATTTTAAAGTATGGGGCTCTGGTTACATTAATTTAGGCGGCGGTTATACTATTCCGTATTTGGTATTAATCGCTATCGGAGTTGCGTTTATTTGTTGGGTTATATTTAATAAAACGAGACTTGGGAAAAATATGTATGCTATTGGTGGTAACGTGCAGGCAGCTCAAGTATCCGGTATTAATGTTGCTCGTAATTTGATTTTCATTTATTCTATTTCGGGTGCGTTGTATGGTATTGCAGGGGTACTGGAAGCGGCTAGAACAGGTGGAGCAAATAATAACTATGGATTTATGTACGAGTTAGATGCGATTGCAGCATGCGTTGTTGGTGGTGTATCTACCGCGGGAGGAATTGGAAAGGTGCAAGGCGTAGCAGCTGGTGTACTTATATTCGGTGTTATTAACTATGGTTTGACGTTTATTGGTGTAAGTCCGTATTATCAGTTTATCGTTAAAGGATTGATTATTATTACAGCAGTTGCGATTGATATTCGTCGTAATATTGCTAAAAAGTAATCGGTGTTAGTCAAAATAGACTTGTTGTTTGCTAGTGGTAGAATGACTGTTAGCAAACAGCAGGTTTTTTGTCGTTTACTATGCAGTGGTTCTTTAGGACTATTTCAGAAAAAGGCGAAATGAAATTAAAAGAAAATTAACGTTACTAGTAATACCCATTTAATAGTAGATATTATGTGATTAGACGTTTGTTTTTACGTATAGCTATTTTTTTTGTATAATAAGGGAAGGGATTTGTTGTAAAAAATATAGGTAGGTTTGAGTAAGCCGTCCCATTCAAACTAGCTAGTCGGATGTGTTACAATAGTTAGGATAAGAGTCTTTTTATCTATAATATTGTTTACATAGATTGTTATAGACAGAGAGTACAAGGTATTGGGATATGGGGGTGTTGCATGAGTGAGCAATGAAGAAAAGTTAAAGGGAAGACCAGATTTTTTACTATTATTTTTAACAGTATTATTGGTTGGATTTGGACTTGTTATGGTGTTTAGTGCTAGTTCAGCAATTGGATTGCAAGAGTATGGTAATCCGTGGCATTTTTTAACACGGCAAGCTGTATTCGCATTTGCAGGTTTTATATTGATGCTGATATGCATGCGCCTACCGCTCATCATGTTGAAGAAAAGTGCCCCACTACTTATTTTAGTTTCTATAGTAATGTTAGTTTTGGTTCTAGCAGTTGGAGTGGAAAGAGGTGGAGCGCAACGTTGGTTCGAAGTGATGTCGTTTACGTTCCAGCCATCTGAAGTGACAAAACTTGCGATTATTATATATTTGGCAGCTTTAATTAGTAATAAAGGTGAAAAAATTAGATCGATTAAACGTGGTTTACTACCTATATTTGTTGTGCTTGGCATTATTTTTGTCCTTGTTGAAAAGCAACCCGATTATGGAACGATGATGATTATGGCAGCGATAGCGGGTGTTATTATTGTTGCAGGTGGAGCTGATTTAAGACACATTGGTTTAATTGGAGTGGCTGCTTTACCGATTATTATAATACTTGCTATAGGTGACGACTATCGATTGCAACGTATTGTTTCATTTTTGAATCCAATGGAAGATTTGTTAGATGGTAGTTATCAATTGGGTCATTCTCTATTTGCGATTGGACATGGTGGTTGGACGGGAACGGGTCTGGGACAAAGTGTGCAAAAACTATTTTATTTGCCAGCTCCGTATACGGATTTTATTTATTCGGTTATAGCAGAAGAGTTTGGTTTTATTGGTTCGTCATTGTTTGTATTAGTATTTCTATTGTTTTTGTGGCGTGGATTTCGAGCTGCATTAGCAAATAAAGAAACGTTTGAAATATTGCTTGGTGTTGGTATATGTGCGATGTTTTCCATTCAATTTTTATTGAATATGGGAGCAGCTACGGGAAGTTTGCCAATTACAGGGGTTACTCTTCCTTTTATTAGTTATGGTGGTACGTCGTTAATGTTGTCGATGGTTAGTACAGGGTTGTTGCTGAACTTATCGCGACAAGCGGATCGGAATCGAGTAGTAGAAAAGAAAAAAAATATGCGCAGCAATAGTAGGTAATACACTTTAGCAATTACGATAGCACTACTAGTGATCGTATTATTATGATGTTGTGTTATAGACGATGTTAGTTAGCAGAGCAGCCATAATACGGCTGCTTTAGTTATTTATAGTGTTTTTGACAATATATCGTGAAATGATTTGCGTAAATCGATAAAAAAAGTGATAATTGTTACTATACAGTATATTTATAAAATCGTGATTAGTATAGGAATAGTTTTGTTTGCAAGTAGCATCGGATTACTATTGTAAGCGGTCGAATGATAGATCATATATAATTATGGTTGTTGACTAAGTTAATCTTGATGGAGAATACTACAGGAAGATAATGCAGGAAGAATACATATTACAAGGGGTTAGGGCTTCAACCTGGAACTAATTTGTAGTATGATAGTAGAAGCGAAAAAACGTCAATAACTGCGAGTATACTTACGAGTTCATGTTTACAAAGTGAGTTTGCTGTACAGATTTGTAGGAGGAACAGTATGTCGGATCAATCTTCAGCTCAAGCAGCATCTGGTCGAGTACAACTTAATAATTTATTGCGCCGAGATGTTCGCTTTCTAGGAAATATACTTGGTGAAGTGCTTGTTCATCAAGGTGGGCGTGAACTACTTAATGTTGTAGAACAAATTCGAGAACAAAGTAAAGCTGTTCGTGCAGAATTTGTGCCAGAACTATTCGAGCAATTTACAGAGACAATATCGTCCATTGACCCGTCTAACCGAACTCGGGTCATTCGTGCATTTGCGCTGTATTTTCAGTTAGTTAATATTGCAGAGCAAAACCATCGTATTAGAAGAAAAAAAGATTACGAAGTAACATCTGGCGAAGCAGTACAAAGTGGATCGATAGAGAGTGCAATTCAAAAGCTGAAAGATCGTAATACTACGATTGAAGATGTAAAAGAGATGATCGATGGTATTTCTCTAGAGCTTGTTATGACAGCTCATCCAACGGAAGCAACTCGTCGTGCAGTACTAGATATTCACAAGCGGATTGCAGACGATATGATGGAGCTTGACAATCCAACTCTTACTTTTCGTGAGCGTGAGAAATTAAAAGAAAAGTTAATGAATGAAGTGCTTATTTTATGGCAAACAGATGAATTGCGTGATCGTAAGCCAACGGTTATCGATGAAGTGCGTAATGGTTTGTATTATTTTGACGAAACGTTGTTTGAAGTGCTTCCTGATGTTTATGAAGAACTGGAGCGTTGTTTAACGAAATATTATCCAGAACAACACTGGCATGTTCATGATTATTTGCGTTTTGGTTCATGGATTGGTGGCGACCGCGATGGTAACCCTTCTGTTAAAGCGAATATTACTTGGGAAACGCTACAATTACATCGTGAATTAGTGATTGGCAAGTATTCTGAGAAATTGGAAGAACTGATGGAAATGTTAAGCTTCAGCACTAACCTTGTTACAGTAACTGCTGAACTTATTGCTTCTATTCGAGCAGACCGTGAACAAATCGAATTGAAAAATGTAGAATTATGGCGTAATACATCAGAACCTTATCGTATAAAAATTGGGTTTATGCTAGAGAAGCTATGTAATACAGGAAAGCAGCAGCAGGATAACGACAAAGTTCGTTATAATAGCCCAGATGAATTTTTAGCAGATTTGTATATTATCGATCGTAGTTTGCGTAATCACTATGCTGATTACGTGGCGGATACGTATATTGCCAAATTCATTCGTCAAGTAGAGCTATTCGGTTTCCACTTGGCTGCGTTGGATGTTCGTCAACATAGTAAAGAGCATGAAAATGCGATGACAGAAATTTTGGCAAGAATGAAAATAACGGATGATTATAGTGCTTTAAGTGAGCAGGAGAAAACAGAGCTACTGCACCATTTGCTAGTAGATCCACGACCATTAACGAGATGTTATTTGGACTACTCCGATGCAACCAAAGAGTGTTTACAGGTATATCAAACTATTTATGATGCACAACAAGAATTTGGTGTGGATTGTATTTCAAGTTATTTGATAAGTATGACGGAAGCGGCAAGCGACTTGTTAGAAGTTATGGTATTTGCCAAAGAAGTAGGCTTATTCCGTTATGAAGAGGATGGTACAGTAGTATGTACGCTACAATCTGTCCCGCTGTTCGAAACGATCGAGGATTTGCACGCAGCTCCTGCTATTATGAAGCAGTTGTTTGAGATTCCTGTTTACCGTGAAGCTGTACAAGCTTGTGGTAACTTACATGAAATTATGTTGGGCTACTCAGATAGTAATAAAGATGGTGGAGTTGTAACAGCGAATTGGGAATTGCGAGTAGCGTTAAAAGATATAACGGAAACAGCTAGCGAGTACGGTGTGAAGTTGAAATTTTTCCACGGTAGAGGTGGAGCGCTTGGGCGTGGCGGTATGCCATTGAACCGAAGTATTCTTGCTCAGCCGCCATCTACAGTTGGTGGAGGTATTAAAATTACAGAACAAGGAGAAGTATTATCTTCTCGCTATTCTGTACAAGGTATTGCTTACCGTAGTTTGGAGCAAGCAACGTGGGCGCTTATTACGGCAGCAAGACTAGCTAAGCATCCAGAAGAAGATGTTGTGAAAGAAGCAGAATGGGATGAGATTGCCCGCTCTATTTCAGACACAGCATTGACGAAGTATCAAGATTTAATATTTAGAGATCCAGATTTCTTGGAATTTTTCAGAGAATCGACACCACTGCCTGAAGTAGGAGAGCTTAACATTGGTTCAAGACCTTCCAAACGGAAAGGTAGTGATCGGTTCGAAGACTTACGAGCGATTCCTTGGGTATTTGCTTGGACACAAAGTCGTTATCTACTTCCAGCATGGTATGCAGCAGGAACAGCGTTCCAAACGTATATTGATAATGATCCTGCAAAACTTGCTAAATTACAAGAAATGTACGAAGAATTCCCATTCTTTACAACGTTAATTGATAATTTACAAATGGCTTTAGCTAAAGCAGATTTAGTTATTGCTAGGGAATATGCTCGGATGATTAAAAATAAACAAGTGCGTGATCGAATTTTCTTTCAAATTGAAGAAGAGTATTATTTAACATCAGCACTTATACTGAAAATTACGGGACAGCAACAAATATTAGATAACGTCCCAGTTATTCAAGAGTCGATTAGACTACGTAATCCATACGTCGATCCGCTAAGTTATTTGCAAGTAAGCTTGTTGACAGAATTGCGTCAGCTACGTGAAAATGATGAAGATGATGCTGAACTATTACGAGAAGTATTGCTGACTATTAACGGAATTGCTGCTGGTCTACGTAATACTGGTTAATATGTAATGGCAACCTGTTGTCTTTAGTTTCCACTTCTAGTGGTTACACAAGACAACAGGTTTTTTTTGTGGAAAATAGTCCTACTAGTTTGATAGTTAATTTGAATTATAAGGAATACTGTTTTTATGCTTTATGAATAACATATTGTTTGATAGAATATAAGTAGTTCGTCTAAAATCGACAAGTGAAGTACTTTGTACTCATTATGTCGTGATCGTTTGTTTTAACGATGTTTGGAGGAAGAAATATTGAATGATATAGATAACCATCTCGCTCGTCTTACACTTAAAGGTGATCAACGAGCTTTTGCTGAGCTTGTGAGCTTGTACCAAGACAAGCTTTTTCATATGTCTTATCGAATGCTTGGAAATAGGCAAGAAGCGGAAGATGTCGTACAGGACACTTTTCTTCGTGTATATAAAAATCTACATCGTTTTGACATTTCGTTGAAATTTTCTACTTGGATTTATCGTATAGCAACTAATGTTTGTATCGATCGTTTGCGCAGAAGGCGTCCGACGTATTCCCTTGATGCGGAGTCATCGGATTATGAAGGTTTGGATGGCTATTCGATGATGCCAAGCGACGAAACAACACCTGAATCAGAGCTGATATTGACGGATACTCAGCGCATTATTCGAGAAGCGATACAATCGTTACCACCAAAGTATAAAACCATCATGGCATTGCGGTATATGAATGAGTTATCTTTACAAGAGATAAGTGAAATTGTAGAGATGCCAGTGACAACGATCAAAACAAGAGTACACCGAGGACGAGAAATGTTGCGGAAAAAATTGGAGCATCGTTTGTAAACGCAGTGTAAAATAATAATGAAACATTTTGTAGGGAATAACGTATGTAAAAGTGAGCTTGTAATTATGTAGTGGGAAAGAAGGGACTGGCTACTATGGAGTGCAAAGTTGCCATTGGCATGATGCATGATTACTTAGACGGTGAGCTTAGCCATGATCACGTTTCATTATTGAAGTCGCATATGGTAAGCTGTCCTTCTTGCAGTAATCATTTTGAGCAGTTGGAGAAAACAGACGCATCAGCTTACCTTGTATTTGAAGTGATGGAGTCAGAGGCGAAATATGATCAAGCTGCTTCTGAGCAGCTGCAGGCGAAAATATTAGCGAATATTACTCCTCGTAAAAAGCAACGCAATGGAGTAATAAAGTACGTTTATCGTCATCCGTTTGTTGCCGCTGCTATTATATTTTGTGTTGTTATGTTGACAGGGTTGTTAGCTTCATGGGGTGGGCAAACAGATCTGGTTATATCTATAGCACCTGAAGATATAGATCAGCTAGTTATTGAGCAAGGAACAATCATTGTACCAGAAGGTGCACGGTTAAGTGGAAATTTAACAGTCGAAAAGGGTCATTTGGAAGTGCGAGGAGAAGTAATTGGCAATATTACAGTAGTTGATGGCGATATGCTACTTGCTTCTACTGGAAAAATTGTCGGTCAGGTGAAAGAAATAAATCAAACGTTGGATTGGTTTTGGTTTAAAATATCTTCTGTTTTCAACAATTTAACTGCTAATTGAACTTCCCTATCTGTATAGGGAAGTGTTTTTTTATGCATATATGTCAAATATGAAGATATATTAAAACTAATTTTGCAAATTCGCCAATTCGATGTAAAATATAGAGAGCATGGTGACTGCTACGCCCTGCAAAAATGATAGAAAGAAATGCAGTTAGCTGCTGGGGGTCTGCTCATGAACTATTTCTTGGATACGACATGGCAAGATTGGATCAAAGATGCAATAGATATTGCTATTGTTACATTTATTATTTATAAAATATTAGTACTAGTAAAAGGAACTCGAGCGGTACAATTGCTTAGAGGGATAATCGTTCTAGTCGCCACATGGGCAATAAGTATGTGGTTTAACCTATATACGCTTAAATGGCTGATGAATCAAATGTTTACACTTGGTATTTTGGCGATTATTATTATATTCCAACCGGAATTACGACGAGTATTGGAACAGCTTGGTCGGGGCAATATATTTTCACGTTCTTCTTTATCGATTGAACGACAGGATCTTAATTATCAAATAGATGAATTAATTAAAGCAATTCAATTTATGTCTAGTCGTAAAATAGGAGCATTGATCGTATTTGAGCGGCAGACTGGTATTAGTGAGATGATCGAGTCAGGTGTACGGATGGAGTCTAAAATTAGTGCAGAGCTATTGATGAATATATTTACGCCTAATTCTCCGTTACATGATGGAGCGGTTATTATTCGCGGCAATCAAATTATGGCTGCTGGTTGTTATTTGCCATTGTCAGAAAATCCATTTATTAGTAAAGAATTAGGGACGAGACATCGCGCTGCAATCGGAGTTACTGAAGTAAGTGATGCTTTAGCAGTCATTGTTTCGGAAGAGACAGGGCAGTTATCTTTGACGATGAATGGGATGATTGTCAGAGATATTAATAAGGAGTCGTTAATTTCAAAATTGTTTGAAGAATTACTACCCAAATCATCGAATTCCAGTAAACGGCGATCAGCAGTAGTTTCTTGGTGGAAACAGAAAGGAGATCGCAATGGATAAATGGTTTAATCATCCAACTGTACTTAAAATAATTGCATTAGTTATTGCATTATTATTATGGGCGGTCGTACATATTGACTTAGAAACTAAGCCACAGATGGGAACGTCTAATTATAATACAACAATTATTGAAGCAGTGACCATTGTTCCTGTTGGACTTGATACCAAGCGTTTTAAGCTTGCTGGCATGGAACCAACGGTCGCTAATTTAGTGGTAGGCGGTAGAATTACCAGTTTTTATAACGCTGCAGACGAAGATTATGTTGTTAATATCGATTTATCGAACATGAAAGCGGGATTTCATGAAGTACCGTTGTCTGTTAAACTGCCAAAAGGTATTCAAAAAGTGGAATTGTTTCCACAATCAGTTATAGTTAACATTGAAGAGATTATGACTAATAGTTTTGATGTGGAAGTGGTTACTAAAGGAAGTCCACAAGCTGGGCTAGTTGTGGGGACACCGGTGATTTTGTCGGAACCAGGTGGTAAAGTGGAAGTGACTTTAACTGAAAATGAAATGGTACGTGTGAAAAAAGTAGTGGTAGAAGTAGATTTGACGAATGCAGATAAGACAGTAGTCAGTAAAAAAGCACGTCTGATAGCGTTGGATTCAGAAGGTAACGAAGTACCGAACGCTCAGATTACACCGGAAACGGTGCATGTGGAAGTGCCAGTGAATTGGCCAAGTAAACAAGTACCATTGCAAATTCGCTATTCTGGAGCTTTACCAAGCGGATCTAGCATCTTATCTGTGGAGCCGGAAGTAGAGCAAGTAACAGTGTTTGCGGAACAGCATGATTTGGAGCGTATTTCAATATTTGATGGTTATATCCTTGATTTGTCTAAAGTAAAAGAACCTGGTGAATATGTTATTAAAGCATCTGCAATTGAAGGGGTTAAATCCGTCACTCCAGCAGAGCTGAAAGTTACGATTAACGTTGAAAATTCTAAGACGAAGCAGTTATCGGCGTTGCCGATCACCTTTCAAGGTAAGCCACTGGGAGAAAGTGTGAAAATAGTTGCACCAGATTCTGGGAAGATAAATTTATTAGTTAGTGGAACTGAATCAGCACTTGCAAAGTTAAAAGATGATGACATAAGTGTTATCGCTAATATTGCAGATTTACCAGTTGGAAATCATACGATTCCACTTGAAATAGAGCTGCCTCCGTACATTTATCCGGTACAAAATGAGGAGCAAACATTAATGATTGAAGTAGTCGTTGAAGCGGGAACGACAGAGGAAGGGGAGGATGATGGAGATCAAGAAGTCATTGGTCGCCCGGAGGAAATATATCCGACATCTTCACCCAGTCCTAGCACCACTCCAGCGCCATCACCTAGTCCTAGCCCAACCCCGACCCCTGACGGAGGAGAAGATCCGACCAACAGTGGTGTGGGGAGTGGCAAAGAAGAAGAAGTAGGTACTGGCAGCAATAATAGTAGTCGAGCAGAGACAGAGAGCAAACAAAAGCGGATAGGATGAAGGAGCGAATAGTATGGGGAAATATTTTGGTACGGATGGTGTACGAGGAGTTGCGAATAAAGAGTTAACACCTGAATTAGCTTATAAAATTGGACGTGCTGGCGGTTTTGTATTGGCAGGAGAAGCTACTAGACCGACAGTAATCATTGGTTTAGATACAAGGGTGTCGGGTCCGATGCTGGAATCAGCTTTAATAGCGGGATTATTGTCCATAGGGGCAAGTGTCGTGCGTTTAGGAGTTGTATCTACCCCAGTCGTTGCTTATTTAACAAGAGAACTGCAAGCAGACGCAGGTGTGATGATATCTGCTTCTCACAATCCAGTGGAGGATAATGGCATTAAATTTTTTGCAGGTGACGGTTTCAAACTATCTGATGAAACTGAATTAGAAATTGAAAATTTAATCGATCAACCGCTGGATGAGTTACCACGTCCGATTGGAGCAGAAATTGGTACGGTGACTGAATATGAAGCAGCAGGTGAGCGCTATTTACAATATTTGCAAACAACGATTGACCAGCGATTTGAGGGTATGAAGATTGTACTTGATTGTGCAAACGGGTCTGCTTATGATCTTGCGCCAACTGTATTTCGAGAGCTGGGAGCGGATGTAATCACGATAGGGACGACACCGAATGGCTTAAATATTAATGCTGAAGTTGGCTCTACTCATCCCGAACAATTAAAAGCTGCTGTTGTAGCCCATCATGCTGATTTGGGTCTAGCATTTGACGGAGATGCTGACCGTTTAATTGCAATTGATGAGACAGGTGCAGAAGTTGATGGTGATTATATACTAAGTATATTAGGTCATGCGATGAACCAAGCAGGAAAACTGCAAGAGAGCACGATTGTAACGACGGTTATGGCCAATATTGGCTTTTTTAAAGGGGTAGAAAAATTAGGATTACAGTCAGTAAAAACAGCGGTTGGTGATCGTTATGTTATGGAAGAAATGAAGCGTGGTGGCTATAACTTAGGCGGAGAGCAATCCGGACATGTTATTATGCTTGATTATATAACGACCGGTGACGGGATATTGACAGCACTACATCTTGCCAATGTGATGGCTGCTACGAAAAAGAATTTAAGTGAATTAAAAACAATTATGCGAAAATACCCACAAAAATTAGTGAACGTTCGCGTAGATGACAAAAGTAAATTTGATGGTAATGAAGTGATCACAGCAGCTGTGCAGGAAGTTGAAGATAAGTTAGGTGATAACGGTCGTGTACTAGTACGTCCTTCAGGAACAGAATCGCTTATTCGAGTGATGGCGGAAGGACCCGACAAAGCCGAAGTAGATAATTACGTTGATTATATCGCTTCCATTGTGAAAGAACAGTTACGTAGTTAGAGCTAGTACTAATCATTACTGTAGTTAACAAAATGCGAGGCATTATTTTTAAAATAGATATCAAATCAGAAGACGGTACTACTTTCTTGCGAAAGTGAGTGCCGTTTTTTTGCGTTTTTATGTCTAATGTTAGTAACTGTAGTTAGTCATTGTCGAGAAGAGTATTTCCTTGGAAATAATATTGTCGAAAAGGAGTAAAGATCTGCTTTTTATTGTAAATATAAGAGCATGACGACGTGTGGCTGAGATAAAAGGAGATAATGTAATACAGTTGAAGTGAATAGAGGTAAATTGACGATTACTGCCAGTTTGTATCTCTTTACAAATTGTTGCAGTAGGAGTAAGATTCGTTTCAAGCAATTTAATTGACAGGATAAAGGGTATCATCTTAGTTTGTAAACACGGTGATACAGTAATCTTTTATCATTTGTCAGCGCTGAATTTCCACTGGAAAACGGGGGAACCAATCGATGGTTTGCTTTCGATGTGAGAGTCGAAGGCAGATGATCAGGGGTGAATCTTATACTAATTAACAACCATGGGTTGATTAGTATAAGTAGGGCTACTCTCACAGCCCGAATCCGACAGCTAACCTCGTAAGCGTACCATCAGACAAAGCTTTCAGTAGCATTGTGTGATAGAGAGAGGCAACATTTGTCATCCATAGACACGGTTTATTTTCCTGTGCCTAAGAAGCTGACGAAGAGCTACCTCTTCGTGCAGCTTCTTTTTTGTTGCATACATTTTTGAAAAAGGAGAGCGATCAGGATGACACTGGATGAATTTGTATTAGTGTCAGCACCTAATAAGGCTGGGAAATTATTTTTGGCAGAGCTAGTGAAACGTAATGTTCCGGTTATAGCATTAGCAGCTTGTGATGAAGAAGCGAGATTACTGAGAATGTTAGGCGCACAGCAAGTGATTTTGTTAGATCCGTCGATAGCGAATCCATGGGTTATTCCGGAATGGATGATTAGCTACGTCTATTTATTCGAGCAAGATCTGGCAACATGTTGTCGTTATGTGTCGATCTGCCGTGCATGGACGGGAAGAGCTATCTTCGTTATTACGAACTGTGATCATATTAAAACGATCTATAAAGGGCTTGGCGCTGATTACGTTATTCATACAAATAGTTTGAATGTGTCTTTTTTAATACCACATAATACGCACTAAGCGTGCGACGGAATATAGGTGTAGTGAAATAAAAATAGTTGTACATGGAGGTAGAAAAGGATGGAGGTTGTACTCGTTAGTGTCGTATTTTTGTTTGTCTATTTAGTAATTGCTTTACTGCAAGTAGAGAAGTTATAGAAGATGAAGTGAGATTAGGAGGCAGAAAGTGATGGATTTTATACAGTTGGCAGTGGTCATCATACTTGTAACGTTGATCGTGAAGCCGCTTGGAACATATATGTATTATATTTTTTCAGACCAACCTAATCGTACGGATCGTCTTTTTGGGCGAGTGGAGCAAATGATATTTCGGTTAACTGGCGTGAAGCAACAAGTAGCGATGAGCTGGAAACAATATACGATCAGTTTACTAGTGACCAACGCATTGTTCGTTATGATTAGCTTTGTTATTTTACGTATCCAGCATCTGTTGCCGTTCAACCCAAGTGATGTTGACAGCATGGAGTCGTCGTTATCATTTAATACAGTGATCAGTTTTATGACAAACACCAATTTGCAGCATTATAGTGGCGAAACAGGGGTATCTTATTTTTCACAAATGGCTGTTATTACGATGATGATGTTTACATCGGCTGCGACGGGAATCGTTGTTGCAATTGCATTTATCCGAGGTTTAACTAGTAAAGGCAAAGCGTTGGGTAACTTTTTTAGCGATTTTGTAAAAGCTCATACTCGATTGTTAATTCCGCTTGCTTTTGTAATTATGCTCGTGTTGGTTGGCTTAAAAGTGCCGCAAACGTTGGGCGGAACGATACAAGCAACGACACTTGAAGGAGAGCAGCAACAGATGGCAATAGGACCAGTAGCTTCGTTAGTTTCAATTAAACATTTGGGCACGAATGGAGGCGGGTTTTTCGGAGTTAATTCTTCGCATCCGTTTGAAAATCCTAGCCCACTGACGAACGTGTTAGAAATATTATCGATGTGGTGTATTCCAGCATCATTGACGTACACTTTTGGAAAATTTGCGGGTAAAAGGAAACAAGGCTGGATTATTTTCAGTGCGATGCTAATATTGTTTATCGGTTTTTTAACGTTAACCTATACAGCAGAGATGCGTGGTAATCCAGCGTTGTCATCGCTTGGTGTAGATACGTCACAGGGAAGTATGGAAGGAAAAGAGACGCGATTTGGTATCGCTCAGTCGGCACTGTTTACAGCAGTAACTACAGCAGCAACGACAGGTACGGTTAATAATATGCATGATACGCTGACACCACTTGGCGGAATGGCTGCCATGTTCCAAATGATGCTCAATAGTGTTTTTGGCGGTGACGGTGTTGGACTTGTCAATATGTTGATGTATGCGATACTGGCTGTCTTTTTATGTGGTTTGATGGTTGGTAGAACGCCGGAATTTTTAGGTAGAAAAATCGAAGCGAAAGAGATGAAGTTAATTGCCATTGCAATTACAGTGCATCCACTTATTATACTTGTGCCGACAGCTATAGCTGTATTGACAGAAGCAGGAGTGGGAGCAATCAGTAATGGCGGATATCATGGTTTGTCGCAAATATTATATGAGTTTACGTCATCTGCTGCTAACAATGGCTCTGGATTCGAAGGATTAAGCGATAATACATCCTTTTGGAATATAACTACAGGCATCGTGATGCTGCTCGGTCGCTACGTATCGATGGTTGCTTTACTTGCGGTAGCAGGGTCCATGGTACAGAAACAGCGACTTCCAGAAACGATTGGAACATTGCGAACAGATAATCGATTGTTTGTAACCATATTAATTGGAGTCGTTATTATTATCGGCGCTTTGACTTTTTTACCGGTATTAGCGTTAGGTCCGATTGCTGAACATGTAACTCTTTTCAAATAGAATGAAATAAATGGAGGAAGTAAAGATGAGTATCGATCAAAAAACGAGTAATTCTTCCAAAATAATAAAAGAAGCACTAGTAAGTAGCATAGTAAAATTCAATCCTGTTCATATGATCAAAAATCCGGTGATGTTTGTCGTAGAATGGGGTGCTTTACTAGTCCTGTTGATGATACTGTTTCCTCATTATTTTCAAGCGAATGGGAGTAGAGGTTTTAACATTGCAGTTTTTGTTATTTTGTTAGGAACAGTATGGTTTGCGAACTTTGCGGAAGCATTGGCGGAAGGTAGAGGGAAGGCGCAAGCAGCGTCACTCAAAAAAACAAAACAAGAAATTATGGCTCGTAAATTAGTGGGCGATCAGATTGAGGAAGTTGCTGCGACAGAGCTGCATATCGGGGACATTGTTCAGGTGACGGAAGGAGAAATGATTCCTGGTGATGGGGAAGTAATTGCGGGCGTAGCGTCTGTAGATGAGTCAGCGATTACGGGAGAATCTGCACCGGTGATGAAAGAAGCTGGTGGAGATTTTAATTCAGTGACGGGTGGTACGAGAGTAGTAAGTGATATGATTCAAGTGAAAATTACTACTGAACCAGGTCAATCGTTTATTGATCAAATGATTACGCTAGTAGAAGGAGCGAAACGAAAGAAAACGCCAATTGAAATAGCACTTAATACGTTGTTAATTACATTAACTTTAATTTTTCTGATCGTTGTTGTCACGTTGGCTCCGATTGCTGACTTTTTACACGTTTCATTAGAAATACCAGTATTGATCGCTTTGCTTGTTTGTTTAATTCCTACGACCATCGGCGGCTTGTTATCAGCAATTGGTGTGGCAGGGATGGATCGGGTCACTAGATTTAATATTGTAGCGAAGTCGGGTCGATCAGTAGAAGCGGCAGGGGATATCAATACATTAATTTTGGATAAAACAGGAACAATTACATTTGGTAATCGGATGGCTAGCGATTGTATTCCAGTAAAAGGTGCTTCGTTGGAACCATTGGTACAATGGGCAGTCATTAGTTCGCTAAATGATGAAACGCCAGAAGGAAGATCTGTACTTACGTGGGCGAAACAAAGTAATTTTATCGTTGACGAAACTATCGCGCAGTCGGCGGTTATAGAGCTGTTTAGTGCAGAAACGAGAATGAGCGGTGTTGATTTGGCAGATGGTCGAAAAGTACGTAAAGGTGCGATATCGGCGATAAAGAAATGGGTGTTGGAACAAGGAGGCGTTGTACCTGATGATTTAGATAGTCAAGGTAATAGTATAGCCTCACTTGGAGGTACGCCACTGGCAGTTGCGATGGATGATCATATATATGGGCTAATTTATTTGAAAGATACGGTGAAGCCTGGGATGAAGGAACGATTTGCTCAATTGCGCCAAATGGGAATTAAAACGATTATGTGTACGGGAGATAATGAACTAACTGCAAAAACGATTGCTCATGAAGCGGGAGTGGACGAATATATTGCCGAGAGTAAACCTGAAGACAAAATTGCTCTTATTAAGAGGGAACAAAGCGAAGGTAAGCTGGTAGCGATGACGGGAGATGGGACGAATGATGCTCCTGCGCTGGCACAAGCCGATGTGGGGATTGCGATGAATAGTGGAACGACCGCTGCTAAGGAAGCGGCGAATATGATCGATCTTGATTCTGATCCATCGAAGTTAATTGAAGTGGTTGGCATTGGTAAGCAATTGCTTATTACTCGGGGGGCACTGACTACTTTTAGTGTGGCTAATGATATTGCCAAATATTTTGCCATCATTCCAGCGATGTTTATGGTTGCTATTCCGGAGATGAATATACTTAACATTATGGGTTTATCTACACCACAATCGGCTATTTTATCTGCATTAATGTTTAATGCCATTATTATTCCTTTGCTCATTCCAATTGCGATGCGTGGGGTAGCTTTCAAATCGGTTCATGCGGCTCAATTGTTGCAACGTAACTTACTTGTATTTGGTGTTGGTGGAGTCATTGCTCCATTTGTTGGCATAAAAATAATTGATGTAATCGTGTCTATGTGGTTGTAGGGAGGAGTTGTGATGATGAAGGAATCGATGAGTGCGGAGAAAATGTTGGTAACAACTTATATGTTGTCTGTATTGCGGTTGTGCTTATTGTTCATTCTATTATGTGGTTTGGTATACCCTTTGCTCAGTACAGGTGTTGCACAACTGCTGATGCCAAAACAAGCGAATGGTAGTTTAATAAAGGATGAAGCGGGAGTAGTCGTTGGTTCTGTATTAATCGGACAGCAGTTCAATCAACCTACCTATTTCCACGGACGAGTGTCTAGTATTTCCTATCAAGCGGAAGCATCGGGCTCGAACAACTATGGACCTTCTAATCCAGCACTGTTGGATCGTATGAAAGAAACTATTGCGGAGTGGGAGAAGAAAAATCCAGATGTAGCACTTGATCAAGTGCCTATCCAGTTACTAACCAATTCTGCATCTGGGCTTGATCCGCATATTAGTCCGCAAGCAGCGAATGTTCAAATTCCTCGTATTAGTAAAGAAACAGGTGTTTCAGAAGCTACATTATTAGCGTTAGTTAAGCAGCATACGGAGCAGCGTGATTTGATGATATTTGGCGAACCACGTGTTAATGTTTTGCAGCTTAATCTAGCATTAAATGAAATAATATCATCGTAATGGACTTGTTTCGTAGAAAGAAAACAGAGGAATTGTTACAATCACTTGCTAAGCTGCGGCGAGGTAAATTGAAGATTTTTATTGGTGCGGTAAGTGGAACAGGCAAAACGTATCAATTATTACAAGAAGCACAAGAGTTGAAGCAGCAAAATATTGATGTAGTTTGGGCAGCACTTGGGCGATCTATAGAAGGTGTAGCATTGCCGTTGCAACAATTAGAACAGATAGCGGGCAAGGAGTGGATAGATGAAGTACAAGGGCAGCAATATGATTTGGATATTGCTGCTCTACTGCATCGCCATCCAGAAGTAGTACTCGTCGATGGATTGGCGCATGCCAATCAACCGAATGAGAAGTTCGCCGAACGTTGGGAAGATGTTCTTTATTTGCTCGAACAAGGGATTAGTGTTATTACAACAGTGAATATATATGAACTTGATGCAGTAGCGGAACTAGCTGTAAGTTGGATTAACATTGTGCCAACTGCAATTGTACCGACTGCCATTTTAGAACTAGCGGATGACATTCAATTACTAGATGGTTCAGCAGAAACGATATTGTTACGCTGGAAGGAAAATAGTCAGCAAACTAGCAGGGAATGGTTGGAGCATAAAAAAATTGAAAAATTACGTGAGTTGGCTTTACGTTTAGTGGCGGAAGATGTGAATGATAGCTTAGAAAAGTTTCGTAAGCAACAAGGGTTGTCCAGTGTAAGAGGGATATCGGAACATATACTTGTTGCCGTGCAATACTACTGGAACAGTTCGATTCACATTAGGCGTGGACAGCAAATGGCACGACGATTAGGTGGAGATTTGTCAGTTGTTCATTTCGCTGTAGCAAACCGAAAACTATTGAAAGAAGCACTTGCCTTCAAAAAGTCAACACTAGCATTGGTACAAAAACTAGAAGCTACCTTCGAAGAAGTAGTCGTAGCTTCACCAAGGAGACTAGCTGAAGAGTTTGTCCAATACGCACAAGCTCGGCACATTACAAGAATCGTCATTGGTCACTCTAAGCGTAGTTCGTGGAAAGAAAAAATTACTGGTACATTGGCGACTCGTTTAATGAAACGAATGACGGGTAGTGATATCGACTTATATATAGTGGCAGATCGTTCAGAAGCGGGGGAGCGGATTTTGCCGACACGTAGGCAACCGGTTAAAGCACAATCGTTTCGCCGATTAAGTGAACTAGAAGTGAAGAAAGAAGCACTGAAACTTCATAAAGGACGACTGAAAATCTATGTTGGGGCAGCGCCAGGAGTGGGTAAGACGTTTGCAATGTTGCGGGAAGGCAATCGTTTGTTGCAACAAGGAATTCAAGTAGCTATTGGGTTATTAGAAACACATGGGCGGAAGGAAACTTATGATCAAATTGAAAAACTAACTATTATTCCTCGTAGAAAAGAGCAGTATCATGGAATACAGTTAGAAGAATTAGATGTAGCCGCTATTATTGCAAACAATCCTGAAGTTGTTTTAATAGACGAATTGGCTCATGCCAATATGCCGTTCAGTCATCATAAGAAACGTTATGAAGATATTTTACAATTAATTGATGCTGGTATTTCTGTTATAACGACCATAAATATCCAACATATTGAGAGCTTGCATGATGCTGTAGAGCGATTGACTGGTGTTGATGTACGAGAAACAGTTCCTGATTATATATTACAACTGGCAGACGAAATAGAATTAATCGACATACCACCAAAAAAATTGCAGGAGCGGATGCGTAACGGCAAAATATATGAACAACACAAAGTAGAACAAGCGCTATATCATTTTTTTCGGCTGGAAAATTTAATTGCTCTACGAGAATTGGCATTGCGAGAAGTAGCGGACGACGTAGATGAACGATTAGAAGGATGGGAAAGAACAGAAGCGACCGCTGCGGAGTGGAAAGGGGAAGAAACGATTGTAGTGGGAGTTACGATGTCTGCTGAAGCGGAATGGTTAATTCGTCGAGGTTTTCGGATTGCTCATCGGCTAAAAGCTGATTGGTTTGTCGTTTACATGAATGATGGGAATAGGAGAAAGCAAACAACACAAGTAGAACAAACTAAAAGATGTGAACAACTGGCTGCGATGACTAAACGATTAGGAGGACATTTTGTCGTAGTAAATATGAAGCTTCAGAAAGAAAAAGTGTTGTTGTTGCTAGAGAAAGCTAATGAAGTAACTGCTACACAAATGATAATCGGTCAGATGAATTCTGCTTTGCTTCGTCCATTACTACAACATGCCCGCCATATGGATATACTTGTGGTGGCACAATCCAACTATCGTTTATGTTAGCCACCATTTTATTTAATATAAATTACCAAATAAAATGGAAGAATGTGCATTGACTGATGAGGCTGCACATTTTACGATATTACTTAGAGTTTGTATGATACGAGAGGATCAGTAGTAAGCGGAAAAAGACTAACAGCGAAAACATAAACAGGTCTTTAGTAATGGTTTTTTGGTTGGTTAAGTAAGGTTAATATATTAATGTATGTAGATATTAAGGTTTATTGAATAAAATTTACCGGGATTAATTAATGATATTTCATATTTTTTTCAAATAAAATAGGTACAAGGTACTTGAAAATCGTTCTTTTACCAAAAAAATCAATTGACAATTATTTCATCTGAATTTATACTGAAGTCAATCCAGCGAAAGCGGTATTTTCTTACCAATTAAATACGGGCACACTAGTCGAAAGATTAGGTCGCAAAGCCAAGGAATCTAAAGGTACAGAATTTGTAACCTATGATTGTCCAGCTGCAATTAACATTTGTTTAATTGTAGCTTTTTTGCGTTTCAAACTATCCAATTTTAAATAAACTGTAATTCAAACTACAGAAAATGTTGGATAGAAGCGTTAATTTAATATTTGAGGAGGTGTGTTTGTTTCAATTATTGAAAAAAAAGAAAATATAAGGAGGATAAACAATGAGCAAAAGGTTTAGATCAGTAGTCACCTGGTTGTGCTTACTGACTCTCACCTTTGGATTGATTCCTACTGGTGTATTCGCTGCTAATCAATCGGATGAATTGATATGGCCGAATCCTGGTGCTATTAATTTATCGAAGGAAGCAAAGCCTGTACCTGGTAAACAAGGCGAGTGGGATATTACATTAACAGTCGAAGGAAAGAATTTAACTAGCGGATCGTCTGACGTTGTATTAGTACTTGATAGATCCGGAAGTATGAAGGGCAACCCTCTAAAAAGTATGAAAAGTGCAGCTAATAAGTTTATTGATAACTTATTGATCCCACAATCCAATGTAAAAATTGCCTTAGTTTCTTTTAGTGATAGTGCGAGCAGTATTTCTGGGGGATTTAAAGATGTTTCGCAGAAACAAAGTTTGAAGAATACTGTTGATGGCATTTCAGCTAGCGGCGGAACAAACATCCAAGCTGGTATTAAGCAAGCACAAGATTTATTAAGTGGTAGTTCTGCTAATAATAAAATCATGGTTGTGCTGAGTGATGGAGAGCCGACGTATAGTTATAAAGGAACGGCTGCAAAAGATAGTAGCTGGAAACACAATAATCATAACTACGAGATTACTGGTTTTGATTATAGTAGTGTTCGTGGCTCGGGATCAGATTATAAATTAGAAGAAGCTTGGTCTGGATGGTGGGATCCTAAACCGAATTATAACGAAGGCTCTTCGTATTGGTATCGAATAGCTAATAAGTATGTTGTTGCAGATAACGGTATTGCGACCATCTCCCAAGCAAGATTAGCTCAAAAAGCAGGTATTGATATTTATAGTGTAGGTCTTAATGTAGGAGACAATGATAATGCTAAAAAAACATTAAAAGATGTAGCATCTTTCGACACTACTACAAATAGTCCAAAGTATTATCAAGCAACAGATCAAGATCTGCAGAAAATTTATAACGATGTAGCTAGTGAAATATCTTTTGCTGCAGAAGATGCCGTAGTAACCGATCCAATGGGTGATATGTTTAATAGGGTAGGTAGTTCAAATTCTTCTTATACAATATCTCAAGGAACGATGGAATGGAACAGCCAAACAGAGACCTTTACTTGGAAAATTGGAAATATTACAGAAGGTAATCCGGCTACATTAACGTATCGTGTAGTAATTGATTCGTCAAAGAATCCTCAATCAGATGTATTGTACCCGACGAATAAAACAACAACGATTCATTATACGGATGCAAAAGGAAAGAATACTTCCAAAGAGTTTAAAGTACCACAAGTAAGTATCGGTAGAGGATCTATTGAAGTTATAGCGTATAAAGTGAATGCTGCAGGTCAACCGGTTAATGCAGATGGTGATGTAGTCGATCGAGATAAAGCACAGCGACTTTACTCTGGCTATCATAAACACAATAATAACGAGGCTCTGCCTGTAGGAAATAGCTATAATGTTCCAGCTCCAACATTAGCAGCAGCATATAGCGATTATTATTTAACAGTGGGAACAAATCCTACTTCACAATCTGTTACAGTAACAAATCCATCGTCAACGGTGTGGTTTGGATATAATAATAAACCATTTGAATTAAGTGTTAATCATATGGTAGGCATTGATAACTTAGTTGATCCTACTATAGCTACTGTAAAATATGGTTCTACAATTGATAAACAACAAGTTAATATACCAGGATATACTTTACAAAGCATTAATATTAGTCCTAATAATTCTTCATTAATTGGAAATCTTCAAGCCGGTAAAGTAACAGGAACAATGCCAGCAGAGAATGCAAGCATCATATTCCAGTATAAGGCGAATGACCAAGAGGTAACGATTCATCACTTGGAAAAAGGAACGAATACAAAATTAGAAGAGCCAACTACTGCCACAGGTAAAACGGGTGAAGTGATCAAACTAAGTTCCGTTGTGATCCCTGGTTACACAGTAGATGGAGAAGCAAAAGTTAACTACACGGTTAAACGAGTAGGCAACGAGTATACGTTCTACTACACACCAAATGTGCAGGAAGTAACTATTCGTTACTTGGAAAAAGGTACAAATGATAAGCTAGAAGAGCCAACTACAGTTACTGGTAAAACAGGAAAAACAGTAACCCTACAATCGTTACAGATTAATGGTTACGAAGTAGATGGTGATGCAAAAGTTGATTACGTGGTGAAACGTAGCGGCAACGTTTATACGTTCTACTACACAGCAGCGGATCAAACGATCACTGTTCATCACTTGGAAAAAGGTACAAACAACAAGCTAGAAGAGCCAACTACCGTTACTGGTAAAA
>NZ_JBHUMH010000043.1:0-23657 GCF_042684845.1 Paenibacillus yanchengensis | reverse complement strand
TTTAAACTTCATAGTAGAGCATCTCCTAAGATAGAATAGTGCCTTGGTCCGGCCTATCTCTATCCTATAGGGATGCTTCATTAATTACAAAGTCTAAATTTAACGCTCTACAGGAATGCTGAGCGAATGGGATACGCTTGCAAAGGGGCAAATCTAAGAGGGGGACGTTGTTGTTTTGTCGAATGAAATGGTTAAGTACTAATGAGTTAATGAACACATGTTAATCTAGTAAGTAAGGGTAAAGGTAAGGATAAGAGTAAGTATAAATATAAGTAAAAATACGAGTATAAGTAAGAGCCTGTTCGTTAAATTTTAACGGCGCAGGCTCTTACTTATATTTTATATACAACGTAGGAGCTATATTATATATATTTAGGTGTGCAAGAGTTACAGATTGATCGTTTCGATATTTACGGCAAAACCTTGTTGATCTTGTGGTGTAATGAGTAATTCATAATTGCCAAAACGTTGTTTCCATTGGTCAGCTTTGCCTAGATGTGGTGCGGCAGCTGCCCGAGCTTGCTCGCTAAGAAGTTGCTCGACAGGTAACCATAAACCGCCACTAGCAAACTGTTTTTCTTGTTGTAGCTCTACTGGCAATAAATGCTTGCAAGCGATAACGGTGCAGCCGGCTTCTGCTAATTGACGAACGGCTTGTAGTGTTGTGCTGGAAATATAACTGCCAGCTAGAATAATCAGTTTTGGTTGACCGATAATATCCTTTGACACGTAGCCATCAAATACAAGTACGTTGTTAGCCGCTTGGAATAACGGATGAATTCCTTCTCCGTATATGTCGGTACTAACTCCTTGCTCTAGCGGATACTGGACGGTGCCTTTTTGCAATGCATGGCGTGGAAACTTGTAGCCAGGAATATGCAAACAACTACCGTGTGCAGGAATTTGCTCATGGCTGATCAGATGCCAAGCAGCAAATATGCTATTGCTACTTGTAGGCATGTCTAGCTCTCGTATTCCAAATGGTCGTTCATTTTGTCCATAGTTACTGTCGTCGGAATGAATGAGTACAATATCTGCTGTAGCATCCGAATGATGATAAGCGAGTGGATGCTGTGGTACATATTCATAACGGAATTGTTCCCAAATATCACCGAATTCGGTGTTATGGAACTGTCCATTTTTATGCTGTAATATGCCGTCAATGTTTTCTACAAACAAGCGGTCGGGTGCGAAGTGATAACCAAGCTGCAAAGCAGCAGCGAATTCTGCTGGTGAGTGCCCAGGAAATCCGGAAGTGCGAATAAACCAATTACCAACATCTGGTCCCCATAAGTCAGAACAAATCCATAGTTGTCTTTTGTATTGTTTGGCTGCGCCAAGCGCTGTACTTAATTGCAATGATTGGAATGATTCCTTCATCATTTTGGGAGCAAGTGTCATACCAGCTCTCGCGTGGGCGTGAAACATTGTTGGAAATACATGCTCTGCTATAACGGGAAGTTCGGCAGGAGCAGTAGCCTGATGAATGGCAGCTACTTGTTGCTCGATAGCGGTTACATACTGCTGCTGAGCTGCTTCCATAGATATTGCTTCAATATTACCAAAGTGTGGTGACCAGCTATCTTTGCGATATTGGGCGGCGTTAATTTGCAAATGTTCTGGCTCGTCATACAGTAGCCCAGCCAATTTTCCAGATTGCAGCGCTTGTTTTATAAAGTCTGTCGGTATATCGTAACGATTGGTTCCTGCGATCCAAGGACCGTTAATGTTACCGTATTCATTACCAAGTACAACGTCGATATCAAATTGAGTTGCATCTTGTAGTAATGGTGCTAGATCTTCTCCACCGGGAAACAAATGATGAACATAAAAGGCGTAACCAAGTCGTTTAATCGCTTCCATAAAGGTAGAAGCATCGGGTGGCGTATCTTGCGAAGGGACAATTCTACCTGTTCCAGTGCGCATCGTTACGTCTGACAAATGTTTGCCCCATGGATCATCCCAACCCATCACAGAGCCTTGTACGCCAAAAGCTGGTACAAATGTTTTCAACTATAAACAGCCTCCTTCATAAAATGGCTTACAGCATAACAGTTATGACATTGGTTTATCTAAACAAACTACATGCCAAACCTGTTATTTTGTTCCTATCATAAGGCTAAACGGACAAAATGACAACTTTAAAGGAACAGATTGCAGGTATTTTAGTTGAATATTTACTATACTTGAAGTAATGTTATACTAAAATTTAGTTTGGGGAGAGAGCGATGATGAGTCAGCAATATCGGATGGGTGTTGTCGGATTAGGGGAAGGTCGTAGTATTATGTCGGCTGCGTTACAAAGTAAACAGTGGGAGCTTGTACAAGTATGCGATTTGAACGAGCAGCTATGCCGTGAGCGTGAACAAGAATTCTCTTTTAATAATTGGACGACTTCTTATGAAGCGATGTTAGCCAATGAAAACATTGACGTCATTGCTATTTATACACCGGATCAATTACATTTTACCCATATTAAACAAGCGGTTTTAGCTGGAAAGCATGTTATTTGTACGAAGCCAGTTCTTCATTCGTTAGAACAAGCTTCTGAATTGTTAGCGTTAATGGCACAGACGGATCGCAAATTATTTATTGGACAAAGTTCTCGTTTTTTTGAACCGATGTTACATCAGCGTCGTGATTTTGAAGCGGGTAACCATGGTGAATTAGCTGTTGTAGAAACGCAATATATTACGGACGGTCGTTGGTTTTTGGAAAAAGGATGGAGTAAACAAGCTGGCTTTAGTTGGATGTATAACTTTATGATTCATGCTGTTGATTTGGTTAAATGGTATTTGCCTGATGTAACAGAAGTAATGGGATTTGCTCGCACCAGTGAAAATTCCTTAGAGCATAATCTGGAAGTTTGGGATTCACTCCGATTTTTAATGCGTAATGAACAAGGACAAATAGCACAAATAAGTGGAGATTATACGTTACCAACGCTTGATCTTGCAGTAGAGCCATCGATAGCATGTGTGTTGCGCGGATCAAAAGGGACGAGTAGAGCAGAATATTCTAATTTGCTATATCATACGAAATTTACGGGACAGCCAGCACAGACTACTAGTTTTGAAGAAAAACAAGATTATTATTTCCGCTTTGGCGGTACTAGTCATCATGCGGGTGAGTACCAAAACTATATCGAATATTTTGCTGATTGTTTGGATGCGGCACGTGATCCACTTCCAGATGCGAACGAAGCGATTCATACATTAGCTATTATGGAAGCGATGACGAGAAGTGTTCAGTTGGGCGGACAACCGGTTAAAATAAGTACGATACTTGCAGAGTACAATTTGACAGAGAAACAACAATAAACAATACAATCAAATCAATATAACGAGGTGAAATAATGAATTTGCGCTATCATAAGCCAGCGAGAATATGGACGGAAGCATTACCTGTCGGGAATGGTCGTTTGGGTGGGATGGTATTCGGAGGAAATGATCTGGAACGAATTGCACTTAATGAAGATACGCTATGGTCTGGCTTTCCACGAGACTGGAATAATCCACAGGCGCTAGAAGTATTGCCACAAGTTAGAGAGCATATAGCAGCAGGAGAATATGAAGCAGCCGAGGCATTAAGTAAACAAGCGATGATGGGTCCTTATACGCAATCCTATATGCCATTGGGAGACTTGCACATTCGTTTCTATCACGGTCATTTTACAAAACAATATTGTCGTACACTCAACTTGGATAATGCAACGGCGACAGTTAGTTACAGCATCGGTGATGTAGAGTATAAGCGGGAATTAATAGCTTCTGCTCCTGATCAAGCTTTAATCTATCGTCTGACTAGTAGTAAGCCGGGTGGGTTGAACATAAGAATGTGGTTGGATAGTCCACTTCGTTCTACCTCTAGCTGGGGAGACGATTATTATCGGGTACAAGGTTATTGTCCAGAAGAAGTAATGCCCAACTATTATAATACCGCTCACCCGATTCGTTACGGTGATGAAGCGACGACGAATGCCATGCGTTTTGAAAGTCGTCTAGAATGGAGAACGGATGAATTAGCGAAAGTAACAGTTTCTAATAATGGTGTTCACATAGATAATGCGCAGGAGATTATTATTATTGTTGATGCGGAAACAGGGTTTGCCGGTTTTGATCAACTGCCAAATACACCAGCAACAGTTATTAGTAAGCAGTTAACAGATCGAATGAATCTAGTAGCTACAAAGACGTACGATCAACTATACCAGCGACATGTGGGTGACTATCAAGCGCTATATAAGCGGGTAAGTTTTGACATAGCAACAAACGATATGCCACAGATAGAAGAAACGCTATCGACGGATAAAAGGTTGACCGAATGGGGAATCCGAGATAGCTCGCTCATTCCACTACTATTTCAATATGGGCGTTATTTACTTATTTCGTCTTCGCGACCTGGGACGCAGCCAGCCAATTTGCAAGGAATTTGGAATAGTGATGCTAGACCGATCTGGAGCTGTAATTATACGTTAAATATTAATGCCGAAATGAACTATTGGCTAGCAGAAACAGCTAATCTAGCAGAGTGTCATGAACCGCTACTAGCGTTTATTACTGAGTTAGCACAAACTGGTAGCGAAACAGCGGCTATCAATTATGGAAGTCGTGGCTGGACAGCTCACCATAATACCGATATATGGCGACAAACAGCGCCACCGGGAGATTATGGACACGGTAATCCGCTCTGGGCGAATTGGCCGATGGGTGGCGTTTGGTTATGTGCGCATCTATGGGAACATTATCGCTTTAACCAAAATACGGAATATTTGCGCGATACTGCTTACCCTGTTATGCTCGCTGCTGCGCAATTTTGTTTGGATTATATGTATGAAGCAGAAGATGGAGCGTACGTCACTAGTCCATCGACTTCTCCAGAGCACCGCTTTAAGCTTGCAGATGGAAGAGAACCAGCACTAAGCATTGCTACTACGATGGATATGAGTGTCATTAGAGAATTGTTTAGCCATTGTTTGCAAGCGGCAGAAATATTACAGCTTGAAGAGAATGAACAACTGGCACAAATTAAGCATGTACTGCCTAAGCTGCCTCTACCTAAAATAGGTACTCGTGGCAACATACAAGAATGGCTTGAGGATTATGGCGACGAAGACGAGCATCATCGTCACGTCTCCCATTTGTATGATATATATCCAGGCTATGCTTGGGGAGAAGAAACAGCGCCGGAATTATATGAGGCTGCTCGTACAACATTGAACATACGTGGAGACGGTGGTACAGGTTGGTCACTGGCGTGGAAAGTCGCACTATGGGCGAGATTAAAAGACGGCGATCGTGCTACTCAACTATTACGTAACTTGCTAGTGTTAACAGAAGATGATGGGGAGATGGACTTTTTACGTGGTGGTTTGTATACGAACTTTTTAGTCGCTCACCCTCCATTCCAAATCGATGGAAATTTCGGAGTTGTTGCTGGCATCATTGAATTGCTGCTGCAATCGCACCAACCGTTCATTGAGCTATTGCCTGCTTTGCCTAGCAATTGGTGCAATGGTCGTGTGACAGGGCTGCGTGCTAGAGGAGGATATACATGTGATGTAGCGTGGCAAGCAGGCAAGCTGCTCGAAGCTACCATTACACCAGATCAAGCTGGCGTAATATCGGTAAAGTATCAGCATCCTGTACAAATAGTTGATGCATCTGGGAAGCAAGTAGCGTACACAACTACGCAAGCAGATCCAGTAACTGGTCAGCATATGGTGTCATTCGAAGGAAATAGCTCGACCACTTATATGATAACTTTGCAACAAGATGAAAATGAGTAGTTTAAGCAAAAAAGTGTAACCTTTGAGCAATATAGCTGAAGTGAATCTATTCTCCTTATTCTATAATGTAGGAATAAGTGTCTAGGAGGAATGAGAATATGTCGTCTACTAGTAACGATCAATTCGCTGCTATCGCTCGAGAAGGGGTACAATCGGCAAACTACGAACTAGTAGCTGCTACTCCGGTGCCGATGACAACAACATATATGTTACCGTCAACTAGTTCTGCACCAGTTGCAGCTGCTCCGAGCTATGCGGAGGATTTACAACGTTTTAACGAACAACTCGCTGAACTGCGAGTGAAATATAAACCTTTTTTAGCTAATCATGTATTACCGCATGAGATGCAACGTAAGCAACAACCATTGCAACAGTTTCAATTCCGCTATCACCAGAAGGAAGATAATCGTTTTTCTAATGTGCTATTAGGTGAGGGCGAATGGGAACAACTGACGGTTCCTGACTTTCGGGGTCCAACGAAAGAAGCGGGCAAATGGACAGCGTACTACCGAACATCTTTTACTTATGGAACGGTAGCACCGGGCAAACGAATATTTCTTATATTCAAAGGTGTCGATTATAAAGCAACTGTTTACGTTAACGATAAATGTGTCGGCTCGCATGAAGGTTTTTTTGCTCCATTTTCATTTGATATTACAGACATCGTGCAATCGAACAATACGCTCGTTGTACAAGTGGATAACGATTATCCAACGCTCGGTGTCAATGGTAGTAATCTCGATGGAGATAAGTTATATGCAGCTACTGGAATGGGATGGGATGATCCGATAGAAGGCTGGCATCATTGCCCGCCAGGTGGCGGAATTTATCAAGCTGTTTATATAGAAGAACGGTCGGAGCTGCATGTGCAAGATATGTTTGTACGACCACTACTAGAGCAAGATGCGGTAGAAGTATGGCTCGATGTGATGAATACACGCGATCAGCTCATGAAAAATTTGACGATTGAATTAGCCATTTATCCACGTAATTTCATGGGGCAATCGTATACAGGACTCACTTTTTCAGTAGAGTATGCCGGACCAGGGGTTAACTATTATCGCTACCGCATGCCACTAGAGGAATATCGAAAGTGGGAGCCGGACACGCCGTATCTTTATGTAGCTCGATCCCATATTTATATGGAACAGCAATTGCTAGATGTGCAAGATCGCCAGTTCGGTATTCGCAGTTTTCATATGGATGAAACAGCAACTCCAAAGGGAACGTTGTACTTAAACAACCAACCGATTATATTGCGTGGTGCGAATGAAATGGGGCATTTGCAGCTTTGTGTTATGCGCAACGATTATGAGCAGTTAATCGATGATATTTTGATCGCCAAACTGTGCAATATGAATTATATTCGGTTAACACAGCGTCCGGTACAGCCCGAAATATATGAATATTTGGATCGACTGGGAATGATGAATCAAACGGATTTACCGCTATTCGGTTTTTTGCGTCGCAATCAGTTTGCAGAGGCTGTTCGCCAAGCAGCGGAGATGGAACGATTAGTGAGAAGTTATCCATCAACGATCATGGTCAGTTTTATTAACGAACCAACGGCAGCAGATAAGCCAAGCAAACGTCGCTTCAAAAGCCATCGCCACTTAGAGCGAGTCGAACTTGAGGCGTTTTTTGTAGCAGCTAGACAAGCTATTTTTATCGAAAATCCAGATCGAGTAGTGAAAAATGTAGAGGGCGATTATGAGCCGCCGACGAAGGAAGGGATGCCTGATTTCCATACGTATACGATGTGGTATACGAATCATGGCGTGCCGATTGGTGAGCTGCATAAAGGTCATTTGCCACCTTTTAGTGCGGGATGGAAAGCAGGCTGCGGGGAATATGGAGCAGAAGGCTTGGATAATTACGAAGTAATGATGAAGTACTATCCGCCGGAATGGTTACCTGCTACAGTTGAAGCCGACTGGTTACCTGATAAAATTCAAGCTGCGCAAACGCACGGCATGCATGGCGATTGGTATGAAGAACAAACGAACATTTATGATTGGATTACTGCTAGTCAGCAACATCAAGCGTTAGCTACGCAGTGGATGACTGATGCCTTCCGCAGACGTTCTGATCTTGTCGTCATGACTGCCCTTCATCTATTAATCGATGCTTGGCCTTCCGGGTGGATGAAAGCTGTCGTTGATGTCGATCGGGTGCCTAAGCCAGCCTATTTTGCCTATCAGCGTTCGTTAGAGCCAGTTCGCATTCATTTGCGTAGCGATCGTTTTACAGCATATGGGGGAGAAAAACTTCCAGTTGAAGCTTGGATATTAAACGACCGAGCAGTGGAGTGGCATAAAGTGACTGTACGAGTGACCGTTCGCACAGAGCATAAAGAATTAGCTTCCTATGAGCAAAGAGTGGAAGTGATTCATGCCGTTCGTCCAGACTACATTAGTACAGTGCCAGTGCAATTACCGATAGTAGAGCAGCGAGAGCTTATATTTGTCGATGCGAGTGTAGTTCATGAAGATGGGACATTGCTAAATCAAGAGAGAATGACGATAGAAGTATTTCCTCGGATAGAACAAGCTGCACCATCATCTCTACGCACAGAGCGGAGTATTATGTATTTGGGTGAACAAGCAGCATTACTCTGTCGTGAATTAGCATTGGACGCTGTAGCCTATAATGAGCAAACTAACATAGCGAGCGCTGGAACAATTGTAGTATCGGATAGCGAACGTTTTGCAGCTTATGAACAAGCACTACAAGCTTACGCTACAGCTGGAGGACGTATCATTTTACTAAGTGATCAGCTAGGGAAATTGTCATATACAGTAGCAGGTGAGCCGATTGGCGTTGGAAAATTAGGTCGTGTACAATTCGTAGCAATAGATCGAAGTCGACCAGCTTTTCAGCAATTTGCAACGAATGATCTGTCCTATCTATATAATGGTGCCAACGACCAAATAGATTACATTGCTAATACGTACGTTAATTTGGAGCAGATAGAGCCTCTTGTGTTTGGTTATGCGAAAAATTGGAGCTTTCAATCGGGATTAGGGAACAAGCGTAAGCTACCAGTTATCGGAAAACAAACATGTGGAGCAGGTGAAATAGTATACAGTACGATTGCTTACGAAGGTCGTATTGGCTATAATCCAGCACTTGATCAGTTGTTACATACCGTAATAACGACGAATCAATTGTAAATAAACGAAAAGCAATAGTAACGCAATAAGGAATAGCTTTATGTGCAAATATAGGAGCATATAGGGCTATTTTCACGTTAAAATCAAGTGTCCAATGATAATTTTCACATAATAAGCGGAAATTTGTCGTATTATGTGAAACTTTTGTGAAGGATCATAACATACTGACAAAAGTTAGTTAGAATAGATTATGATATACTTCGTAATCAAGAATCATTCTCAATGAGGGGTGAAGAAGAATAGAGGTTAATACATATAGAAAGAAGTATAAAGCGGTTGTTATGCTACTTATCTGCTTTACACTATTGTCTGTCTCATTAGTAATAGCGCCACAAGTAAAAGCAGAGTCTTTGTTAGCAGACGGTTCGTACTATATTGATTACGTTGTGTTGCAAGCGGATAATGATTCTGTATCGATTGCTAATGATTATTTTTTGAAAAAGGCAGCTCTTTTTTTGCAAGCAGGAAAGCAACATGTTGAAATTGACATCAAAAATAGCAAGTGGGTTACTTCATTACAATTAGTAGATGGGGATTCGGTAGAGGATGTAGCAGTAATCGCAGAAGACGTTGAAAGCGATTCACGAAAAGTAGCTTTTTTTGTGCCGGAGGATTTGAGTGAACCTGTCTTTATGAAAATGCACGTTCAAATACCGGAATTAAGCTACGACCACAAATATACGGTTCGATTTAAGTTTGATCCGCAAAGTGTGGAAACTGCTGACCTCACACCGTCATCATTTGCTTCTGATAATGCGAGTAAAGCTAGTTCTAGCTTTTCATCTACTGTTGTTTATGTCATCGTTGCCTTGGTTGTTCTAGCGGCTATTGTTTGGATCGTTGCTAGACGTAATAGAAAGCAATAATTGTTATTTAATTATATATTAAGAGGAGAGAATGTAATGAATCGTAAATTAAAGTACATGATTACTATGTTATTGACGTTGTTTATCGCCTTGCCAGTTGTCCAAGCACAAGCAGCAGGTTACAAAATACCAGCAGGTGAGTATGATATTACAATTGAAGTGCTACAAGACAAAAAGGATGAAACTTCAGCGACAGCACAATATATTGAAACAGCTGCAAAACTAGTGGTAGAGGAAAAAGGTACTTTCGTTGTAGCAACATTGAAAAATAGTGCATGGTGGAAATCATTCGAAACACAAACGGTACAACCGGGAACTTTTGCTGATAAAAACTTTAAAGCAGTTGAAGTTGTAAGCGAAGATACGAAAAAAGATACACGAGTAGTAAAATTTGCAGTTGCTGATTATATGCAACCATTGAATGCCAAAATCCATATCGTAGTAACGGGTGTACCTGGTCTTGGCGAGTACGATAAAAGCTATGACATTCGTTTGAAGTTTGGTAGAGATAGTAATGCCGGATCAGGATCGAACACATCAGAAGAAAATAAAGAAACAAACAAAGATAAAGAAGAAGCGACTAAACCAGAAACAACTGCTTTAACAGACGGAGAGTATACGATTAATTTTAAAGCTTTGCATGAAAAAGAAGAAAAAGATTCTTCCATGGGCAGATACATGAAAACTCCTGCAAAGTTAACGGTTAAAGAGGGAAAACATACGGTTGTAGTTTCACTTACAGATAATGAGCAAATTAAACAGTTTCAAGTAGAGCAAGGGAAAGAGCTAGTAGATAGCAAAGTTGTTAGTGTAGATGAAGCAGCTAATACGAGAGATATTTCCTTTGAAGTAGAAGATTTGTCAGCTATCGTAAATGCGAAAGTACAAATTTTTGTAGCAGCACAAAATTACACAGGAAATCATAACATTCGTCTTTCTTTTGATGTAGCTAGTGCTAAAAAAGCAACGACAGAAGAAGCGAACGAAGTGAACTTCCAAGATATCGAAAAGTCATGGGCAAAACAATATATTACTTCGCTTGCAGAGCGAGGAATGATTAAAGGAACGTCAGACACGACATTTGGACCAAGTGATTCTATTACTAGAGCACAATTTACAGTACTATTAGCTCGTGCGCTGGACTTGCCGACAGAAGCTTACAAAGGTACATTTGCAGATGTAACGGAAAAGATGGACTGGGCAGTTGCAGAAGTTGAAGCTGCTAATAAAGCAGGTATTGTAGCAGGTGACAAAGGGAAATTCAATCCAAATAGCAAAATCAATCGTCAAGATATGGTTACAATGTTAGTGCGTGCACTAGAATATGCTGATAAAAAATTAGTAGAAGTAGAAGTGAAAGAACTAGACTTTGCGGATCAAGCAGACATTGCTAGTTACGCTCAGAAAAATGTACAGATTGCTGTTCAATTAGAATTAGTTAACGGAACAGAAGTTGCTGGCAAAACATATTTTGCACCACAAGATACAGCTGATCGTGCACAAGCTGCAAAAATGATTTATCTTCTAGTAGAAGCAATTAAATAAATAGAAATGATCAGCACCGGCACATGAATTTCATGTTGCCGGTGTTGGCATATTCGATTGTAAGGAGAATAGCATATGTTTAAACGTAATAAGTTTATTTTATTAGTGGCATTAGTTACAATTGCTTTAAGTTTGTCAGGAGGTCAGTCTACTGTATTTGCTGCAAAGCAATATGAAGATGGGCAATATACCGTTCCCTTTCAAGTGTTAAAAGACGGTACGAATGAAGAGTCAGCAACGAGTGAATATATGAATCTATCAGCGCAAGTAAAAGTAGTTGAAGGTAAAGTAACCGCCAATGTGACGTTAAAAAATAGTACGTGGTGGAGAGAGTTTAAAGTGAAATCATCATCAGGTAGTTTTGCTGATGTGAAAGTAGTAAGCGAAAACAAAGACAATGACTCTCGTGTAGTCTCTTTTTCACTAGATGATATAGAGCAATTGAAACAAGCAAAAATACATATTATCGTAACGGGTATTCCCGGTTTTGAGTATGACAACAAGTATGATATTCAATTCAAATTTGATGCGAGTAAGTTGAAGGAAAAGCAAGAAAAAGCGGAACAAAAGCCGAAAGAACAAACAACTACACCTTCGAAAGAAGCATCGATTAGTAAAAATAGTAACCAGCCAAAATCAACATCAACAACTAGCTCGGCAAATAAACCAGCAACGGAATCGAGCAAAGCAGCAGGTAGCAAGTCAGCAACAAGTGAATCGTCTAAAGGAACAACTGATAGTAAGCCAGTAGCAAGTGAATCGTCCAAAGCAACGACAGATAGCAAGTCAGTAGCGAATGAATCGTCCAAAGCAACAACAGATAGCAAGTCAGTAGTAAGTGAGTCTACAGCATCAACACCAGCAGCGGGTGAAACTGGAAATGTAGCTATGGGAACGGCAGCGCCTGACGCAGTATCAGATCAATCAGATCAAACCTCGTCAACTTTGCAAGAAGAGGGGAATGGTGGAGATGCAGCAGCAACGACGGATGATTCCACTACTACAAACACATCTGAAGCAACGGACCAAGTTGCTGATGTAACAAACAGTACAGAGACTAATGCAGAGGAAGTAACGAATGAAGCTGCTTTAGAGGCCGCCGCTATGGGAGAAACAGAAGTAGAAGGTGGCAAGTCTACCAAGTCTACTACTTGGATTTGGATTGTCGTGGTTGTCGTTCTATTAGCTGCTGCTGGAAGTATACTATATATGAAAAAACGCCGGACATAAGGAGCGTAGTGTAAGACGATGAAAAAACTAACGATAGTATGGATCGTATTTTGTTTACTATTGATTACGGGGTGCGGTGCAAGCGGCGAACAATCTAACAAGCCAAGCAATAGAACCAATGAAGATCAGCAGACAGCTCCATCTGGCGCTGAAGCACCAACAGGGGACAAGCGCATCGTCGCAACGACCGTTGCCATAACTGAAATTATGGATGCGTTGGAAATTGATTTGGTTGGTATTCCATCCAGCTACAAGGAGTTGCCGAATCGTTATGAGAATGCACTAGAAGTAGGAAACCCTATGGGACCGGATATGGAACTCTTATTGTCGCTAAAACCAACTGAAATTTTATCGGTGACGACCTTAGAATATGATCTGAAAGAATTGTTTGCGGAACGCGGGATTGAAACTACTTATTTAAACTTTACGAGTGTGGCTTCCATGCTAAAAGAAATAAGTAAACTAGGAGTGAAGCATGACCGAACGAAGCAAGCGGATGCTATTGTCCAATCATTTGAGGAAAAACTAGTCCAGATACAGCAGCAAGTAGCGGATAAGCCTTCGCCAAAAGTGTTAATATTGCTCGGTATACCGGGTAGTTATTTGGTCGGTACGGAGCACTCTTATATTGGTGATTTGGTGAAACGAGCAGGTGGAACCAATGTTATTAGTGGCGAAACTATTGAGTTTTTGGCATCTAATACAGAATATTTGCAACAATCTAATCCCGATATTATATTACGAGCTGCTCATGGAATGCCAGACGAAGTAGTGAAAATGTTCGATGAAGAATTTCGTGCCAACGATATATGGAAGCATTTTAGTGCGGTACAACAGGGACGGGTATATGATTTGGAAGAAACATTATTTGGGACGACAGGTAATTTGGCTGCGATAGATGCGCTAGATGAACTAGTGGAGATGTTATATCCTTAAGTAGATTATTCGGTAGAAGGACGTTTTGCATATATGAATAAACAAGCGATCAGTTTTATTAGTGTTAGTGTAATGCTTATTATCGTAACTATTTATGCAGGTATGACGGGGAGCTTACAGGTTTCATTGACGGAATTTGTCCAAGGGATATTTGGAGAGCCGAGCGATCAAATGGCGATTGTGCGAGATTTACGTTTTCCACGAATGCTGATTGCCATATTTGCTGGTGCATGTCTATCTGTGTCTGGCGTATTATTTCAAGCAGTGATGCGTAACCCGTTAGCAGAGCCGGGTATCATCGGTGTTTCTGCGGGAGCTAGTTTTGTTTCGATTATTGCAGCGATGTTGTTTCCGACATTGTTTTTTTATACGCCTTTGTTTTCGTTTATTGGCGGGATGATTGCCTTTTTTCTCGTCTATATACTATCATGGAAATCGGGTATTCAACCACTCCGGATGATTTTAATCGGGATTGCGATCAATGCTTTATTTTCTGGGCTTAGTCAAATGTTAGGGGCAACAAATAATGCTTTAGTTACTTCGATTAGCTCCTCTGTAACTTCATCGTTACAAATGAAAAAATGGTCGGACGTAGAAAGTATTGTCATCTTCGGCTCGATTGGTTTACTGCTAGCGTTTATCGTATTTAAGTGGTGTAATTATTTGCAGCTAGAACAAAAGACAGCCAAAAGCTTGGGGCTAAATGTTAATCTATTACGCTGGACGGTATCTATTATAGCTGTATTACTAGCATCGATAGCGACAGCGGTAGCAGGTATGTTTACATTTGTCGGATTACTTATTCCTCATATTGGTAGATCGCTCGTTGGGTCGGATCATCGCGTTTTAATTCCATTTTCGGCATTGGCTGGAGCATTATTAATTTTATTAGCCGATACGATAGGTAGAACGGTGATTGCCCCACATGAAATTCCTGCCTCGGTCATGATGGCGGTTATTGGTGGACCATTTTTAATACTTTTATTGAGAAGAAGTGAGCAAATTGATGAACATTGAAAATGTTAGTTTCTCGTATTCTAGCAAAAGCAAAACGTTACAGCAGATTAATGCGACGGTGGAAAAAGGAAAAATAACGACGATTATTGGACCTAATGGTAGTGGGAAATCAACGTTACTTGATGTGATGTCTCGCCATGCCATACCAAATAGTGGACAGATAGTGTTGGAAGGAAAATCGCTACAGCAGTTTAAACCGAAGCAATTGGCGCAGCAACTAGCTGTTGTTCATCAACACAACGCTGCTCCCGCAGATTTGACAGTAGAGAAGCTTGTTAGCTACGGACGGATTCCATATAAGCAATTTTTGACGAATGAAACGTCTGCCGATCATGAGGCGGTGGAAGAAGCTTTAGTCCGGACGAATTTGATAGAGAAGCGAAAGAAGCGTATCGCTGCATTATCTGGTGGGGAAAAACAACGGGTATGGATCGCTGTTGCGCTGGCGCAAAGTACTCCTTATTTGTTTTTGGATGAACCGACCACCTATTTGGATTTATTTTATCAGTATGAAATTTTAGAGCTAGTTAAATCTTTAAATAAACAATATCAGTTAACTGTCGTCATGGTTTTGCACGATATGAACCAAGCGGTGAAGTATAGTGACTGTGTTATAGCGATGAAAAATGGTCAAGTAGTCGTTGCTGGTGAGCCAGAACAAGTGATCAATGCTGAAACCGTGAAATATATATATGGCGTGGACGTTATCGTCAGAAAAGACCCCGAGATCGGCTTATATATGGTGCCTGTTGGATTATCTGGAGTAACGACATGAATTCTACCATTTTGTTCAAATAATTGACTAGTCTAGTATAGACTAGGACAAGTTACCATGGTATTATGATGGGAAATACTGGTGTGGAGGAATTCATATGAAAAAATCGTTACTATGGCTAGTCATTTTACTATTATGTCTGCCGTTAGGAAGTGTTGCAGCAGCGCCAGCGAAAGCAGCCAAAGAAGTAAAAACAGAAGAAATCGGTGTGTTTATTGATGGAAATTATGTAGTTAGCCCAGTTAAAGCTTTAAAAATCGGCTCCAAAAATTATTTGCCTCTAAAAATTATTTCTAAACTGTCAAACATAGATGTTCAAGTAGTTGACGGTAAAACGGTTCTGACAGGTACGAAAGATCTTATCGTTATCGAGAAGGATAAAGCAGAAATTTTTAATGTGAAAAAACCAATACAGTTGGAAAAAATCGGCGCATATGCGTATGTTGCGATAAGTGATCTTAGTAAAATAACGGATTTGGGTGTTAAAACATTAACTAACTCTGGTTCAGTCTTGTTGTGGACAACTCCAGAGGGTAAGCAAAAGACCGATGTGATGGTTAGCGGCATCGCGCAATCCAAAGATAAAATTTTAAAAGAAAACTTTGGAAAGAAAATGTACTTCTATGGTTCTAGCAAATCGTATGATTACGGCTGGATTGTTGGTATTACTTCGAATCAATATAACACAGAGAGTGCTACTTATTTATTGAAAAATGGCAAGTTGATTGAAGACTACAATTATTCATACCAACCGATGATTTCGGAAAAAGAATATAAAGAATTGCAAGCTTATGTAGGTAAAACAGTATGGGCATATCGTAATTCTGCTGTGTTAGCAAACTCATCAATTAAAAATATTGAAAAACTGAAAATAGCAAGCATCGTGCTTAATAGTGATAGTAACACAGGGATGACAATCAAATTTAAACGTGCAGACGGTAGTACAGTAAATCAGCGTATTCCTTTGCGTACTGATAAGGTTGTAGATTATTATATAGCAGATAGTTTCTTTTTAGATGATCCTCATAAAACTTACAAAGTTTCTAAAAAATTCTGGTCATCCATTTACAAAAGAGCTGTCATGAAAGGTATGACGAAAGAACAAGCGGTATTAGCTTGGGGAGCACCAGAAAGAGTAAACGAATATGGTAATTATGAACAATGGGTCTATAGCACACGTCAATATTTATATTTTGAAAAAAATTCATTGTACTCATGGCAAAACTTTTAAACGCATACTTATCTAATAGATTAGTTTATTGTTGAATAATTAAGATGGATTGATAGCAATCAATAGTTAGAAGACGGATCACAGTTACTGTGTCCGTTTTTTTTGTGTTTTAGACCTAAAAGTGTGTGGAATTTGCGACTGAGCGAATGGGATACGACAGCTATAAGGGTAGTGATGGGAGTAAGTGCGGCTGATCAGATCAATGATAGTATCGTGAATTAACTAGTCAGCTAGTCAACCATTAATGTACTGTTACGGATTTTTATACGAAATATCATACAAAGAGTTCTCCTCCTACCACTCCCTATGCCCGATTATACGAATTATCGTACAAAACTTCCCACCTCATGCGTCTGCCCAAGCCCGTTTATACGATATATCATACAAAGCTTCCGCTTGACCGGTCAATCCAAGTCTGTTTATACGAATTATCGTACAAACATTCTCCTATCGCATCATGTTATAACGTTTGCATAGTATCTTAATTTCCATGATAGATAAAAAGAGGGTTTTTTTGTATATTTGTTGTATATTTTATGGTAGATGCTTTAAATACTTCAATGTCACATGTATAAATGATTAAAAGCACATTACCCATTGCTTGCTGTATCATTACTCACTAATATAAGAAGTAGATGACTTTAAGCTATGAAGTAATTTGGGAGTCAAAGTTAGTTTCATGGGGAGAGGAACAGTATGATGAACTTATTTGGGAGAAAGCTAAATAGTTGGCAACGATATCGAGAGAAAGAAGCAGCTACTGATATTGTGGGCTTGGCAGAACGAGTGGAGTTGTCGCTACAGTTTTTAGGAATCGATCAACAGTTATTAGTAAACGTACGAGAAGCGGCAAATGTACTACAACCACATCGGGCAGAATTGATTGATCATTTTTATAAGGCGATTACGGATATTCCACATTTGCAAAAAATTATTAAGCAGCATTCTACAATAGATCGTTTAAAAAAAACGATGGAACGTTATTTGGAACAGTTTTTAGCTGCTGATATTGATGAACAATATATTCAAACAAGAATAGATATTGGGTTGGCTCATAGTCGCATTTTTTTGACAGCAGATCGTTTTATTGCTGCTCATCATTTATTGCTGCAAGCAATGACAACGCTTTTAATGGCACAAATTTCACATCAACCAGCGAAAATGATGGAAATGGTACTTGCTGTTCAAAAATTAGCTGCATTTGATCAAAAAATTATTGTCGAAGTGTATATGGAAGAAACGTTAAAATCGTTTATGTTTCGTGTTGCTGATACGGTTGATACGATGACGCAGCTAGACACAACAAAACAGTTAATTCAAGCGATGGAACAACAGTTAGATGAGAGCTTGAATGTAACGACCGCAGCGGAGCAAATGAGCGCTTCGATTCAAGAGGTGGCTGATCATGCCATTAAAGTAGCCGATGCGGCTAGTGATGCCGTTCAGTCGGCTAATGTTAGCCAACAAGCTGCATCAGAAGCATTGCAAAACATTGAACAAGTTGGTGTAGTATATACGGACGTGTTGGCTCAGGTAGCAGATGTCAATCGGCAAATTGCTCAAACAGAACAAATAGTTGCTGTTATCCAAGGAGTAGCGGATCAAACGCACTTATTGGCGCTTAATGCTAGTATTGAAGCGGCTAGAGCAGGGGAAGAAGGTAGAGGATTTGCTGTAGTAGCTACGGAAGTTCGCAAGTTATCGGAGCATACGCATACGCAAATTGGGCACATCCGTGAAAATATGGAATCGCTAAAAAAAGCTGCAAAGCAAATGAACGATCATATGGTACAAACGGAGCAATTATTACATACTGGAATCGAAAAGTCGAAAGACGCTGGTGAAGCATCGGAAACAATAGCTAATGCGATGCAGATGATGAATCAATCTACTACGCAAATTGCAGCTATGACAGAAGAACAAGCGTCGTCGGTGGCGGAGATTGCGAATCGCAATGCAACGATACATGAGTCAAGTAGTCAGACACAAGCTATTGCAATGGAAACGGCTCGTCATATTTATCAATTAAGTGAGCAGTTAGACGAACAACGATTGTCGTTTTTGCAAATTAACGTGCAAATGAAAGAAAAAGATATTATTAAAATTGCCAAAACCGATCATTTGCTATGGAGATGGCGTGTGTATAATATGTTACTCGGTTTAACAACGCTTGATGAAGAAAAAGCAGCTAATTATGAAAATTGTCGATTGGGAAATTGGTACTATAGTGATCTGCCGCAAGCTATTACTAGCAATCCGGCTTATATACAGGTAGAGCAGCCACATCAACTCGTACATCAATATGCGAAGCTAGCAATTGAATATTACCAACAAGACAATATCGTTGCAGCAGAACAAACCTTAGAAAAACTACAAGAACAATCCGACATTGTCATTCAGTTATTGAGCAAATTAGAGACAGAAATATAATAGTCATGACAGTTAGGAAAGGATTGTCGAGATGTAAAACCATTTAATGCCTATTTTACAAAAATAATCTTAATTCTTGCTACAGGTAGTCGATATAATTAATATCAAATGTAGTGGGGGATTAATATGAAAAAGTGGAAAGGCATTTCATTAACGATAAAAATGCTGCTTGTAATTGTACCAATGATTTTAGCCGTTTTTTTGATGCTAACCTTGTTAAATTTGGATGAATTGAAAAAAACAAGTATTAAACAAGGAGAAGCAGAAGCACGTTATTCTTCGCAACGATTCGTTTCACAATTCAGCGATCAATTGAATGGTTACAAACAAGAATTAGAAGCGATTGGATTACTGTTAAGTGATACGGACAAAGATAGTTTGCTTTCTAGAGAAGATATGGTTGGACTATTAGAAAATATTCTAATCGCAAACCCGGAAATGTTATCTTTATATATTATAATGGAACCTAATGGTTACGATAATAATGACACATCATATCGCAATAAAAATGTATATCATGATGCCACTGGTCGATTTTTGCCGTATGTGGTACGGGATAATGATCAGATTAAAGTAGATGTAATGAAAAAACATGTAGAGAAGGATACATTTTATAATGAAATAAAACTAAATAAGAAAACGATGCTGTTGGAACCGCATGCTGTTACTGTGGGAAATTCGGATGTCTTGATCACTTCAATCATTGTGCCAGTATTAGAAAATAATCGGTTTGTTGGTGTAGTAGGAATTGATATTTCACTTGATGTTATGCGAGATATGACGGAACGCTTTAATTTAGACAATCAATATGTAGCCGTTGTGTCTGAACAAGGATTGTATATTGCTAATCCTGTACAACCGGAACGAGTGATGCAACATTATGTCAACGACGATGAGAAAGCTGCTTTTTTTGCATCGTTATCCAAAGATGATGCATCGCAAGCTTATGTTAATAATGGTTATGGTGAAAAGTCGTTAAGTTTATTTTTACCACTTCGCATAAAAGATAGCGATGCCGTTGTATTTATTAATACAGTAATTTCGGAGTCCAGCATTCTTAAGTCGTTTTATGCTAGTAGAGACACTTCCATAATGATTGGAATTGGAGCGATGCTGCTACTAGCTATTATTATATCTATATTATTACGTTCATTAGTATCAAAAAAAATTCAAAAAATAGCAAATAGTATGGAGAAAATGGCTGCTGGTGACTTGACGCAGCAATTACCAGTCAACAGTAGTGATGAACTAGGTAAGCTTGCAACCTATTATAATTATATGACTAACGAGCTTCGAACAATGTTTCAATTAGTGGCTGAACTATCGTTGTCAGTAGGGGCTACCTCACAGCAGCTAACAGCTAGTGCCGATCAAACATCAAAAGCGACTGAATTAATCGTAGGTTCTATCGAAGAAGTGGCAACTGGAGCAGAACAGCAAAGCAGCTATATGATGGAAACATCAAAATCGGTGCAGGAGATGACTATAGGTATAGGTCGTATAGCTGAATCATCTTCATTGGTAAGCTCTCTTGTTCAAGACGTACGAAAGGGAACAGAAACGACCAATCATACGATACAAAACACAGCCGATAATATGGTTGACGTCCGTCAAACGGTAGATGAAGCAGAAGAACAAATATTGCAATTACAACAGAGATCCGAACAAATTGGTGGAATCGTTAGTGTCATCTCACAAATAAGTAGTCAAACAAACTTGTTAGCATTGAATGCTAATATTGAAGCAGCAAGAGCAGGCGAACATGGTCGTGGCTTTGCTGTAGTTGCTAACGAAGTACGTAAATTAGCGGAACAAACATTGAAAGCGACAGAAGATATAACAGAACTGATTAAATTGGTCCAGCTTGATACGAATCAAGTAGTTGTTAAAATGCACAAAGGCTCACAAAAAGTAAAACGTGAAGAAAGTTCTATTATGGAAACAGCACAGTTATTTAACCAAATAACAGAACGAATGTATCAAGTGGATGAACAAATTAATGAAGTATCTGCTTCAGCAGAACAATTAATTGCTGGAGCTGAGCAAGTACAGCATGCAGTCAAAGAATTAAAACTAATTGCTCTGACAACCTCAGGAAATTCGCAGCAAGTAGCATCTGCTTCGGAAGAACAACTTGCATCTATGCAAGAAGTAGCATCTGCTTCTTCTTCCTTAGCTGATATGGTGCAGGAACTTGTGGGAAAATTGTCTAAGTTTAAATTTTAATAGCTAAAAAAATAAAACTTTCCATGTATAGAACTTAAGTACTATATATGGAAAGTTATTTTTTTAAAAAAATAAAGTACTTAATTTACATATAAGTTATATTATTGATCTAAACAATTGTAGTATCGTTGTCGATATATGTCTTATATCAAACACGGAGGTCATAAAATGAATAGAAAAACGGTTCACTCGCTAGCATTCAAAATAACTACTACTTTAGCACTACTACTTTTGGCGGTGTTTACTGTTATTATTTTTGTTAATTTAGGACAGTTAAAAAATGTTAGTACGGACAAGGGAATTGTGGAAGGGCAACGTGCGGCCCAAGTTTTTGCTGATGATTTTGGTTCAAAGCTTAAGGGATATAACGAACAATTAGAAACACTTGCTTTATTATTGAAAAATACGAGAATGGATAAGCAGCTTTCACGTGCTGATGTTACAGGATTGCTGGTGAACGTATTGGAACAAAATCCGGATGTTTTAGGTGTTTATACGATTTGGGAACCGAATAGCTTTGATGGATTAGATAAAGATCATGTTAATCGTAACGTATATACTGATAGTACTGGACGATTTACACCATATGCTTTTCGGAGTGATGGTGAAATAGAGTTAAAGGCAGTCGAAAATTATGATAGTGACACAGATGGTGCATTTTATCAATTGCCAAAAGAAACGAAAAAAACAACATTAATTGAACCATATATTTATCCGATAAATGGGAAACAAGTGGCAATGACATCTTTGGTCGTGCCAATTTTAAATGATAAAGGTCTATTTTTAGGTATGGTTGGTTTTGACTTTTCTCTCGATTTTTTACAAGCATCAGCAGCAGCCCAAAAACCGCTCGGTGGCTATGTTACAGTATTGTCAGCTAATGCCAAGTATATTGCCAACCCTGTTCAGCCAGAGTTGTTGTTGCAGCCGTATGCAAGTAATGACCAAACCGCGAAGTTGATTAAAGCTGGCTTAGAAGGAAAAACAGCGTACGAATTTACAACAGATGTACATAATGAACGTTCCCTAGTTCTGATGATGCCACTTTATATAACAGAAGACGGCGATCCACTATTTGTTGAAACGATTATTCCGGAAAAAACTATTTTAGAAACTTATACAAAGAATAGAATAATCGCTTTTGTTATAGGTATAGTGGCGATGATTACGTTGGGTCTAGTATTATTAATTCTTATCCGTCGTATGATTATTCGTCCATTAAGAAAGTTAATGAATAGTATGCAAATAATTGCGCAAGGTGACTTAACGGAACAAGTTGCCGTAGATAGTAAAGATGAATTCGGACAATTAGCGATTCACTTTAACAAGATGACAGCAGAATTGAGAAAGATGTTTTTTATGGTGACGGAGCTTGCATTGTCTGTTGGAGCTACAGCGGAAGAGCTAAGTGCAAGTAGTGAGCAAACGACCAAAGCGTCAGAACTGATCGCTCATTCGATTGAAGAAGTAGCGAGTGGCTCGAACGAACAGAGTCAGCATGCGGTGGAAACAGCGAAAGCGATGGAAGAAATGTCGATCGGGATCGGTAGAATTAGTGAGTCGCAATCAATTGTTGCCACATTCGTACATGAAGTGCGAGACCAAGCAGAGCAAGGAAATATTCGTTTACATCAAACGGAAGATAAAATTCATGCGATGCGTTCAACGGTAAGTGAAGTGGAGCAGTCAGTTAATGAACTAGTGCAATACTCACAGCAAATTGGCAGTATTGTTGGCGTTATATCCGGAATAAGCAGTCAGACTAATTTGCTGGCACTTAATGCCAATATTGAAGCAGCTCGAGCAGGAGAACATGGGCGAGGGTTTGCGGTAGTAGCAGTAGAAATCCGTAAATTGGCGGATCAAACGTTAAAAGCAACAGAGCAAATTGCTGGTCTTATTACAAAGGTACAATCCAGTGTAGCTGCAGCATCAGAAAAAATGGTACAAAGTTCAGTTGAAGTAGAAGAAAGTGAAAAAGATATTGTAGCAAGTGCTGAATTGTTCGATCATGTAACTGCACAAATGATGAAAGTGGATGAACAAATTGAAGAAGTATCTGCATCTTCTGAAGAGATGAATGCAGGTGCTGAGCAAGTGCGAGCAACAGTAGAACAGCTTGCGGCAATAGCACAAGAGTCCTCTGCTAATTCACAAAATGTAGCATCTGCCGCCGAAGAGCAATTAGCTTCCATGGAAGAAATTGCATCAGCAGCGACTTCGTTGAGTGAAATGGTACAACAACTGTTAGATAGTGTTGCTAAGTTTAAAACAAAATAAAACAATATGAAATATAGCCTGCAAATCTCCTTCTGATATGCTCCCATCATAGTAGACAGTAGAAAAAACAAAAACTACTACTACTAATGATGGGAGTTTTTCTAATGTCTAAAAGAAGTTCTATTTCTGTGGAAGTAAAACTACACGTGGTACAGCGATG
>NZ_JBHUMH010000042.1:0-14075 GCF_042684845.1 Paenibacillus yanchengensis | reverse complement strand
TTTTCACCTAACGAATACCGAAGAGCTGCGTAACGAAAAGAACCTCAGCTCTGTTAAAACGAGCCGAGGTATCTAACCTAACTATTTTTGTTTTTTACACTGTCCACTTGACAGGGAGCACTTCATTAATGACGTTTTACGGCTCTTTATTTAACCCTCAAACTGTCAACTGGATTTAGTATAAAGAAGTGGACACAAAATGGTAGACTGTTAAAATAAAAATAACAGGAAGGTTGTGTTCACATGAGCAAGCAACAGAATCGGTATAACGATGAATTCAAATGCATGATTGTAGACCTTCACTGTCAGGAAAAAACAGTTCAGGAATTAATGAGCGAGTATGGTCTAAGTAAAGCAACCCTATATAAATGGATCAAAGAACGTCAAGAAATTATGGTTGATCAAGAACAAATTTCTGATCTTGAAGTCAAATTAATGAAAGCAATGATTAAAGAACTTGAAATGGAGAATGACATCCTAAAAAAAGCTATGACCATATTCGCGAAAAAATAAGTGTCCGTGAACTCGTTAAAGGCATTCACAAACATGCTAAATCACATTCTATATTAAACATCTGTCATGTTACTGGTATTAGCAGAAGTAGCTACTATTACTGTCGTAAGGAGCGTCCTGAAGGCCGCTGGCTCTCGAAAATAAGCGTTTAGCTCAAGAGATTATTCGTATCTGCCTGTCGTAGGCCAAGAACATATATAAAAATCGGCGCCAAGCACGTTTTTTATTTTAACGATATAAGTTCTTGTCTTTTGGTCGGAAGAAGAACTTATATCGTTAGCCGAAATTAGACAAGAACATGTATTGTTAACCGATTTCTTTAACTTTATAACTGAAGAGTGGTTTATAGTTTATTTTCAAAATTATCTGAATTGTAGTTCTTAATGATTTTAAGTAATTCAGTTAACCACATACCGAGTTTTTACAAACTTTAGGGTCTAATTAATCTACGAAACTAAATTATAGCTCCTTATACCTGAAGAGGCTTTTAATGTAATGATTAGTAAGTCCTTTAGATAACGGAAAATCCATTTAATTTTCATTGGGCATGATACTACCGGTTGTTATTTCACTGATAGAACCCTTAGATATATGGACTATTTGGGGAAGGATGTCTATCGACATAAACATGACTATTTAAGGTTCAAGTCAGATAGAGATATATCAAGAGTGAGAGAAAAATACATAAGGTACACTAAGACAGAGCTAATCTAAAGAATTAACTCACTTGAAGCATATATATCTCAAACAAAAGTAGCCTGGTTGAAAGCTCCATTTGAGAGTTTAAAGGAATTAGGTGTTGTGATTTGATTTTAAAAAGGAAGGTAGTATTTTTATGATGTTTGGAGGAATGAAGTTTTGAACTCAAATTATTCACTTGATGAAAAAGCTAAAGAATATCTTGATACAGAAATCACCCTCTTATTCCTTGTGGATGAGACTACAAACAAACAAGAATTCAATTTATTTACAGTGATTGAATTTAGACCTGAAGATCAAGAAAAATCAGAGTTAATCACATCTAAAGGTTCTGGATCAAAGATTTACAATGTTAAAAGATTAAAGCTAAGTAATAAAAGGTTTGTATATGTAAGCAGATTATTAGTTTCAGTCAAGGAAGGTCTTGATATATACCGCTCAATGAAAGCACGTAACTGCAATTTGACAATTGATGGTATTAATTTTTTTGATTTAAAAAACGCTGGTGTTCTAACTGAGGAACCACCTAATGAGTCCTTGGTGATAATTCCACCAAATTTGTTAGAGGGAACATCAGTAGGTGCAGTATTACCTAAGAGAAAGATGTCTAGTAAAGTCATAACGTTAATGGATTTAGAAAAAAAAACGTTGGCAATGCTAACAACTAAAGAAAGAGATGATATTACTGATTTTGCTAATAAGGAACTAGGAATTGAATTACGGAGCTATGAGGAATATATTGGGGCCTGTATCTTGCGAATGCCGAATCCCATTCTAAGGAAAATGCATGAAAAACTAACTATAAATAGTGATCTTATCCTAGAACTGTTTGAGAGAAAAGGAAAGTCTATATTAAATGGAGTTGTAGAACTCAACGATAAAAGACGATTAGGAAATGGCTTTGTCATTAGAAAAAAAATAGATAAGACCCGTTTGTTAATCACTCTTCCTTATAAACCAAATTGTTTACATACAAGAATTTTTGATGCAAATAATGATTTAATCGAAGAATGTGAAAACTATTTCAATTCTCATTTCAATATATCTATTGGGATAGTTGGGGAAAAACGTTAAATTATTATCATTGATACAACAGGAAGAAAATCGTATTCGACTGAGTTCGATGTCATATCTGAAACGATAAATTCCAGAGAGATTCAAACTAACACTGTAGAGAATACTTTAATAGAAAGTGATGCAAAAAGAGAATTGAAAGCATTAGAAGAAAAACGAGTTTTTTTGTATTTTCCAGGCGGTACCCAAGAATCATCTGACCGCGCAAAGAAAATTGTAAGGGAATTACTTAGTACAGTGAAAGAAAGATGTATTATTTGTGATCCTTACCTTTCGAGTAGCGATATCGTTCAATATGCATTAGTGGTACGGTATTCACAAGTAAAAGTTCGATTAATAAGCTCCATAGCATTCCTGAAAGACAAAGCGGATCGTAATATTGATGAATCTCATACACATGCAGAAAAGATAGTAAGGACTCTTAAGGAGATAAAAGAGCAAGATTCAAGATTAAATATTGAGTGTCGAGCTCTTGTAGGTCGAGATAAAAGTCCTCTTCATGATCGTTTTTTGGTGATTGACAATGAAGTATATTTATTAGGGAGTTCCTTGAATGAATTTGGTTCACGAGCTACTACATTATTTCGGGCACCAGACTCAAAACTGTTAATTGATGCTGCGGAGACTTGGTGGAATAGCGATAATGATACTACTGACTTGTATAACTGGCTGCAGAAAAAAGATGAAACGATTAAATCTTCGAAATTAGGTGGATTATTTAAAAGGCTGTTGGCTCGATTTAATCGAAATAATTCATAAAGCCTGCTAATTGAATATTACATATAGTGCATAATACTAATATAATGGGAGATTAAGTACATGACACAGGACCCGAGATTTCTTATAAGGCCACCTCTAGAAAGCAAATACTATTTAGAAATTGAACAAAAAGCTCTATTTCTAGAAGGTAATTGTAGAACTGAGGATTTAGAAATGGTATCGAATTGGCTGGCCTATGAAATTCTTTCGCTAATTAATCCATCGATTTTCTCTTGTATAGATAGGCCTAAACTTAAGGATTTACCTATCGGTTTACTGATGGCAGCGAATAGTTTATATCAATCTATTGTCGAGCAGCAACATAGGGAACCTAATGAATATGAAATTGAATACTTGGTACTTGATAAAAAAATTGGTATGAAAATTGCATCATTATCAAATGAAATTCTAAATTTGGATGATCTATCCAAGTTTTTGATAAAATACCATGGTATTTACGCTGCATGGCTGGAGCATATTGAAAATTTGTCAAACTCTATCGAACAACAAATTTTCCACTCACCTTCATACGAAAATATTTTAGAACTTGTTAGGATTTATGGAAGGCTCAGTTACAAAAGCCAATGGGGGAGCTTTGATGCACAGCTGAAAGACGAACAATTAGGCATTTTTAAAAATAAGTGGAAGATAATTAATGAATTTTATGCATACTACTCTTTCACACTAAAAGTAGAGCTTGACTGGCGTAACAGACTCTTACTAGATAATTCGTTTAGTAGTTGGATTCAATGGGTAATGAGTTTACCTATAATGCCAATACAGGTCACAGCTGTAAAAGACATAAGGAATTTGGATACTGTAGAACGATTAATAGTGGAGATTTTAAATGTTGGTCATTATCAAACAGATGATAGAGTAAATCTTCTACTTCTATTGATGATACATGCTATAGAGTTGTGGAATGAAATGAGTAACAAATTAATAGGATTAACTCAAGTAGACGGATTAGTGATAGATGAGGTTGAATCATTTAGAAAGCAAATGGAAAAGGAAAAAAATAACTGGTTCAATATTGAACTTCCTCAACGGTCGAATAAATTGGCGAATATACTAGTTTCCGGACAGAGTTTGCTCGGAATGAATGCGATATACGCTATAATTCCACATCTTATCGTTAAAAAAAAGGGGGAGTCAGTCAATCATTTTCGAGAAGCAATTAGTAAGCAGATAGCTTTACAACAGAATTCTCCAGAACTCATTAAAAAAATTCTAAGTTTTAAAAATGGGAACACTCCTATCCTTATATCAACATTAATCATTTTCAATTCTAAAGAAGTTCAGGTGGATACAATCGATGAGATTTGGAAAGCATATTACGATCTGTTAACGGTAGATAATTGGAGAGGGGGATTTTATAGTCATCAAGACGACTATAATTTTGTTCGGTATATGGCTAGTTTATTACTTTATACTTCTGATCCTACTCTGAAGATTCAACAAGTAATAGAGTCGACAAAAAAACCTCACGAGGGTTGGCAGTATAATAGTAAAGAACACCATAAATCGCGTGATCAAATGGCTCACCTCATTATCGTTGGTGCAATTGCTAGTGAATTGATGCACAACAAACAATTCAATGCTAGTGATACTTACAGTTATATATGGAAAACCTCTCATGATTTTCTTCGATCTTCAGCAAATATACATGATGAAATGTACAAAATACTGATTAAAGAACTTTGGAAAAGGTTAGTATTGATTCATCCGAATGATTATAAGGACAAGGCAATATCCGCAATAATTAATATGGACTACCTAAATCATATTATAATTGCTGTTAGTTCACTTCAGGAGGGTATTTCACAATATAAAAACAAAGAGCAAGAGTTGGACCAGGAGTTACAAGAAGTGATTTTTAAGCGATACAACGAATTGATGCCTGTGTACCGTGAACAAACGAATGTGACAAAGGAAGAAATCCAACGTTACGAAAATGTTATTAAAAAACTTACATCTGGAATATGTCAGTCTTAAAATAATATTACTGCAATAGCTTAGCACCAATCGAAAATTACCCTTATGGAACAAATTTGAAGTTAAGGATTATGAGAGAAATGGCGTTGCACGATCAACAGAGCAGGACAGTCGAAAAGGCATATGAAGACAAAAAAGAGATGTTCAACATCTTGAACAGTTAATATTGATTTATAGAGGAGCTTTCATGGCTCCTTTTTGTTATCTTCTTAATATCTTGTCGAAAGACAATAACACATATAATAAGAATTCGTACCCAGCACGGCTTTTCTAATGTGGCTTTAACCAGTTGTGTGGTGTTACTTAAAACCACTCGATTTACGGGTGGAAGATATAGGATTTAAGGCCAATCTTCTAAAATTGAGATGTTCATGCTCAATAAAAGAAAGGAATGGTCTTAAATGACATGTATTCTTAGCCGAGAAGCTCGGATGATTATTTCACTGTTAAGGCAACACCGTTTCGCATTTGAGCATCACCAATACGCTACACAGCATCGGCACAACTTTGTGAAGAGATTCGCACAATGGCATCATCAATCCGCGTAATAACATCACTTCTTATAGTATTAGTTTCGAGAGAAACTCTCACAACTATCTATGAGAAGGAGTACAAAAAAATGGCAAAGAAAATTAAGGTGAAGCTTGTATTAGAGCTTCGTGCAGCACAATTATCGCAAAGGGAAATCTGTCGTTCGCGAAAGATGTCTCAACATTCTGTTGGTGATGTTTGTAGGAGGGCAAGCGAACTTGGCATCACTTACGATGATGTCAAAGACAAGTCAGACGAAGAGGTCTATCGGATGTTTTATCCCGACAAGTATGTCTCTGAGATGCTCTACAATCTACCAGACTACAGCTATATCCATACAGAACTGAAGAAAACAGGTGTTAATTTAAAGCTCTTATGGCATGAATACAAGGATTTATGTCATACCTCAAATACATTATCCATGGGGTACACAAAATTTTGTGAAGGTTATTCCGAGCATGTAACAGCGAATAGTCTAACCAATCATCTGCGTCACAAGCCCGGTATAATTTGTGAAGTCGACTGGAGTGGTTCTACGATGGCCATTGTCGATCGCGCTACAGGAGAAATGATCAACGTAAATTTGTTTGTCGCGACTCTCCCCTACAACCAGTATTCGTATGTCGAGCCGTGCCTTGATATGAAGCAAAAATACGTGGCTGAAATGCAATATAAATATGCTCGAGTTTTTTGGCGGCTCAACGGTTAGGGTGACTTGCGATAACCTGAAGACAGGCGTAATCAGCCATCCGCGTGAAGGCGACATTGTCCAAAATAAAAAGTATGAAGATTTCGGAAATCACTATCTCACTGTGATCATGCCAGCTGGGGTAAGAAACCCCAAACAGAAAGCATCCGTAGAAAGTACCGTAGGGAAAATAGCCACTGCCATCATTGCTAAGCTCAGAAATGAAGTGTATCACTCTCTGGAAGAGATAAAGATTGCCGTAGGCTGTAAGCTAAAAGACTTTAACGATGCACCGTTTCAAAAGCGAGAAGGTAGCCGTACGGAAGTTTTCAATGAAGTGGAACGTAAACATCTGCGTGACTTACCTTCTACGCCGTATGAAGTCGCTGAGTGGGTTTACGGTCATACCATAAACCTAGATTGCCATGTTGCTTACAAAACAAATCGCTATTCGGCCCCCTACAAATTCGTCGGTAAAAAGGTAGATATTAAGATTACGGACTCGCTGGTTGAAATCTACTATAATAGTGAACGGCTCTACACCCACAAAAGGCTCCCTGACTATGTGAAGTACAAATGGTCCACGTGTGACGAGCATCTGCCGGACAAGTTCCATCATACGGAATGGGATGATGAGCGTATTAAAAATTGGGCCTATTCGATCGGCGCGTGTACAGGCGAAGTCGTAGACCGGATCTTCACTAGCGTCCGAGTGAAAGAACAAGGATATAACTCTGCTCTATTCGTACTGAGATTAAGCAAAACGTATTCATCTGAACGTCTCGAAATATCTTGTGAGCTTGCACTAGAACGGATCAGGTCACCACGGTATAAAAACCTGAAAGCCATCTTGTCGTCAAATCAGGATCAAGTCTTTCTATCTAAGAAGGAAACGATAAAATCTAAGGAACTTAATCAGAGCGTTCAGGGTTACGTCCGCGGTTCACAGTATTACAGCGGAGGTGACCAATAAATGACTCTGCTTAATGAAGAAACAAGAAGAAAGCTTCGTGAACTAAACTTCAGTGAGATGATCGAAGCCATCGATCAGCAAGCTCAGAACATTGGTTACTCAAGTCTGTCCTTTGAGTATCGCATGAAGTTAGCCATCGATTTCGTCTATCAAAGAAAGCACAACGGCAAAGTAGAGCGATTGATAAAGTCAGCACAGTTTCGCATGACAAATGCTTCATTCAGCGATATCTATTTTATCGATCGTGGATTAGACAAGGAGAAGCTTCTCAATCTTTCTACGACACAGTTCATCGACACGAATTCTAGCATCATATTCCATGGATTCACGGGATCAGGTAAAAGCTACCTCGCGTGTGCGCTTGGGAAACAAGCTTGCATGCAAGGAATAAGAACCAAATACATTAGAATTCCAGATCTTTTGATGCTGCGAGATGAGGCAACACTGACATCACAAGGGATATCTAAACTGCTTAAGAAATTTGCAAACTATAAGCTACTGATTCTCGATGAATGGTTGCTCGACGAACTTTCAGAGGAAGAACAATATTTTATCTTCGAATTGATCGAACGTAGACATGATATTAGTTCCACTATCTTTTGTACTCAGTTCATGAAAGAAGACTGGCATGCACGCCTTGGCGGAGGTGTCCATGCTGATGCCATGATGGATAGAATTGTTCATAATGCAGCGTGGGTGTTTACAGGTAATCTGAACATGAGACAATTTCAAGCGAAGAAACAAAACCATTTTTAGGTCATTCTGTCATGCTGCCTAGGCAGCATGACATTCCATAACCCAACGATGTCCTAACAGAATATTGCTGATGCTCTAACTGAGAATCGATGATGTCAGAATGAGCAACTTGGTGATGCTTTCAGAGTGAAATAATCACGGATTAATATTTACTATGTTTAGTGTGCTTTAGTTATCCAAATGGTAGCATAATTCATTCAAATCAATTCGAATTTAACTATGGATTTATATAAATTTCATTACTCCATAACTCCATAAATTAGTGACAGAGTATCTCAAGATAAATCTTAGGAAAATTTAAATCATACACAATAGTCCTGAGCAAAAGACAAGAACTTGTATGGTTAGCCGAAACTGGACAAGAACATATATGGTTAACCGATTTGTTCGAGTGGAAAGTCAGTATGTTGTTTTCCAGTACTTTCTGGGGATCGTTTTTAAGCGATTAAAAGTATTTTAGTTGACAGTATGGTTAGCTAAGTTGGTTAGATTCGATACGAGATTTAGTGATAAATTGTAAATAAAAGAGGTAATATGCATTAATGAATCGAATACTAAATATTAGTAAATTAATCCATATTATCACTAAGCTGATAATGTGGCTTGGGAATATGGTAAGCCTCTGAAATAAATACTGTTTACGATATACTCCGTTATAGTCATTCACACCCTTTAATAATAATTAATTATATAGTCGCAAAAGAAAAATTTAAAAGTTGCCGGTAAATCAATAACAATCCCATTCATTTTTTTGTTTAGTAAGGAGGGTATTAGGTGGATTCGAATAGTAAATTTAAACAAACTAGACTACTGAGCTTATTGTACGATAGACGAAGAAAAATAGACAGAATCGTCTATTTGAATTCTAATAGTAATTTTTCAGGATATGTAAGTGATATTATTAAGGAGTTTAAATCAATTCCTTTTGATGATTTAAACTTAGAACAGAAATTGAAACAGACAGAAATCAAGTTGAATTTAATGTTGGATAGGGATTATAAAGATTTCACCGAAGATGAAATTCAGAAAACAAAAGAGATTAGCGTACAATTAAAAAATAAGATTGAAGACTTTTCAAAATATAAAGAAGATAGGGAGAAAAGGGTATTTTAATATCACGTCAAACAACCTATAACAATTTTGAACATTATATGGAATACCCTCTGGCGAAAATAACATTAAATAATTGGACTAATCAACTAACAAAACCACTGTTATACGGCTTGCAGGACCAGACATATAGAAGATATAGAAACACAATCCAAAAGATTGCAAATGATAGATAAGAAATCGTCTAGTCACCAGCAGTATAATGAAATTGTTTTGCTAAATAACTTTAATATACTACCGATTGCTGTTTTTTAATCGAATCAGAATGTAAAGAATTTGAAATGGAAAACTGAAAAAAATTGTCTATTAAACTAAACCTACCATTGATATTAATTTAGAAACGAGAGTGTAACCAGCCTTATGGCAAATCAATTGTAAGACTCATGTCGTTACAAACATCTCTGAATAGGGAGTGACAGTATGTATCCTATTATTTTAACTATTAAGTGCCCAGAAAATAATGTACCATGTCAAGCAATCTATGATGTAATTGGAGAATCTTTAATGTTTTCAGTGAAAGATGGTGCTGAATTATTATTTGATGAAACACTTATTTCAGAAGCAAATGAGTGGTGTATGTACAACGGTTCTAACTGTGAAAGCATTCATCGTGCCAATCATCATCTAATGTTTTTAGGTGTATCCGAACTCTTTGATCCCGGTGAAAATGTTGTTTACGTATCTCGCACGATAGAGTTTGAAGAAAACTAAAGGAAACAGATAGAAGGGAATTTTTATGACTAAATTATTTATTATTGGAAATGGATTTGACTCCGCACATGGGCTTCCTACTAAGTTTGTAGACTATAAAAATTCATTTAATATGGGAGATTTTTATTACGATGAAGATGATGAAAAATCAGAGATTGAGTTAATATCACGTAATCGAACCAAAAACGATGATATTGGTACATTAGATGTAGATGATACAAAACGATTTGCTTTCCAAACTTTATGTGCGTGTGCTACTGATAAAGATAATTGGAGTGACATAGAAGAATCAATTGCTAAAGCACCTGAGCTAAGATTTAATACAGAAATAACTATGACAGAGTTAGAAGGTTCTGAAATTGTAATCGCTGTATCTACTATGAAGGAATATTTTGATATTTGGATTGCAGGTATCAATATATCAAAATCTCGTCCTAAGCCAGATTTTCGTACATTAACTAGTGATCAAGATCTCTTTCTCACATTCAACTATACTGAGACATTAGAAGAAGTTTACAATATACCTGAAAGCCAGATTTGTCATATTCATGGAAAGAGAATGACTGTGAAAGGGAAGACTATTGTTAAAGGGATAGAATTGGGTCACGGTGAAAAGCCGAGAAAAATAAGCGACATGGTAACAGATTACTATGAATATGTGAGCCTAAAAAGAAAAGCTCATCAATCTATACGGAAAAAGACATCAAAAATATTATATAGAAATAGAAACTTCTTTAATAAGATATATTCTAACGATATAATTGAAATATATTCATACGGTTTTTCATTTGGCAGTGTAGACAGGTACTATTTTGAAAAACTTTTTAAAAAACTAGATACAACAAAAATTGTATGGCATTTTAATGATCACTCAGATTTTAACGAAATGATTAAGCATGCCGTTATTTTAACTCTATGTGGGTTTAAAGGTACTTTTGATAAGTATCATATTGACTAATTATCAAAGTCTACAAATATCTCCGAGTAGAAGTAGGGACTTACATGACGCACGCCTTATTTAATAAGGGGATCTACGCCATTATCAATAAGAAACTTAATATTGTATATGTTGGCGATATATTCAATTAATACAATAACTGTTGTAACATAATTGGATTATTTCACCAATTTATACAGTTCATATTTCGCTTAATTGAAGAACGAAGATCGTAAATTAGATAGTTACAGGAAATCAGAAAAGATTTTAGATAAAGGATGATAACAATATGAATGAAAGACGTTATTACTCTCAAAGACAAGGTGCTGTAAAGCCGTTGGTACTAAAAGATTTAAAATCAGCGTTCCAATCAGTATATGAAGATTTCACAAAAAAATATTACTTCATTGATTTATTGGGAAAACGTATATCTGATGATGATAGGATAATTGGTAATAGTTTCGAAGCCTTTTGTATGCGAAAAGTAAATCGAAATATTATGCATCCAATGAATGCATCCTATTATAAAGAAGAAGATTTGTTTGATGTGGTAGAGCTACTGCATGAATACATAAATTATCCTTTGGTTACTATAAAAGATGATTATTTTAGCACTACTGAAGTGTCATCAATTCCTGAAAAAAAGGCTGTTGCTCAAAATGAATTTCGTGACGAAATAAATATATTTCTTAAGCAATACTCTAGCGGCTGGGAACTTTCCAACGATGGCTACATTAGAAATACATTGGAAGAGAGTTTTGTAAATCTCGTTGATAACACTGAAATTTATGGTGATGAAGAAAATATAGATGTTAAAATTCGTCGTGCTAAGGAGTTATATTTAAAACACGGCTCGAATAAAGAGGATAAAAAAGCGGCCATAAGGGAAATTGGCGATGCTTTAGAATTTATTAGATCTGATTTAAAAGAAAAGATAGGAAAGAACGAGGCGGATCTTTTTAATATATTGAATAGCTTTGGAATAAGGCATAATAACATGTCTCAAAAAAATAATTATGATCATGATATTTATCTTCCTTGGATGTTCTATACGTTCCTCTCTACGTACGATGCATATGTAAAATTAAAAAAGCAAGAAAAATAACTTAAAACTGATTTTCTATAACACCAAATTCACGCATCGGGCTGACGCCCACAGTCCCACAAGCGGCTTCAAGGAAGTTGTTGCTGTGGACACATTCATCGGACGGCGTTAATATACGAAACGTTATGTGAAATCATCGTAAGAATTAATTCTAATTTATAAAAATAATATTTAGTAACGAGGAGATATTATGGAATTTACCAGTAGATGTCCTTCAATTATTAATAGAAAGCAATTACGTGAATGTGTATCCTTGTTAGATCAAGAGTATATTACTTTGCCATATCATATTTATATATATAAAAATCGTCAAGAACTAGAGAGAGAAAGAAATGAAACACCAAATATGTTAGATGAATCGTATAAGACAATTTTAGAAAACAAAGCAGCTGTACCAATTGGTATTTGTCTTGATGATATTAAAATGATAAAGATATTTCCATTCAATTTAGACGATACTGAAAGTGATGCAATTAAATGTAAAGTTATTTGGAATGTATTCCATGAAATTCGTCATGCATGGCAATACTCAAAAAATATGTACACTGAAGAGGCGTTAATTCTAAGTCCAGAAAATATAAAAGATTATTATGATCAGAATTCAGAAAGGGATGCCAATTTATTTGCTGATGAATTTTACAAAAATAAAGTCAGTGAACTACTAAAAATTCTTGAAATTAATAGAGGGATCTTGATCCAATCTAAGGTTTTATAATAGAGAAAAAATATCAAGTTTATTCAAATAAGGTATTGAAATCACATAACATCGTAGTCAAGCTCGACTGCGCCTTGGTTAGCAGAAGTTAATGAAACAGATTCGATAAATCAAAATTCAGCTGAGATGAAGCAAAAGCTGCTACCACTCCTGCGATCCTAAGTCTGGCAACCCGTTTCATGCGGTGACTTAATTGCTCTAGGTTCATTAATACAAGAACGAAATTTGAAATGTTGTAAAAGAACCATATTATAGTACACAGGAATGGGGGAGATATTTCATGCAACCAAAAGTATTTATTTCATATAGTTGGAGTAACCAATCTCGCTAAGAACTTGTTCACCATTGGGCTGAAAGATTAATTGGTGATGGTATTGAAGTAATATTGGATATTTATGACCTTAAAGAAGGTCATGACAAATATGCGTTTATGGAGCGAATGATCACAGATTCTTCTGTTACAAATGTTTTAGTAATATGCGACAAGATATATACCGAAAAAGCAGATTTACGTAAGGCAGGTGTGGGTACAGAATCACAAATAATCTCTCAAGAAGTCTACGATAAAGTTGAGCAGTCTAAATTTATACCTATTGTTTGTGAGTTTGATGAGAATGGAGAACCGTATTTACCCATATTTTTAAAATCACCAATATGGGTAAACTTCTCAAGTCCAGAAACTGAAAACGAGAATTGGGAACGTTTAATACGTCTAATGTATGGAAAATATCTCTATCTAAAAACGAATATTAGAAAGAAACCAACCTATATATCTACTGATATTCCAATTCCAACTAATGAGAGCTTAACAAAGTTTAATTCTCTTAAGCAAGCTATTCTTCAAGACAAAAAAGGAATTGATATGTACAGACGAGATTTTTTAGATGCATGTCTCAAATATGCTGATGAGTTAAGAGTGCGTGAACGCCCTATTGTTGATTCAATAGGGGGGAAAGTCCTAGAGGATGTCAATAAGTTAAAGGTAGTTCGTGACTTTTTCGTTAATTGGGTAATCCTTGAAAGTGAATCATTATCGAAAGAGGTTTTTGCAGAAGTATTGTTCAGCTGCAGGCGAATACAATCTCCTACCATCTGATGCTAAAACGGTTCGAAGGTTTCCTGACCGTGTATAGTAGTTATAGGTTTGAGTATCTCGTAAAGCTACCAAAATTACATTAAGAGCGGGAGCAAACAGCCAGAGATACTTATCGATTAAACATACACTCAAATCTATTACAAGCCTATCCTGCTCGAAGAGAAGCGTCGTCTGAGAAGTCTGAGATAGAAACAAGATTTAGACATACTAATTCAAATGGAGCAATACTTTGCAACTCAAAATCAAATAAGGTTGAAAAACGAATTCCAGAGGTTTAAACAATAATATAGATACTCGGAAATTAAATGATTAAAAATGAGCTTTCTGGAGATTATAAACTAGTTTTAAGAGGAATGGTTGGAATGTTGAAAGTCAATGCAAAAAATGTACAACAAATAAACCACATGAAGTGG
>NZ_JBHUMH010000041.1:0-13803 GCF_042684845.1 Paenibacillus yanchengensis | reverse complement strand
GGAATTATATGATTATGTGAACTGGTTCAACAAGCATCGCATCCATGGAACCTTAGGCTATTTGACGCCTGTTCAGTATCGCCAAGAAGCCCTTAAAAAAGTTGTCTGATTTACTGTTGACAATCCACACAATCATTTTGATGTATTATTTTCATCATTTGATGCAGCTTAAGCTAACTATACAAATCCCTCATGACTCTATCGTTTCCATCACATTTACATAATGTATGTTCAACATCCTTTAAAATTCCCTCTACATAAAGCATTCAATTTGAAACATAATCTCTTCAGCATCGTAGATACCCAGTATAATCTCTCATAGGAGGACTACGAATGGAAACTGTTATACAACTTTCTAGTGCAACCCTAGCAATTGTTACAATTACTACTGCCATTTTAAAACTCGTTAGTATTTCAAAAATTACAAGGATAGAGAAAACACTGCTGACAGATTATAAAAAAACTTCAACCACTTTCATGGAAGCGTTTATGATTGTCTTTTTATTTAGTCTAGCGGCAACATCTATCTACATTTTCGCTAACAGTAATGCTAAAGTAGAATCTGCCATTGCCTTTTTTCTAGTAATGATCTTTTTTTCATCATTGTTTTTATGGATGGTTTATCAACTAATAATCTTATTTAGAATAAAGAAAGTAAGATACTTCATAGAAGAAGATCAAGTAAAATATTATATTCACAAGTCAATATCTGAGAGTGAAATAATTATCAGCCCTGAGATATCATTTAGTAATGAATCAGATCATATATTGATCCGTAAAAGAGATTATCTACATGACAAGACTATTAAAAAGGAGATTATATAGCGAGAGCATAATACTTACAAATAGCGCAACGCCCAAATGACCAAGAAGCGAAGCGCCTTGGGGCTTGGCGATTGCTCACGATAAGAGCAGTTGAAGATTTAAGGATGACGATAGTCAGCCGTAATCTTTAAGGGTCGCACTCGTGCATCTTTTGATCTTGTCTGTTAAATTAAAGTGAAGAGATAAAGACCTTGGGGGAATGACCGTCACAAACAAAAACCGTTTGTTCCTTTGCCATTCATTCCCCCAAAGCCCCTTGCTGGCGCTATATGAACACTTTCTTTTTATTTTTGCGTCAAAATTAGCGTAAAGCTTATATACTAGCTTGTCGCCGTTTTTGACGCATTATTATATATCAGTCAGTAATTTTATTTATGATCCAGTACCGCTTGTTTCTGTTTTCTCCTTTAGTTTCAACCCTGCTACTGATTACATAATTTAATTTCAATTGTTTTAATGCGTCATTAAGTGCACTATAACTTTTAAACTGTTTACCATCTGCCCTATAATCAATTCTATTAATCAAATCTTTTTGTTCGGCTTTAAATAATTTTATGTCTACCAACTCGGCAAGATACTCTGATAAGTTATATCTGCCGTATATTTCATCTAAGTCATAAAACTTTGCTTGCTTAAGCTCGGCAGAAATGTACTGTTTAAATCCGTCATTCCTTTTTTTCTCACCGTTCAATACTCTAAATTTGTTTAAGTCTGCTTGGTCGGACTGAATGTGAGAATACATTTCATAATCTGATTTCACTTTTAAAAACTTAGGATATGAAACTTTTTTATGATAATCTTTACCGTCAGACTCGAGTACATCCATAACGATATATTTAGACTTGTCACTAAACTTTCCAGCTATTTTAAAATACTCACCAAGTTTTCCATCAATGATATATTGAGCTTGTTTCAATGCTTCCTTTCGATCCCTTACAAAACCAGAAATTGCTTGATTGTTATGATCAGCTAACACGATATGAACATTGTCCTTGTCGTGAAGCTTACGCTTCCGTCCAATACACTGTAACACTGAATTTATATCAGGATAATCACATATAATCAGTTTTATGTTATCATCTTTGAAATCAAATCCGTTATCTAGAACGTTAGTTGTAAATAGCCATTTCCCTTTAAAGGTTATTTTGTCACCATCATCAATAATCATATCTTTAGTTATTAAATGAATATATCCTTTTTGGCTTCTACTACACATAAAAGAAGAATCAGAATATTTATTATGCAGCTTTTCAGCTTGTTCAAGGGATCTACAAAACCATATTATTTTATCTGTAGAGTTAGAAAACTGCTCTTTAATAAATCGTTCAACTGGTTCTGTAGATTCTTTGTAATTGTAGAATGATAAAGATAGAATATTGCTAAAATCACGTTTTATCCTGTATTTGTACGGCTTTATTTTTCTAGTTATTTCTAAATGATTAAAGATTGTACCACCTGTAGCACTCATAAATACACGAATATGATCATTTAACCCTTTAATCAACTTTAGAGAAACATCACTTTCGAAATTAAATGGGCTGTCTTCAGTAAAATAATGACATTCATCACAAACAATATATTTATATGGTCTGAAATCAAATTCTTTATTATGTTCGATTGTCTGATAGGTTATGGTTTTAATTGCCTTGTTATTTTGGCTCTCTAATAAAGCATCAATTTGTTTTTTTAACTCAATTCTGTTAACTAGTAGTAATATTTGATCAAAATTAGATTCGGCAAAATCAGATAACTCATTTCTTATAAAATGACTTTTGCCTGAACCAGTTCCTGCGTCAATAAAAATGATATCCCCTTGTTTCCAATGCTTATATTCATCTTTTATTTTTTCGCTTATATACAAGTTTACATTTCCTTCCTACATCGTTTTTAATTCCATCCATTTATCCAAGTACATTTCTAATTCATTTGTCCGTTCAAACAAGCTAAAAATACGATTATCATTAATGTTTCTAGCCTTTGTAATAAATCGAAAGCCTATATTAGATAAATAATCGAATAATTTCATATCATAACAATAAAAATAATCAGTATCATGTAGTCTCATAAAATATCATTCTCCTTTATTACTAAAAATTTGAAGCGGGAGAACAGTAAATCAATTTGACATGCCATCTCCCGCTTCAATGTTTACATTTTACCCAAATCTAGCAATTGACTTATCATCAACATATTTTTCCGTTGCTATTTTTTCGTCTCTGATATACACAGCACCCGTATCTATATTCAGTGCATTATTTGCGGCTATCTCCATTCTGCTTCTACCAAATGTAATATTTCCGTTTCCACCTGATACAATTGACTGCTTTCCGCTAGTTCCATTACTTAAATAAATATTGTCGCCTACACTCAAATCTGTCCCTACATTTATTGTAGTATGTGATCTAATTTGTCCACCTTCAATAATTGCACCCATAATCAAAGGTGATGATATCATAGTGCCGCTAATAAATGAGCCTTGTGTATACGTTCCGTTGGCTATCATTTTAGATATTCTTTCAGCATCGCCAGCCAACACATATGCGTCATTTGCTTTATTATTAGCATTCACAGCTAAAGGATCACTTAAAACTTTTCCATTTCCCCAATCGAATTGCCCGATAGACTCAATTACTTTTTGCTCATCCATCCACTCAATAGACTTACCTTCATCCGATAAATTATATTTTTTAATCAGTTTGATGCCGTCTTTGCCAACAGTGTAAACACTTAACTGACCACCAACCCCGTAATCTGTTGACATATCAAATACTTTTTTAATCAAACTTACTTTATGGTTTGTTTTATTGATATTCGCTTGTAAATACTCATCTGGCTTTGTATGCGATCTACCATTAATCCAATGAGTATAATCTGTAAAACTCCTTATTGTAAAAGGTGCATCACCATTATAATGTCGCTCGCTATGAAAGTTGTAAGCCACAGGTTTATTCATTTGTTTATCGAATGTAAAAACCGTGAAATTACAAAGATACATACCTGTACCATCTTTAATACCTGCATTATCACATTCGTTTTTGACTACTCGTTTCGCTATGTTGCGAAATGATGATATACTACCATCCGCACTTTGCGTAAAGTAATCAATTGCTTTTTGACATATAACCTGTGTACCACATATAAAGATCAACTTATTATGTACGACTTGCAACTTTTTCGCTCTATCATGTATAGTGTATTTTTTCCCCTCATGCTCATACGATGCTCTACTATCTGCTGCAACTATCATTTGATTTTTATTGAATTTATAAGCTGAAACACATTTACTCATTAATTAACTTCTCCTTTATTTATTGTGCTCTGGAGCAGGAAAGATATTGCTTATCCTGCTCCAGATTTAGTTTATGTAATAATATTCATTGATGAGGCAGGAAATTATCCAGCTATGTCGAATTTAATATCTTAGTAGATATAAATCTATACATAGCTAGAATCAAAAGAATCGGTGTTCTCAGCATCGATATCTTTTGGTTTTAGGACAATGACAACTTGAGGAAATATAAATGACCTCGTCACAGAATAACGCTTCCCGTGTTGATCTGTGACAGACTCTGCTAAAAACGAACCTTTGTACCATGTAGCCTCATCTTCGTCCTCATATTCTTCTAATTCTATTTCACCCTTTGTAACAGCCTCTGATTGGATTAGATATGCTTGATCCCCATTTAAATAGAACCTGCCTGTGTCGCCCTTAAATTTCAGACCAATTGATTCTACCGCTTCTTGTTTCGTTTCAAATCTAATAACCATTGATGGGGTTTGACTAGGAATCTGCATCACATAGTTTGTAACATTAAATATATAATGTGGCTTTGCCATTGCTTTAAACACATTTTCGGATATTGACAACATCTGCAAGTTTTCTAATGTATAACCAGTATTTTCACCAACTCTGTCGACAGATGGTCTATCGCCGTATTCATCCGTTCTCTCATAATAAAAAGTCTGTGTAATCCAGTTAGCCCACATGTCAGTTTTTTTAGTTATAATATCTAATGTCATCAGCTCAGGATTATCCCAATCACATCTTACATCTGCATAGACACCCTTTTTATACTTACATGCGTTGATCCTGCTAACGGATGAATCATATAATAAATGCGCAGCCACAATTTCATGGTTATTAATAATGTTTTTCTGAAGTAAATTTTGAACAAATTTGATTGCTCTAGGATCGTCAAATCTTTCGCCATGTTCATTTTTCCAATCTAAAATTTCGTCCTCTGATACGAGTCTCGGTCTACCCACACGTCCATTTTTTTTATTGTTGTTAACTTTACTCAATTTATCATCCTCCTACTATAATGTTTGAACCATCTATGTAAACACGCTAATAGCGTGGAATTTTACTTCTACTACTTATTTAAATGATTACGTATTATCTAGTTGTTCGTATATCCAATCATAATTGCCCGAACTTCCTCTTCATCATAAAAGTTTCCAAGAAACTCTTTTACAATATCTAATGATGGCAACCATCCGCTATAATGTAGGCATCGGTATATTCCTGCGGTTCAACAATATAATCAAAATAATTTTCAACATCAGGTTCATTGGCTTTGATACTCTCTTTTCCTACTTGAATGGCATAGTGAGCCATCATTTCAATAGTAGATTCTATGACTTTCACTTCATTCCTAATATTCATTCGTGTCGTGTTGAAATTAGATTCGAGAACATCTTCTTCCTCGTCATTGAACCCTTCCTCGATCAACATGAAAGCATCAATGTCAACCTCACTGAGCTCATCGGTTGCAAAAAAAGTTAGTCCCAGCAAGATACTACCATCATCATTTTCTTTACTGTACCCATCTAAATATTTCATTACCGTTTGAAATGCTAACTTATAAGTTTCTCTTTCCTGTGCTACCTCTTCAATTGTCGTAGTTTGATTTGTCATTAATATTATTCCTCCTAATTTTTCATAGTTTTTGTATCTAAAGCCTTGCGTTTTCTCCCATTATTTTATATAATGTACACATAACCTATGTTATGAGTGGATTATGGGAATCGCTGGAAGATTCCTTATAATAAAATTTCACAACTTAATCGCATCAACACCTTTTTGACCTGTAAAAATAGGTCTTATTTGTGTTTAATTACATGTCCTAAAATTACCATTTTTTTCTTTGAAAAGTCAAGCTATTGCGAAAATAGTTTAATAGAATTTACAGAGGAGTAAGGATATGAATTAATCGCTTCTTTTTTGTTCATCATAGAAAAAGTCTAACCCCTCATTACCATAAACTGTATAAAGATGTCCATATTCCCCTGCATCTGACTGCTGCCATTCGAAATCATAAACAATCTCATGCCCTCTCGGATTGATAGCATAGCATCTGACAACCGTATCCACATCATATGACGAATCTATTAGTGTTGCCCCTACTTCTATTACTGGTGTCTCTATTGCCTGAGAGGCGCAGTCTAACGCTTCTGAGCGTCTTAGGTAGACACTACCGCATTTATTACAGGTAAACATAGTAAGCCCCTCTCTACATTAAAATGTGAAACTCGTCCATTACAGCATTGGCTGTTCTATGCATCGAATCGAATGAGCCGTCCCAAGCCTGCCAGAACCGCTCATTCACCTCTTGACTCCAGTATTGGCTACTAACTATCTCAGCGAGCCATGGCACATTAGGTTCATGCTCGTTTATTTCCCCTTGTTGATCGAATTCAAAAAGTAGCTCAATAAAATCTCCCTTGCTTGTCTGAGCAGCTTCTAAACAAGCGTGAAGCTGGCTAATGTTGTCATATGACACTCCTTGTAGGCTCACAGTTGGTTGCATTGCAGATTGGATAGCTAAACGATTGCGAAGATTGATTTTTTTTATTGCTTCGATAGTTGTTGTTGTCATTATTGTTTCCTCCTAATTTCTGATTGTTTTTTTAAATCAATACTAAGGTTGGTGAACATCCATACTTCTTCCTTATACCTCGCCTCTTGAACCTTACGTGTGTAGTTATTTGAATTCTATTCATTCTCCGTCTCCCTTCTCAAGTTGGATTTTTCTTTTCTGAACACATCATATCACCAACGTAAATCGAAAGTCAACTTTATTTAAAATGGTTTTTAATAACATTTCGTTTCACGTTTATCAACCCATTAAACCCTTGTAACACAAACACTTTACAATTGTAAAGTGATTAAAAACGATTTTCAATTCACTTTACAATTGTAAAGTAAACTTTAAAAATGAGTTGATTTTCAAATAAAAATCCTGTACAGTAATCATACTAGCATTAAATCGAATTAGAGGTGAATACACATGGAATTAAAAGATAGGATACTCCTCATTAGAGAATCATTAGATCTCAATGCAAGTAAATTTGCACAACTTGTCGGAACCACTTCAACCACAGTGGCACAATTAGAATCTGGACAGAACTCAAACCCCTCTGCTTCGCTATTACTAAAACTGGCTGATGTAGGTAATGTTTCGGTAGATTGGCTCCTAACAGGCAAAGAGGAATTAATACTAATAAGTAAGCTAGATCAACTTGATGATTTTGAGAAAGCATACATACGAGAATATGTCGAGTTTGCAATAAATCGTAAGAGTAAATAATTTCAAAAACAACAAACCTCCCCCAACCGAATTAAAGTGAGGGAGGTTATCGTCATCGTCTAACTTCTACCTACTGTTTATTCCATGCTTACATCGACTTGTTCACTTAATTAATAATGCCATCACATTCGACTCTAAAGCAGTCAATTTCAATCTTGATTGCTGGTCTATGTACATAGGTAGTATCGAAAGTACAAATAACTTACTAACAGTTTCATCATCCTTGATCCAAATAAGGTAATGGAATGAGATTGCATTATCCTTTGTTTCTCTTATTAAATTCATGTTCGATTACCTCTATTATTTTTAGAAGTCAGTTTGGATATCTTCAGTTCATTCAAAGGACTATGCAATCTACCAATCTCTAATATGTCGGCTTGCTCTAACCCCCTTAAATATGAAGCTGTGATTTGCGTATCAAAATGTCCAAGAAGTCGGCTTAAGCTATAGATATCAATTCCATTTTTCAACTGTTTCTGTGCAAAATAATGACGGCAATCATGTGGTGAACATCTAACTTCTTTTCTTACTCTAACGTTATTGCAATGTTCTTTCAAAATTTTATTTATGCGAGAACGTGACAACCTTGCTGCACTTTGGTCAAGAAAATAGTAATCCTCAATTTCATCCTCTGGTCTTTTTACAAATCTTTCCATCTTCATATTCTCTTACCTTCGCATATACTTTCTCATAATATTGCTAATGTACACTAGACGCTGTTTAGAACCCTTTCCATGAATTAGAATATGCCTCCTAGCAATATCATTATTTTTAATGTCACACAGTTCTGAGACCCTTATACCCGTATCAAAAAGCATAATGAGAATAAGCTTGTCACGAATGTTTGAGTAAGTCTCCTCTTTCAAGTCATTTATAATACGTGAAACTTCACTGTCGTTAAACGTAACTATTACCTTCTTTTCTTCCTTTAGATTTTTTATCCTTCGCATTGGATTATCCTGCTCATCAATAAACTCCTCATCAACAAGGTACTGGAAAAACACCTTCAAGGTCGCAATGTTATTGTTTATCGTCCTATTGACCTCTTTGCCTATTCGTTGGCGCTCTTGTATATACTTTTTTATATGGAGCTGTGTCACTTCCTCAACTTCAGTAACACCCTGCATATTAAGCATAAACCTTTCCCATCTGTGCAATCGATACAAACAAATTTCAATATACTCTTTTTTCCTACTTAAAATTTCTTGATTCAATTTGAAATCTTCGATTAACTCATTAATTTTGGTCATACAAAAAACTCCCTTCCATTTGCTAAATAACGCAAATAAAAGAGAGTAATTTCTATCATCCAATTGTTGCAGGTACACATCGATTTTCCTTGCCATCATCATCGAAAACTCTTATACAACAAGGCTTAGAGTATATTTGAGATGTGAAATTTTACAAGGCTACTCCCATTCAATTGTTGCAGGCGGTTTCGAAGTTACTTCGTAAACAATACGGTTAACGTTGTCTACTTCGTTTACGATACGAACGGAGATTTTTTCAAGAACATCCCAAGGGATACGCGCCCAGTCAGCTGTCATACCGTCGATTGAAGTTACTGAGCGGATACCTACCGTGTAGGAATACGTACGAGCATCGCCCATAACCTGCTTCAATTCACGGTCATTATATGTCTGTCTATTGTGCTATTTTTATGTATCAACTGTAGCGGGTTAGAACAGCGATTTCAAGCTGAAAAATGTAAAAACCTTTGAATACAATTGGTTTTTTCCCGATTGTATTCAGAGGTTTTTTATTTGAAGCAACAGTCTATTATTCATGTATGCATTGGAACAGTTGCATAATTTAGTGATTCTACTCTGTGCTTTTCAATACGTACACAATTAACAATAGCAGGATTAAAAATCATTAAATTATACCCACTTGTACTTAACGTGCTCTCAAAAATAATACCTTCATATCCTGCCCCTTCAGTTTCATTAAGACTCTTGATAAAGTCCACAATAAATTGAGTAGGCAAATAATCCAACTTACTATCGCCACTTCTAACTGGTTTGGAAATCGCCTTATTCATTTCGTTGAAGGTTTCTAAATTTATAGCATACCTAACAGGGTCTTGAAAGATAAACACATCCAAATTTTTCAATAACCTAAAATCAATTACCTTGATACTTGATGTTAGTGGAAATCTACCCACATAAATAGAATCACTTTTACTTGGTCTTATTTCACTTACCGCGGTTGATGTGTCACTTGCTAAATATAAATGACTGATGCCTTCAGAATTTGCCCGCCCAGCAGTTGCTATTTCTTTTGGTGGCGCTCCCATTTTTTCATGAGTTAATTCTACACTATTTGAAATCCTAGCACGAAAGAAAGTTTCCGCTTCTAAAGTTATTGTAATACTCGATAAATAACCTTTTAACACATCATAATTTACATGATTTGTATGAAATCTATTCTCATGTTTTATGTAATCAACAAATTCACTCCATGTTTTTCCCTTTAAAACTGAATTTCCGTTTAGGTATTTATCATTCATCCACTCCAAAATACCGACTTGATTATCTAGTAATAGAATTTTATCAGAAAATTTATTGTTTAATAGTTCAACTAAAAATCTATGTATTTTATGACTATTAAATCCATTAAAAATATTCCACTTCTTCTCGAATTCATCTTTTATGCTAAACAACTGATACCGTGAGTATCCATATGGTAATAACTCTGATGCTGGTTTAAAGATACTTAAAATTCCATTAAACAATTCATCAATCCCAGAATCACTATGCAAATCATAGACATGTACTTGAGTACTTACACAAAAGTTACAATTATCAATCCTATTCAAACTTTTAATGATACTTTTTAGCTCTTGAGAAGTAAAACATTTTTCACAGCAATTCATCTCAAACGCCCCTCCAAGATATTACCCACTAATTCCAAATGATGCATTATCGATAATTTTTTTAATGTAGGTAAACCTGGGTAAGTACCTTCGTTATGATGTCTCTTAAATATCTGCATAGCTAAAGTATTCATGTAATCATTATCCGAATAATCCACGTACCATTTTATTAACTTATCCAGCGCTTCAGAAAATTTACCCGCAGGGTCGCTAGTATCCCTATTGGAATCTGAAACAAAATGCATTATTTCTAATGCGTTTTCTTCGTTTGGGTACGCAATATGAATTGCCACAGCATAAGGAGCAAATCCACCTTCATTAAATTCTGCTCCTACTACAGAATAATCAGAAAATCCAATATACCCTTCCTCTGCAAAGAACAGATGCTCTTCTGAAAAAAACTCATTTTCATTATCTAAATAATCCGCATTCCTTAATAATTTGTTGAACTTGTCATCTAATCCAACTAGATTTTTCCCGTTTAATTGCCTCCTGAAAGCATTATCTAATGGAATCAAATTTAGTTTTGGAGTTTCTTCCTCAAATATATCATTGTAAAAATTAACAAATTTTTTTTCACTATGTACAACTACAATATCATTTAATTCAACTTCATAGGATTCAATTATGTCACGTATTTGTTCCACAGAATTTTTATTGAAGTGGTGTGCAATAGTAACATTATTTTCTTTTGTGAGCTCTATGAACTTATGTTTAATATCCTCAATCTCTAACTCTCCCATAAATGAACCCACTTTAGGGTTTGAAATAACTACGGCACTGTTTTGAGCATTTTTAATTTCACTTAAAGTAGAGATTAGCGTAGAATTTAGTTTAATTGGTTCAATAATTGGAGTTATATGTCGACTCAATCTTTCATTAACCGCCAATTCTCTAATAGCAAGTAAATCATACTGTCTACCTCTTATTATTGGGTAGTACATTCATATCACTCCTTAGATTAAGTTTCTCGCAAATAAAGTGCAATGTTTGTTCATTATATTTTCCTGAATACACCAACCACCTTATTGATTCTGGTAAATACTTAATTATCTCAATTGTACCAGATTTTCCTCTTTTATTTAACTCTTTAAAAACTAGTGTTTGCGCTTCTATAATGTCAATTTGTTTAAATAGTTCTAATAATGTTCTAAAAAAATGTACTGGTTTTACATCAGGAATAAAACCAAACTTATACGAGATGATTTTTTCATATTCGTTTTTCCGCAGCAATTTAAATAAGGCTTCATGGTTCAGTGCCATATCATCTCTTTTAGGTGTTTTCCTCACACTTAATCTTTTGTTCTTAGTCAGAACAATTATTCCGACATTAGGATTCGTTTCCTTAAGTAATTTGTAGACTGGGTAGTAGTTTTTTTCTGAAGTCACAACGTTTACCATACTAAAAACTTTATAGTAGTCATTCAACTGATATATTAACCTATCAAAATTGTCTAACTCAGTTTTTATTTCAAATACAAAACCGTTTGAATGATTTAACACAATAAAATCAGCCTTTGAGTTATCAATAATAATTTCACTAAGTGCAGTGGAAGTTTTTAAACTATATTTTCCTATAATGTATTTATTAAATAGTATGCTTTTATAGAAAAACTCGTTACGATATTCCGAATTTAACAATTTATAATTTTTTTCCAACTCTTTTATGAATAAATCAGATACGAATTCTTCGGAATGAATTTTGTCAATTAAATATTTTTTTGTAAAAAATCTATTTAAATAATTGTAATTCACATTTACTTTACTCTCTTTTTCCATCATGTACACCCTATTATTCAGAATATATTTACCATCTATTTTCTCATTTTCTCTTTTAACTTTACATAGCCTCATTTCCATCTATAATATAGCATGATAAAGGCGTGAAAACTTGGAATGATAAGCAATCAATTACTTTGATTGTTTTTTGGTGGAATGTCAACACCGACTTAAACAATTATTATAAGGGCTGTAATTTTGTATGAGACCTTGTTGTTTCAAAACTCTTCTTTCAGATCATTCATTTAAAATGGATTACAGTTCTTCAGCAGTAGTAGATACAGCTTCTCGAAATGAAGTAAGTCCTGCTAAATGGAACTATGAACTAGACCGAGCCATACAATCGTTTGAATTCAACGGGTGTTACATAACCTAAGGATTGATGCGTCCGGATATAATTATACCAATGGACATGATCCCACATGGTTAAGTTCAACTGCTCTAGGGTGTGAATGGTATGTTGATAGACAAATGCCATTTTGAAGCTTTTAAACGTTGCCTCTGTCACAGCATTATCATAAGGACATCCTTTGGCACTCAAGGAACGTTCTATACCAAACGTTTCTGTTGTTTCTCGCATCAGTTGATTATCAAATTCTGAGCCACGATCTGTATGGAATAGTTGTACGGTCGCTAAATTACCCGCAATGCTGCTTAAAGCTTGATAAACAAGATTTGCATCTTTGTGTGGTCCAGCACTTCTACCTACTATTTCTCGGTTAAAGAGATCAACAAATAAGCATACGTAGTGCCACTTTTTCCCCACACGTACGTAGGTCAAATCACTAACTAATACCTTTCATTGTTTTTCTTGTTGAAATGCCCGATTTAAAACATTGGCAATTTTCGCTTCGTTACTTTGTTTCCTTTGGGGTTTATAATAAGCGACGGTGTAATTGGAGACAAGATCTAAGTCTTTCATCAGCTTACCAATACGACGTCTAGAAACGATCTTTCCGTATTTCTCTAACTCTTTCTTTATTGTGCGAGTACCATAATTATCACGACTTTGCTTGAAAATCCGATAGATTCGTTCTTGTAAATCTGCTTCTTCTGCTTGTCTGTCATCATCTTCACGTTTAGTGATGTGGTAATAGTACGTACTTCTTGCGATTTGTAGGACATCACACATTGCTGATACCGAATATTTGTGGGCATTACTCTGAATCACATCTATTTTCGTCCCATGATCAGCGCTGCTTGCTTTAAAATATCGTTCTCCATAAGCAAACGTTTATTTTCCTTAAGCAATCGAGCTAATTCGTTTTCTTCTTCTGAACAATTATCTTCTGCTTTAAAGGATCCCGTTTCTTGATGATTCTTTATCCAACGATCTAATGCAGAGGGTGTAATTTCATACTCTCTAGCAATATCTGCTCGTGACTTGCCGTTTGTAAAGAGTTTTACCATTTGTAGTTTGAATTCAGCTGTATATATTCGACGCTCTCTTCTCATCGTCCATCGCTCCTAAGGGTTATTACTTTTATTTTACTGTCCCTTATAAGAGTTGTCTAACTTAGTGTAGCCGATCCACTGGTAAGTTATCACAAATACAAAAGGAGTTTTGTTATAATGAAGAAATAACTTTACTAGTAACTGCTCTTTTTTAGTAAAGTCCATATAATTGTGTAAAATGCATCTGGAAGAAAATAAGAAGAGCCATGATGAATTATTTCCTTTAGAATGAAGTTGTCGAGACGACATTCAATGGAGGGATTCATCATGACTCAATAT
>NZ_JBHUMH010000040.1:0-11809 GCF_042684845.1 Paenibacillus yanchengensis | reverse complement strand
TCTGTTTCTTAAATGCTGCTGTGAATGTTCTTCTTTGTTTGGACATGGTAGTAGTTCCGCTCCTTCATCTATTTCTTTTATTCTACTACCCCTTAATTTTTCTGTCTAACTTAGTATAGCCGATCCAGTCTCCACCTTTCCACATGTCGCCTAATTTCAAACGCTCTTTATTGCAGTATAATTTAAACTCTTTCAGTTCTTTGACCACAGAAGCCGGTATGGATACTGAACGTATCGAATTTTCTGTTTTTGGTTCACTGATGATAGTTCTATTTTGTTTGGTTGTACTTAATGATTGTTCTACTCGCAATAACCCCGCTTCTAAATCGATATGCTTCCATTCAAGTCCCAGTAATTCCCCTCTGCGAAGTCCTGTAGTAAGTGCTAGAGTAACAAGGACACGCCAGTATGGAGTTTCGTTTTGAAGTGCTTTAAGTAGTTCCTGCGCTTCTTCTGCTGTATACACATTAACCTTCGTCTTTTCGCCTTTTGGTTTCTTTACACCGTTAAGCGGGTTCTCCTTAATTAGCTTCCATTCCACAGCCCTATTAAACACGTTTCTAAGTGCTCTTAATATATAGTGAACAGTACCTGTAGCAATTTTACCGCTACCATCTGCACGATCTGAATTCTGCAAATCTTCTACAAAATTAATCATTTGATATGTGGTTACGTCTGTTAGTTTAATATGGCCAATAGCTGGAATGACACGGTTGTTTAAATAGATCATGTAGATTTCTAATGTTGTTGGCTGTAAGTGCTTGACTGCATACTTCTTTTCCCATTCTGAAATAAAAGCTGCAATAGTCATCTTCTGAGGGGCGATGTATTCACCCGCTTCAACTTCCTGCCTAAACTTCACATACTCGGCATCCAAATAATCCTGTAATCGCTTTGTCGTTTTTAGTAGCGCTTGATCTTCTATTTTGATCGTCTTTGTACGTCTGATGTACTTCCCGTTAGCAGCCTTGCCAGCGTTAACAGTAAAGAACCAGCTATTTTCACCACGCTTTTGTATGTTCGCCATGTGTGTTACTCCTTTCGTGTTAGATATGGGTCAGTCCAGATTTGGACTGTCATGTCTTGGTTGATGCTTTGAAAATGATTGTTGTATATTCGATAAATAATTCAGACATTACTAAAATTTATCAAAATAAATTCAGAAAAAACGATTCCGTAGCATTGTTTAAAATTCGGATATTGCGATTCGCAATATCCGAATTTTTAAGTATCCATCTACGCGGCGCCGTATCTTGAATATTCTATTGCGTTGTGCCTTTTTCGTTACGTTGCAGCTTTGAAATTTCTTTTGCCATATCTATCTGATATGGTGATCGGCCTATTCATAAGTGCGTGCTCTTTTTTGAGCATCTACTTTTCAGTCCGGAGGTAAAGTTTGTTAGTATTCGGTGCAATACCTAAATTTTCGAAGTCGCGCTTAAAACCTCTTGAATCATCGCCCTCTGATAGAACGAAGTGTTTACCTTCTTTATAACTATCTTTACTATTATTGAAATTCTGTTGCACTAGTTTGTCCTGCATGTTCAATCGTTACTAGGTTCATATAACTAAACTTTTCAATAGATTTATTAATCCTAAGCAGCGCCTACCAAGACTTTTTTTACCACTCTGATACAATTTCCAATATCGCGTCAAATGTAGGTTGTGCAACCCACCAACGTTAGCGATTCTTTTTTCGTTCGTGAACACGCACTCTTGGATCACGTAATATTTCATTGTTTAAATAAACAGTAGACATAGATGTTAGTTCAGACAATCGGTTAATATCTACTAGTAAAAGTTGTTGATTTACCTGCTTTTGCAGTTCTTGCTTTATGAATTCTTGTACAGCTTTTTCATCGATATTAATTTCTAATTTAGCTGGAATCATCATACTTTTATCTCCTAGGATTTTAGCTTTGTTTGCAGAGTTATTTACTCATTAACCATTCAACTAAAAAGTTTCTCGTTTCTCTTGCAGGGAAATACCACTTGTTCCCCACTTTCTTCTTTGGGAAGTCAGGGTGAAAAAAGAACTGCTCTTGAATAAAAGGCCAACTCATACACGTTCTACGCAAAAGCTCTTGTCTATCCCAGAACACTAATTCTGCATCAAATTCTTTCAGAGCTTCTTCAACTTTTTCGATGTAAAGTTTTTTTAGTTCTTGCTTATCAACTTCAACAGAAACTTTGAGCAATTACTTTACCTCCGTTGATATAAATATTGAGTGAATACGAGTGTGTTAATTAAACATAGTCAGGAAACATTATCTCTAGCATATCGATTATGCGACTTTTTTCATCCTGTGTTAATTCGTAAGTGTTGTACTTAAAATTTCCCCAAACCAAATATCTTAGCAGGTCAGACATAATTTCATCTTGATTTTCTAATTGTTCCTCTAATTTATAACAATTTCCTTTATATTCGCTAATTGTCTTTATTGTTTGCAACATTTTTTCAATTACTAAAGCATCTTCATTAGTCGTGAAGATAGGTTTTTGATCAGGTGAGGTAGGATCAAATAACATGTTTATTAATTCTCGGTAAGGTACTGCTTCTTTTCCTACTTTTTTTAGTTTAAATATAAATTTACTACATAAGTCTTTTGCGTTATCTCCAACAAGTGTGATTTTATCAAGAAATGCTTCTATTACTTCGATAACTCTTACAAACTCGATATCTGGGTTTGTAATGTTTTCTAAATGATTTTGCTCTAATATTTGGCTAAAAGACTTTGCGCCAGGAATTATAGTATGTTGAAAACCATAAAACGCATCTATGTCTTCTTGTGTGGCTTTTCTTGTGTAACCTGCTTGGATCATTAGTTCTGAATAAGGGACACTAAGAGGTTTTGCGAGTTTTCGTAATATATCTGGAGATGGATTTTGTTTCAAACCTTTTTCTAATTGAGATATGTATGTATGTGATAACCCAGATTCTTTAGCGAGTTTATACATGCTAATCCCCACTTCTTCTCTTTGACTTTTGAGATAATCACCTAGTTTTGAATTTTCCATATAATCATTCCTTTTAAAAGAATCATGCAAGATATATTGTTAATAATTCATATGCCCACAAAAGAAGAAAGTAAAGAACTTAAGCATTTAAGAAATAAAGATATATATATTGTCGTGCAATACCTCAACGAGAAAGCAGGTAAGAAATTTTCACCAGAAACTAGTGAAACAATTAAACGCATTAATGCTAGATTTGCAGAAGGTTTCACAGTGGAAGATTTTAAAGTGGTTATTGATAACAAAGTAAGGGATTGGTTACACGATCCTAGAATGAGGAATTATTTACGTCCTGCCACGTTATTTAGTCCAAGTAAGTTTGAAGGATATTTGAATGAAGGAGGTACAAGCGGTGAAGGGGATTCGAGATTTCAGCAGAGCATTAGAGGAAATCAAGGAACGAGCGAGTTTGCACACCTCGACCAAAGCAGCACAATCAAATGTGATGACGTCTATGACACAAGCATCTTTTGATTGTCACACTTGTAATGACGAGGGAGGGTATCTTGTTAAGCGAGAGGATGGTATAGACGTTTGGAAGTATTGTGACTGCACAGAGAGAAAAAGAGTGAAGCGACTTATGGCAGCTAGTCAGATCACAGAAGAGTTCAAAAAAAAGGTGTTCAGCAATTTTAAGGTGGAAGGCATGCCTGAGGTGGTAGCTCAGGCGTTCAAAGCAGCTCGTAGTTACGTTACAAGCTTTCCAGAGATAAAATTATACTAGAGAGAATAGTATCGCCCTTCTAGGTCGACCTGGGAGCGGTAAAACGCACTTACTTATGGCAGTTTCAAACAATCTGTTAGATCGAGGTGTCGAAGTAGTCTATTTCCCTTGGGTAGAAGGGTTTAATAGTCTAAAAGATGACTTCTAGAAGTTAGAAGAGCGATTGAACGTTTATAGAAATTGTGAAGTGTTATACATTGACGACATGTTTAAAGGCAGAAAAGAGCCGACTACATTCCAGTTAGAACAGTTATTCGGTCTAGTGAATCATCGTTACTTGAATAATAAACCATTGTTAATCAGTTCTGAAAAAAGTATATCACAGATTTGTGAATTTGACGAAGCAATAGGAAGTCGAATAAATGAAATGTGCCGAAATTATAGGGTTATTCTTAGTGGCAGTCAAGAATTGAATTATCGTTTGAAATAAGTGTAGGTACTGCAAGATAGATCATAGTAACTACGGAGGAAGAGAGATGTTCTGTGTTATTCAAAAATTGTTTAACAAGCGGACTGATCCTTATGGAGCGTACAAGGAGCTAGTTACATATAGTGACTCGTACACAATCAACGGAAAAGCGCATACCAAATATAGGTTTCATTATGGCGGTGAACGCTTTGAGAGACACATTAGAGACGCTTATAAGATTATGATTCATAAAAGCTATCGTGAAGCTGGTAAGGTCAAGAAAAAGCAATGGGTGATCTGCACAATGGGCTATTATTCGTTGCTGGATAGTTGGCCAGGTGACTGTATTATTTCATCGGTACTAGAAGAAAAGTTAACTGAAATGGGTATTGATGAAGGTCAATTGTGGGAAATGGTTTATAAAAAGCTTGACCCATTAATAGAACGGGTTAAAGCAGAGTTTATTGTGACAGAAGAATACCAGACAAAGCAAAGACATAAGCAGTTAATTGCAGAGTATCAGCAGCGAAAGAAGGAGTTTGATAGTGAGTATGGTTCTGACACATACGAGTATTGTTATGATCTGTACGGAGAGTTGCAAAACCCTGCATATTTGAAAGAGTTAGAGGATGCCTTGCGACAGCGCCAACAATATCAAGAAAGTAGTTATCAGAGACATTCCAATAGTAACTACGGATATGAGGAATTCGAGAACTTCTTTAATGGTAGTTACTCTAAAGCCAACCGTAGTAACTACACCGATGATGAAAAAGTAAAACTTAAAAAGATGTTTAGGTATTTAACGAAGACCTTTCACCCAGATGTTACTAAGGATGATGGCGAGATGATGAAGCTGATAAACAAACTAAAGGATGATTGGGAAATATGAATTAAAACAACAATTATATTCAGAATTTTCAGTTATGTTTTGTCTAGGTACAAATGAACACTTCAAGATCTGTTTGGGGGAGTGTGAAAAGTGGAGGGATTACCTTCAATTTCCTACAAAATCTTATCGCAAAGTATGCCGTCTGAATCTATCCTAGATAGGGCAGAAAGGTATCACACAAATATGCGACAGTTCAAGGTTAAGTCATGCAGCCATAATGTTTCATTAAGGGCTAGGGAGCCGCCAATGTAAGTATCTGGAATGAGCACAATTAATTATTTGTGCTGAATTGTTAGAACGTTGGTAGTGTCAAGCATGTAAACAATTACTTTTAGTAAGTAGTGTTCAGCTGTACTAGAGAAGAATTACAGGATAGGTCACGCAGAAATGTGGTAAGTGGATGACGAAAGGAATAAGCATGTTGATGATAGAGTGAAAAAAGACTAGATGCTTTGTATGAACGAAGTGAAGAAACTCGTGAACGCATAGATTATTTACGAAAACTATTAGATGAAGAACAAGAAAGAATGTCTTTACTGCTGGAAGAGAAGAAGGAATTGCATCGCTTCTACAATCCTTTAATGAACTAAAGTGATGAAGCCCCCCCATCAAAAAGTTTCGAGGTCGGGGCGGGACGGGCACCGGCGATGGGAGTCAACTAGTAAGTTTTTTCCCTTACCTTGCGCGAAAGGGGGGGATTGGGAATTAAAACCATTTAAATACTGATTTCTAGGAGATGAAAAAATGGAAAAAGTGGAACTAATCGATGTGGGAAAATATTTTGCAGAGTCGAAAAAGGTAATTCAAATTGCTATTGAAAGAGAAAAATTACTAGGAAAGAAAATGCCAATAACAGATAAACTTCGACTGATAAGGGATTACAAGAAAAAGACCAATTCCCCTGATGAATACGAAGCATTGGAGACATTGGAGAAAGAACTAGATAAAAAACTACGATTCAATCAACTAAATGAACCAGCTGTGCCAGATGAATATAAAGAAAAGGTGAAAAGGAATGCAGTTGTTGAGCTTCAAGAAGTAAACAAGTTGTTAAATGAATTTAAGGCTCAACTTAGGTTTCATTATAAGTATATAGAGAATGAAGTTGTTCCCTTAATTGCAAATATTGAGAAATTAGAGCGTTTGAAAGCTATTCCTGTACAAATTGAAGCTATTATAGATGAAGAAATTGGTGAAAATGCTGTTTTTAAAATAGAAAACACTATTCGAGAACTAAGTCATTCGAAGAATATGAGGATTTCTAAAAGTATAAACAGCTACTTAAGTAAAGCGATAAAAAGTATGCAAGAAATCGAATTTGCTGAAGAATTCAAAAATTAGAGGAAGGTGAAGAGTGATGTTTGCATTTGAAAAAGAAATTGCAGAAAGAGAAATGCTAACCCCCGTATGTAGTTATTCTTATCAGGTTATATCGATATCTGATCAAGCTAAATTAAATTTCGGATTGAGTCTTAAAAAAAGGGGGCCTATTGAAAAACTTGTAGATTTATTTAAGAAAGGTGAAAAGCTAAACGATTACCCTTTTGTCGGTCAAATAACCTTTTTTCACGATGATTTGAATGAGAAACGCATTGAAGAAACTAAAGAACTCGCACAATTAAATATGGCTCGTTATGGTATTAAAGGAATTAATTATACAGAAAATGGGTTTAATTATGTTAGTTTCAATGCTAGCTTACGTGAAGGCAAAGATTACAAAATCAAAGTAGGCGAAAAAATCATTCATGAACAGCCCCGAAAACTGACGTTTGACGATATTAAAGTGTTATAGGATTTCGGGATAACGATTAAAAACTTCTTCATTCTCACCTATCTCTTTATATATTAGAGTCGGTCGCAAAGTAAAAAGAAATTATACAAAAAGAAGTCATTGAAGCATTAGCATCAAGATTATAGATAGGGGATATGTAAAGTGAGCAAAGAAATCATTTTGAAGGAAATGTAAAAATATAACGTGTCTCCGTTGACTATTGATGATGAAAATGAGATTTTTCTATATGTCAATTCAGGGGGTGTTGATTATGAAACACCGTGAAGATTACGAACATCAGATTCTCAGCATTCTAGCGAAAGGTTATAAAAAAAGATATTTATCAAAGAATGAACCTACTAAAAAAACTACTAAAAAAAAGCTTATTACAGGCGAAGAAAAAAAGCGTTAATTGTAGACATGAAATCATAGGCGTAGTCGAAAGCGAGGTATCTATAAAGCGATAGTGGTTGGACATATACAATATTCGGTTCGATAGAAGAAGGATTTGCATTAAAGCTATATTATGTACTTCCTTAATTCATAAATAGTAATGAGAAAAGATTTACTATTAAGTTTACTAAGGTCGCATTTGAAACCTTCAAACAAAAAAATCTCATTCAGCAATTTTGTCGAGTCAAAATTCAAAGAATTACGTAATCCAATGAACATCAAAGGTTGGATGTGGTATTCAACCTTTGAGTGAGAAGTGAAAGAAATGACGTACAAGGTCGGTTGCGAGAACTGACCTATATTAAGGAAGAAAAATAACGAAAATTAATTATTTAGTGGGTGAATAATTTGTTTGAACTTGTATTAGTAGATCCAAATGAAGAGCTATGTTCTGAATTAGAAAAACATTTTATTGGACTGGAAAAAGTGAAAGTTGTTAATGGTAAATTTCAGGATATAGAGAACTGGGATTGTGTCATTAGCCCAGGTAATAGTTTTGGGATTATGGATGGTGGATTTGATCTTCTGCTATTAAAATTATTTGGTAAAGAAATACAAAGGAAAGTGCAAGCGAATATATTTATGTATCATGCTGGATTACAACCAGTAGGTACTTCTCACATTGTTGAATTGAATAACATAAAGCATCCATTTGTAGCTTATACACCAACGATGTTACACCCTATGCCAATTAACGGAACTATTAATGTATTTCTTTCAATGAAAGCCGCTTTACAATCCATTCAGATTCATAACGATAATGGCGGTGGAAAAAACAAGAAATTCATAAACAAGGTAATATGTCCGGGATTAGGCACAGCTACAGGAAGGGTACCTTATTCTGTCGCAGCATATCAGATGCGCCTTGCATATGATTTGTTTTTTAATACTCCTAAGAAAATGGATTGGGATCTTGTACGACAAATAGTCAAAAAAATGAGCGGAGGTCAACATGCGTAAATCAAACATTACTATATATGATCTAAATATGCGTAAATTAGCATTATTGGAAAATGCAATAACAATAAACTACGAAACGCCAATGAATGGATTATGGACAGCAGGTTTTGAACTGCCGCTAGACGATGAAAAGAATGAATACTGCCAACCGTTTTACTTTGTGGAACTATTTGATTTAGATGGGCGAATGGACTTGTACCGTATATTACCCAACACTGCTAAACGTGATGGAAGCAACCAAACCGTTAGTTATAGTTGCGAACATGTCCTTGCTACATTAATAGATGATGTATTATTTCAATTTCATAAGGCTGGTAATCTAGGAGTTTACACCGCTCAATCTATCCAGTATGTACTAGACCAACAAACAACTCAACATTGGGTACTGGGGCAAGTGGATTTTGAGCGACAGTTTGAATATAGCTGGGAAAATACCAATCTGTATAGTGCCTTGATTAGTATTCCAAGACCGATAGATGAGGTGCATATGTGGACATGGGACACAACTAGTTATCCATGGATATTAAACCTAATACGTCCATCCGATCATGTACAAGCGATTATAAGATACGGACACAATATGTCTGGTATCACTAGAGAGGTTAACCCAACCGAGTTAGTCAATCGTGTTTATGGATTGGGTTATGGCGAGGGAGTTAATCAATTAACCTTTGCCGAGGTAAATAACGGCGTACCTTACATTGAAGATGCAGAGTCTATTGCAAAGTACGGTTTAAAACAACAGGTATGGGCAGACAGGCGTTTTACATCAGCGGAAACGTTGATAGCGAGGGCACGAACTATTTTAGCTGAATCAAGCGTACCTAGAGTAACGTATACCGTTGATGCTAGTGAGTTGTACGCTATAACTGGTGATCGTAATGATAAGTTTAGGACAGGCGATGTAGTGAGAGTACAAGACCCTGATATGGGTAAATTAGATATTCGTATTGTTAATGTTAAAAAAGGGGATATATTTGGTGATCGTGGCAAGGTGCAATTAGAGATTGCGAATAAGAGCCAAGACATTACTACCAGCATGTCGGATATCAATAACCGGTTACGGATTGAAGAAGTGTATGCACAAGGGGCAACGAATGTTAATGTATATAACCTTGCAGAAAACTGCGACCCAACACATCCAGCAAAGTTTAAAATATGGATTCCAGACGAAGCCGTAAGAATTAATAAGATTCTGTTGACGTATGAAAACGAACCGTTTAGAGCAAACAGTAAGGCTGTGTCTGGGGGTGGAGCAATAACAACTAGTACAGAAGCTGGTGGTGCAACCGTTGCATCATCATATACTGACAGTAGATTTGATGATTATAACTACACTACCGAAGGTATGACTCCTAGTGCGGCTACGTTATCTGCTGGAAGTCATCTTCACAATGTTGACGTTTCAGATGATGGTGGTCACTTCCATACAGTACAAGGCGGTTCTACTAGTTACGATGGAGTCCACAACCACCCCTTAACACAAACAGATTCTGATGGAGAGCATATACACTTTTTAGATAAGCATGACCACTACCAAACATTAATACCGCACTTCCACGATATACAACTTCCGAATCATGTCCATGCAATTGATTTACCAAACCATGAACACGAAATTGAATTTGGTATCTATGAGGGGGCGACAGCTACAAAGGTGAAAGTTGAAATTGATGGTGTGGAAACAAGTATAACAGAACCGTCTGCAACAACAATTGATTTAATTAATTATTTGGATGTGGATGAAGAAGGGAAAATAAAAAGGGGACAATACCACGAAATAGAAATAACACCTAATGATTTTAGTCGTATTGTGGCATCAGTAGTTATTCAATTCTTCGTAAACAGTCGCGGCGGCGGGGTGTATTAATTCATATCCTAATATACGTCCGGTAATCGTGTTTATACTAACAAACACATGCACTATAAAGGGTGTGATATCGTGTACTGGGTGAGGAGAGTACGCCGTGAGTTAATGGCATACAATTCACTTCGATTGAGAAAATCGGAGTTATTAGAGCAGCTGAAATATATGGATAATTTAATAGATCCAAGAACAAGCAAACTGGACGGTATGCCGTATTCAAATAGAAGTAGAAAAGATTCCCCTGTGGAGTTAATGGCCATCAATAGAGAAGAAGAACGACAAAATATTGAATGGGAACTAAGAGTTACGAAAAGATTGATTTATCCTATCGAGTGTGGACTAAAAGCCTTAACTGCACTAGAGCGTGAAGTAATAGATAGAGTATATTACAACTTTGAAATACCAGTAAATGAAATAGCTAGTTCACTTGGATTGACACAGAAACAATTTGACGAAATTAAATTAAAAGCTATGTGTACTATCAATGAATATTTATTGATGACTAGCCAGCGATTAATTGGATAATGAAGTAAATACAGACCTTAGTGTGCATGCTAGGGTCTGTATTTATGTTCTTCGAGTTTTGAAGCTGGGGGCGCAATAAAATTAGTGGTTTATTGAAAATATGTTAAAATTGTTAGTGGAGATTGGGCTTTTATTGACGTAAGACTTTATATGAGTGTAACCTAAGTCTGTTTTTATGACTGATCAGCAACTATTAGGGATAGTAATACTGGTAGTTTGTTAGATCACAGTAAAAAATCCAGACATTCTGAATCGGAATGATTGAAATTCAGATATGGCAAATCACCATAACCGAATAATAGTAAAAGGGGGATGGATAGTACTAATAATGTGTTTATGAAGTGTTGGGGAAGTTTTACTTTTTACTTAAAGGCGAATCGTGAATTTCAAGTATTGCTAAATTAGTATAAGTAAGTCAAAGTCCAAAGCGTGTCCTCAAGTTTGAGGAGACTCAATAGCAGCAAAGGAATGCTCACAGAGGGTAACATTGTTTTATATTGGAAGACGCTGAACTGAAAGAATTCAACATGACGACCGGTAAAAATGATGATTCGTTATCTATCATGGTGAATCTCCATGATTGAAGTGCTAGTAACTTTGTACTAATAAGTATTAACAATAAAACAATGAAAGTTGAAGATTTAGTCACAGAATGGGGTGTGCTGATATTTCAGCTGACCTAATATAAAGATAAAAGAAATAGAGAATTACATTGTTAGGAGAAGGTATATATGATACCTGCGACAGTCGAAATACACATTGATCAAGACGTTATTAAAGAATATATCCAACAAGAATTACAAAAGTACGTACATCAACAGTTACTACTTGTTGATATACGAAAGTTAGCTGAATTGACTTCTATGTCAGTAGATCACTTAAATGAAACTATCTTACATGATCCGAGAGTCAAAATGTATGAACGAAAGAAAAGAAATAAACGTTGGTGGTTAGCACAACCAACCTTTGATGCGATAGTCGAAGTCGTTAACGAATGGTGAAAAATAAAAAAAGCGTGGGTAGACGCTAAAGGGATAGATAATATACAAAGTACAAAAGCCGCAGGGATGTGATATGCTCCCATCATAGTAGACAGTAGAAAAAACAAAAACTACTACTACTAATGATGGGAGTTTTTCTAATGTCTAAAAGAAGTTCTATTTCTGTGGAAGTAAAACTACACGTGGTACAGCGAT
>NZ_JBHUMH010000039.1:0-8733 GCF_042684845.1 Paenibacillus yanchengensis | reverse complement strand
GTTGGAGAAAGTTCACGTCGAGTTTGGAATTGTGGCTTTAGCCCACAATCTACTGAAGGTGGCGGGTATCCACTTCGCTACATTCTTGCAAAAGCAGGTACGAAAAAAGGCTAGTCGGAAAACTTCAAGTTTTCTCGACCAACCTTTTTATTTTGGGGACTTATTGGAAACCCTATCTTGCTTTATATTATGATATTAATTCCATAGTAATGTAATCAGTTATCCTCTATTTCTGAGTTAAGACCTAGTTCCGTTGAAATTAATTCAGCGACTACCAAACTATAAGCATCATTTTTACCTTACTTTCTTTACGGACAATCCATTATCCTCAAAACATACTAACAATGTTGTACCATCAATCTCTAACAACTCATGGTAACCCCAACAGTCGATATTTATTCCATAATCCTCTGGACATGTATCGCTATCATATTTAAAACAAAGCTTATTAATATTATTGTATTTAATTACCCACTCTTCGTAACCATCAGTGATGTTAAGTTGTAATTGCGCTGGCTTTGCATTAGCTACAGTATGTTGAATTAAACACTCCTTAATATCAAAATCATGAAAATCATTTTTTTCAAATATATCAAATACTCCATCCGGTAAGAACTACAGGTACTATAGGAGGTGTTGGACTTTTAGGGTTGTAGGGATCATTACCAGGTTTAAAATGTTTATACGATCGATCTTGTTTCTTTTTGTTTTCGTCCCAATCCCAATCACCCTTTTTCTTTAAACCGTCTTTCACCCAACCAGGTAGATCTCCTGTGCTATGTTTCTTCTTGTCATGAATTATGCCGTCTTCATTTTGAGACTAATGTTTTCCCTTCGGACCATTGACGTGTATATGATCTTTGGTACCATTCCCCGGACTTCCACTATCTTCCCTAAAACTCCATCCCACACCTAAATCAACCTTTATACCAAACAAATAACCTACTTGTTTAGCTGCATTCATTTCTCCCATACTTGGATTTGTTAGAGTTTCATAATAAGAAGTTCTAATTGAATCTGCTTGATTATCTAGATTGTATTGAAATTTCCTAAAAGCAAATAAATTTATTTTGTAATAAGAAGATTTTTTATCCAAAGAAAAAATTAACTTCTGAGCTTCTTCCCTTGCTGTGGTAAATACTTGAAATTGATTATTATAATAATCAGATAAGTGCTTATTACCACTTTTTTTATGACCCGTAGGATCCACGTATTTAAGAGGATTATTATGCACATACGTGTAAAGATTTAAGGTAAGCGGATTATTCAATTCTCCCTCATACGTATCCTAATTAATAAAACGGAACATAGAATAAAGAAAGGCAACTGGAATGTCAATCCAATTACCACTAATTATATTATCCTGCTTGCTTTAGCGGTAAGGTCGGCATCACGTAACCGGATTTGTTTTCATCATTGCATAAATGTTATTTACCAATTTCCGCATAATACAAACAACACATAGATTTCTCTGAACGCAATTATCCTAGCTACGTAGGGACTTGGTTCCTCCTACGATTGGACTTTCACCAGTTAGAAAATGCGTGCTTATCTGGGCATACAGGAAAAGAAAAACCACATGGAGTTGTTACACTCGCATGTGCCTGAAATAGTACTACACAATCGTTTTTCGATGTAAGCGATAAGATTTCCCTATACAAGAGACTTTGGAGAAATATTCGGCCTTACATGTTGATTAATCCTTATCCTCTTGATAATAAGGCGACTCACATTCCTCTACGAACAAACCACTTGCTTGAATGCTATCTATAGCGTCCATGCATACATTGTTTACACCGATATACATATAATAGTCATAGCCAAAATGAACAAACATCTTATCCTCAAATACTAATCTCAATCCAATCAGTTCTCTTAGTATCATCTTACATAAATCCTGTAAATCTTGATTCGATACAAATTGGTTCTCAGAAATCTCCCCATACAATTGCTTCATTTGTTGTGTGTATATGTTATGGTGCAATGTTATTTTGGGTGTTTCATAATCCTTATGCAAATCAGAAACAAACAAACCACTAATTCCTATGCATTTCATTATCCTGGTAATTGCATTAACATAATACTCTTCTACACGTAAATACTCCTCTATTGTGAAGACTACTCCACTAAACTCTTGACCCACATCAGATATCGAAGTCCATTCATCATAATTTCCGCTATTAGTTGGATTATATTTGGTGATTTTATAACTATTCATTTTCATCCTACTTTCCAATTGGATTCAGCAACGCATCATAAGTTCCGTATCTTGTGTCCTTTGAGTTCAACTCATTAATTGTTTTTGCTGCCTTCCACACCCCTCCATTATGTGAATCTACATCTGGAGATATAAAAATTTTACTATTAGAATAGACAAGCTGGCCTTTTGATGTTTTAACATTCTTAACCACTGTAATACCTAGGTATTTAGCAAGGTCACCAGCCTGTCCATTGGTCAATTTCAATGTTTTTCCGGCCTTTTGTGTTTTTAGAGGATTTCCTGATTTTCCCTTTACTCCTGGCAAAGATATAGTTGAGAGTGCTGCTAATGCGTCTAATGGACTAGAGTCGGGGTTAGTTAATGTTCGATAAGCACTTACACCTGTTATATCATCCATAAAGTTTATCATTTGTTGATTTATTTCTCGTTGCCGTTGCTCCATGTCCCTTTGGAGTTGTTCACTCAGAAGCTTCATTTGATATCTTACATAAAGCTGATCGTACGATAAGCTTGGATAATTATACACATATGAGTTAGGTACATACATAGCACCTTTAACGTCAAAGTGATATTCTCTACCCTTCTCACCGCCATTGTAACCACCAACATGTGAGTATTTTCCATTAGCAGATTGACACCAATTACCAGTTGGGTCAACATAAATTAATGGATTATTATGCACATACGTATACAAGTTCTGACTTAGTGGATTGGCGAGTTCCCCTTCATACACATCCTCATTGATAAACCGTCCAATACTTGGATCATACCAACGTGCACGTAAGTATTGTAGATTCGTCTCTTCATCCCAGTATTCGCCAGAATAGCGGAAGGATTGTTCTATCGTTTCGAAATGCTCCAGTGGTTTCCCCCAGATATCGTACGTGTACTCATTGATTAGCTCGCCTTCAGTATCCGTAATACCAGTCACGTCACCATGACCGTTTACCATATAATAACCTTTTTCCCCTGCCGCTGTTTCGAGCATCGCAAGATTATTCCCAAGCAAGTAACTTATTTTTTCACGCACGGTTCCATCTAGATCCACCCATGCTTCGGATATGATCTGTTGACCATCATAGTAATAGCGAATCGTCGTATCTTCATCACTTCGTTCTACGAGTAAGTTGTCACCATTATAACGATAAGTGACTTCCTTTCCTTCTTCCGTCGTTACTTTAGTTAAACGATCCCATTCATCATAGGCATAGTCACTATTTAAGCTATCCAGTGGAGTTGCTTCCGTCGCTAAGGTCTGACGATTACCACGTTTATCATACGTATAACTTTCGTCGAATAATGTAGAAGTCGCTATACGGCTAAGTGCATCATACGTAAACGTGTTATCTTCCATGACTACGCTTTGCTTTGTTGCTTGACGATTTGTTATATTACTAATTTCCATGCCTAATGAAGCAGATACTTCATATGCTAAAATTACATTCGTTTCAGCGTCTTTGATGGTGGATATATAAGCAAGTTTACTGCATTTATACATTAAATACATAATATCAGTTAAATAATACTTTTCTGGCTTCTCCTTGCTGAAACGACCACCTGCTAAAGCAGGTGGATTTGGACACAAAATGTCGACGACTAAAGTCGTTGATTATGACTGAAGTCCTCTTAAAGCCCTATTGCTTAAGCAAATTTAACTTTGACTAAACTCATTCTTCAATACTAAATATGTCGTTCTTTTCTTCATTAAACTGATTTACAATATAATTTCTAATCGTTTCTTCATCTACTGTTCCAACCGCCGCACAAAAATAACCTCTTGCCCACAATTGATGTCCCCAATATTTCTTTTTTAGATCAGGAAACTGATCTTGGAGCAGCCTCGATGATCTGCCTTTTAGGTACTGCATCACTTTACTGGGAGCTAGACTTGGTGGACTGGATAACAATAAGTGAATATGATCTATTCCTACACTTCCTTGCAATATCGTTATTAATCTCGGTTCGCACTCTTGCCTGATTAATTCTCGTGTTCTCATCGCAATCGGACCATATAACACCTTATATCTGTATTTTGTTACCCAGATCACATGATACTTGATATCAAAAACCGCATGGCTATTCTTTTGGTATCTGTCCATACTTTTCACCTCACATTTAGTATGGAAAATAAAGAATAAGGCTAAGAACGGATACCGTCCAAAGACGGTAGAGTTGAACCACGCATTTGGAGATTAAAGGATTACAGGAGCTATGAAGAATTGAAAACGGATATAGATGAATACATGAAATTTTATAATGAAGAACGCTATCAAGAAAAGTTAAACAGCCTAGCACCGTTAGAATTTCGGCACCAGGCTGTGGCATAATTCTTTTGTTTTTTCACTGTACACTTGACAGGGAGCAGTTCATGGCACAGGTTTTTTTAGGTCAATAAACTCGGTTATTAGACGCTTACGATTGATAACCGGAACCTCTGGCGCACCACCTACATTTAGTTCTTCTACTATAAATGAAAAAAACGAGAGGTTCGGCGCATAAATCGCTAAACCCCTCACTAAATTAAACTATGGACTTTTTCAGTGCCTCGTAAAACACAGATAGCAACTTCAACAAGGTGTCTTGACTTTTTTAAAAATGCCCTTTACAAAGAGTAACGTTTAAGTTGTTACTCTCGTAAATGGTTTTAAAATCTTTAAAGAAGTGAAAGATGATCGTCTTCAATTTCTCCATCCATAGAATAAACAATTGTATAGTGACCCCTATATAGGGTTTTATAGTGAATTCTAACTGAGATAACCACATGATTATACCCTTCTTCAGGCCAATTCGTAATTCTCAATGAAACAGTATCAATAAACAATTCTATCTCATTTTTATTGAATTCATAAAAATCTTTTTCAAAATCATCTAAATTATCTTTTTGATAATTACTTAAATAATTCCAAAAAGCATTAAAGCTTCTTTCCTCCAAATTATGCTTAAATACAAAATCCTTCATCGCTTCTACATCCATAATTTCACCTGCCCACTATTTTTTTGTCTTATGAGCAGTCGATAACTACCGCAACATGCTTTTCCTTATGCAGGGTCTACACCGACATACAGGAACTTGTTCGGTTTGGTTTTCAATGTGCTCAATGAAAAACAGGTTGGTTTCCCGGCCTGTTTTTTTACTTATCGTTTCTTTGCTTGTCTCCGTTGTCTTCGAATACCGTTGTGACGTTCGAGCGTTGCGTCTGCGACATTTTGCAAACCCAAACGGTGTTATCCTTCCTCTTTAGGTTGATTTGTTCGAGCAACCAGTTCTCGTTGGTCATTGATTTTTTTATTCATAAAATTTATATAATACTATAGCTCCTCCCAATAGGATAGAGGTAACTAAAAGTAAAGTACCTAAAATAACTCTACTTCGTTTTTCTTGGTTTTGTTTGGTGGATTGAAACCCACCGATTATGAAAAAAATAAAAGTCAGTAATAAGAATGGCAAAGGTAGTGCACCAAACCAATCAGAATAGTAACTAAATAGTTCTAATCTCGATATAACTCTTACTAGACCAGCTATTATTGCGCTAATTGTTCCAAATAAAAATCCTAATAAAGTGAGCTTCAAAAAACGTTTTCTAATTTTATAGATATAGATAATACAAATTAAGGGCAATATCAAAGTAATAGTATAATAAATTGGATCTGATAATGAATTGTAAAAGGTATTCATTAAGTCACTTCCTAATAAAATTATGCCGAGAGAGCTTCTTAAGGAAGCTCTCATTGACTAGATTGAATTACTGTTTTAAATCATTTATTTTTTACTTTCTCCAAACATTTGATCTTTAAGCCAGTTAACGCCTAAATTAATACCAGCTCCAATTGCAATACCTGATCCAACTACCACGATTACAGGAGCTGTGGTTGCAGAAATAATTGCAGAAATACCAATTGTAGCTCCTGTCCCGACAAGTGTCATTGTTGCTGCCAAGTATCTATCTGGTCCATCGTACTGATTAAAGTCATTATACAAATCATATCCAGTCAAAATTAAAGCAGAAGGGCCCGCTATTTTAGAGACACCAGCTAATGCTCGTTGAGTGTTATTCGGCAATTTATATCCTTTTAACTTCGATTAATCCCTAATGACGGTAAATCCGCTGTAATCGGCTTGTGACTTGTTAAATAGCCTGCAACCGTAGGTCCAAGAAAACTGTCTGCAGTTCCGGTTGCAGTTCCTTTAAGCAGTTCAACCGCTACATCCTGCCAATAGTTAGCCTCCTTCTTTTTGAACGGACCATTTTTACCTATATATCCCGTAATAATACCATTCTCTATAATGGGGGAGCCAATAAAATTATCGTTCTTACCCATTTCAAAACTTGAGATAGATGAACAAGGATCTCCATGCGCCCATTTCCCATCTTGTGAAACACAATAATTACCACTTGGGTCTATATACCTCAATGGATTATTATGCACATACGTATAAAGGTTCAACGTAAGCGGATTTGTCAGTTCCCCTTCATACGTATCCTTTTCCCCCTGTCGCTGTCTCTAACATAGCAAGACTATTTCCACGTAAATAACTTACTTTTTCACGTACGGTTCCATCTGGGTCCACCCATGCTTCGGATATGATCTGTTGACCGTCATAGTAATAGCGGATCGTCGTATCTTCATCGCTTCGTTCCACGAGTAAGTTGTCACCATTATAACGGTAAGTAACTTCCTTCCCTGCTTCCATCGCTCACGTCTGGCGATTATCACGATTATCATACGTATAATTTTCGTCGAACGTATTAATAAAGCATTACATAGGACTAATGAGGGTTAAGCTCTTTCGGAGTGCACCGCCCGATTCCTTCAACACTGGCCACCTAATAAGAAAAACCACAATACGAGGCTAATCGCATTGTGGTCACTTTACTTAAAGCATTCCGGTTTTCAACTCAATTTCATCAATATCTTTCAGCCTGTGCTCAATTTTCCCACCCGTTTTTTGGAGCAGTATACCAAATTCCAGTATGAGAAATTCTTTTTGTATCAAAGTAAGCTTCGTCATCAATGCGAATCTGAAACATAGTACATAGTAGTTCAAATCAGTTTCTCATAAAGATCTAAAACAGCTTTATTGTTCGGATCAATTATTAATATTTCCGATGCAACTTGTATCGCTTCGTCTTTTGAAACAACTTCATCAGGGGTTAAATGCAGGAAAATTATCATTTCTTTTAAAGAAACATCACTGGAATCTAGTTCTATCGCTCTTCTAACATGATAAAGACTTGTTTCGTATGCCCCCTCTATGAAAGATAGTGGATTAATCATTACGCTTGCAGCGAGAATATGAAGATCTACTGATTCATTCTCAGCTATCAATTTACATATAAAGGAGTATATCGTTATACTGCTAACTTCGTAAGAAATCTCCATGATTAGATCCTCTATCTTCTTTGAATCAAATATATTTATTAATGAACTTGCTTCGGAATATCTTCCCTGAGTTATAAAATTTATTATTTCTTTTTTTTTCATTTTGCCACCCACGCGTTCCCAATTTTTATTGTACCATCAGCCAACTTATTGTAAGTAACAACAACTAATTCATTATTTACATACATTGACTTCATAAAGACTTGCTTATAGCTACCTTCCGCCCCTTTAGCCATTACTTTTGTCATAACAGCTGCAACTTGGCCCCAATTATTTGGATCTTTAACCACTTTACTCCAAAGGTGTTTACTTTTCAGTATATGGTTAATATTATTTACACTAAGAGCAGCTATCTCTTTAGATATGAGTGCCTTAGCTCCTTCTTTCACTCCTTGTTTAAGAATTGCTTTTCCCATTCCTTTTACAGCATTTTTTGGTAATGCTCCTTGGAACAATAGAAGCGGTTCATCATAAATAGGTACTGATTTAGCGTTACCATAGTATAAATCGATCGTAAAACCTGATTTTCGTTCTAAAAAAACCATTTTATCTTCAATATAATTTTCCCAATAATTCATACTTCCTCTAAACTTATTTGAAGAATTGATATAACCTGTCACTTTACCATTTTTAATGATAGGTCTATTGTCGTATGAGCTATCATCACCTAAATAAATCGAAGAAATTGAATCACACTCACCACCATGTGCCCATTTCCCATCTTGTGAAACGCAGTAATTACCACTTGGATCAATATATCTGAGCGGGTTATTATGCACATAAGTATAAAGATTCAACGTCAGTGGATTCGCCAGTTCCCCTTCATACGTATCCTCATTTATAAACCGTCCGACACTCGGATCATACCAACGTGCACGTAAATATTGTAGATTCGTCTCTTCATCCCAGTATTCGCCAGAATAGCGGAAAGATTGCTCTATCGTTTCGGAATGCTCCAGTGGTTTGCCCCAGATATCGTACGTGTACTCATTAATTAGCTCGTCTTCAGTATCCGTAATACCAGTCACGTCACCATGACCGTTGACCATATAATAACCTTTTTCCCCTGTCGCTGTCTCTAACATAGCTAGACTATTTCCACGTAAATAACTTATTTTTTCACGTATGGT
>NZ_JBHUMH010000038.1:0-6427 GCF_042684845.1 Paenibacillus yanchengensis | reverse complement strand
TGGACTGCTCCAATCCATTGTTACTAACGGTTTCTATCCCTTCATGTCGTTCCATCTCATCCGAGTTATCTGAGATCCTGCGAATAAGCGAGCATGCGTGAGTAATCCCGTTCAAATTGAGGGAGTAAGTAGTACAGTACTATTTTAATGAGTAAATGGGATACGGTATATTAGTGACATATCTTACAAACGAACGATACGCCGATAATGCAAATATTCCGATCGATCCTCCCAGTCCAGTTCTTCCTCATATGGATCGCGATAATAAGTAGAGACTGGTAGATAGCCCCATACAACACCCATGCCACCGCAGATGAGTGAACCACCGTCCCCGCCTTTGCCGCGTACAAGCCCTTCGGGTGATACGGTCAACTCTGATTTATATGGATCGCCAAGGAAATGTAAGCCCGTGCCGCTGCTTGTTTCTAAATCGAAAGATCGATCATCGGCTGTCGATTGAATCTGCTCTTCCTGATCTTGATCCAGTTCGCCAAAGTGCCTTACGTTCATACTATAGTCAAAGCTGTCACCCCAAGGAAACAAAGTTCTGCAACCACCGCCGTACACATATTCCCACTCATCTTCTGTTAGCAAGTCAAAACCTTTTGGTAAAGCATCTTTCGTCCAATCTTGTAGATCAGCACTATTGTCAAACAACCAGATGCGGATACGTCCATCTTTTTTTTCTATTTGAAAGGAGTGATGCAGTTCATAAGTGCGATAGGATGAAGTTTTGAAACGTTCGAGTTCTTCCAGTATATCATCGTCTTCTTCCGGATCTAAGTCAGCTAATCTTACTTCATACCAAGCAACGGAGTGTGTGCGACGCTCAATCAACAGTGGTCCAATGTCAGCTTCTCTTACAGGAGACATTTGCTGGCGCAACAATAATTCCAGGTTTTCAGCATTTTGATCGAGTTCCGAAAGGCCGTTTTCGAAATCTTCTTGTGTTGCTGCATCTAGCCCTTCCGCCCAACTTTCCCAGCCAAGCGTAACACGATTACCGGGTATATAGACAAATTCACAGCCTTTATAGGAAAAAACACCAGTCTCCAGTTGAATACCAAACCGCTCGAAGCGTTCCATTCTTAAAAACGTGAAACCAGCAGGCAAGCGTGTGATTAACTGGTGTAACAGTTGCTCCTTGTGTATACTTGTTTGTTCATTCCAAAATGCTTGGTCTATAATCACGAAAATCTCTCCTTAGTATATTTCATGTAAATTATGTTACAAACTACTGGTTGTTTTCACATCTAAATTACTGTTACAACTGTTAGGTATGATTATATATTTTAATCTATTCGTCTATCAAGTCTCCTATGTAAATGGTAATATATATCCATTGACGATGATAATGATTATCAATTAAACTGTGTTATGTTAAGAAAGTTTTGCGGAAATAAAGGAGAGGTCATCATGGAATGGAATCCCCGCACAAAGTTGTGGAACTATGCTCATGTACGTATTTTAGATATACGAAGTATGGATATGAGACAAGGGGAGATGAAGAGCGATTATCGTTTACCTGCAAGTACTTATTTATATGTATCACGCGGGGAAGCGGTTATTCATTTGGCAGATCAACAGATAGAAGGCAAACCTCATGTGCTATTGCATGTTGGGAAAGGTATTCGGTTAGCGATTACAGCTAGCAGCGATTGTCACTACTATATTATCCTCTATAAGTCCTCTTTTATTTTGCCTGCTCACCGAATGTTACTTCGTTTAATGGAAACGAATAATCCATTTGAAGAATGTTATGTTATGAACGTTAGTCAACCATTATATATGTTAAATAAATTAATAGAGATGGATCATCAGTGGAAGCTGCCAAACGGACAAGGAAGATTGTTGGTGCGGGCTAGCTTTTATCAATTTGTACATGAATATTTGCGGCAGATGGAAGAAGAGGGGCTACGCCCATTTTCATCTCAATTGGTGGCACAGGCGGTACGCTATATGGAAGAACACTATAGTGAGTCTATTACGCTGGAGACATTAGAAGAGTTATTGGCATGCAATGCTAGAACGTTACTTAGAAAATTTAAAGCAGAGTTTAATGCGACACCAATTGATTATTTGATTCAATTGCGGATGGACAAGGCGAAGGAGTTGTTACAGTATTCGGAGATTGCTGTCAAAGATATTGCTGTAAGCATCGGCTACACGGATCATTACTATTTTAGTAGATTGTTCAAAAAACAGGTGGGGATGTCGCCTATGCAGTATAGATCGACAGCCGATCTAACGAAAGAATTGTCATATAATCCATTTGAATTGTCGAGATTGTCCATTGTCGGAAGAAAGGTGCAACGTTATATTGGTAATGGTATTAATAATCATTATCAATACAATAAAAAGGGAGAGTTCAATATGTACAGTAAGTCTAGACGTTCTTTAGCAATTTTGGTTATCTGCTTTGCCATGATCTTAGGAGCATGTGGTGGTGGAACAACTAAAACGAACAACACGAATCAATCAAACGGAGGAACGTCAAATACAAGTCAGCCAGCTGTTACTACGCCAGCAACATCAGCAGCACCGACAGCGGAAACGAATGCGGCTGAAAGCCGAGTAGTGAAGCATGCGATGGGGGAAGAGACAATCGTGGGTACGCCTGAACGGGTTGTTATTTTGACAAACGAAGGAACAGAAGCATTACTTTCTGTAGGAGTTAAGCCAGTAGGTGCGGTGCAATCGTGGGTGGGAGATCCATGGTATGAGCATATTGCTGGAAAAATGGAAGGCGTCGAAGTGGTTGGTGATGAGATTCAACCTAATATAGAGCTTATTGCTAGTTTGAAGCCAGACCTGATTATCGGTAACAAAGTACGACAAGAAAAAATATATGATCAGCTGAAAGAGATTGCTCCAACGATTTATTCAGAAGATTTGGCGGGCGATTGGAAAATCAATTTCGCTTTATATATGGAAGCTTTAGGTAAGCAAGAAGAAGGAAAACAGTTAATGGCTGATTTTGATAAGCGTGTGGCAGAAGCTGCTACTAAGTTAACGGATAAGCTGGATACGAAAGTGTCTATTGCACGTTTTTCAGCGTCACAAGTTCGTATTTATCAAAAGCAAACATTTGCAGGTGTTCTTTTGGATCAACTTGGTTTTGCCAGACCAGCGTCTCAGGATAAAGATTCATTTATGGAAGTGATGACGAAAGAAACGATTCCGAGCATGGATGGAGATGTTCTATTTTATTTTGTAACGGAAGCACCTGGTAAGACAGATGCAGCGAAAGTAGTAGAAGAATGGATGAATGATCCGTTGTTCAAAAATTTGAATGTAGCTAAAAATAACAAAGCAATTGCAGTAAATGAGGCGATTTGGAATACAGCAGGTGGTTACCAAGCGGCTAACCTATTGCTGGATGAAATAGTAGCTTATTTTGAAGCGAATTAGAAAAATTGCACGATAAATGAGCAAGAGAGAGATGGAAATGGTAAAACGAACAAACAAAAACGTACGGTTAATGATTGGGTTGATTGTTGGCATCGTCCTTTTGTTGGCAAGCATGCTCGCCAGTGTTTTATTCGGCTTGCAGTCGTTTGGACTTCGGGATTTATGGCAGGCGTACAACCAGTTTGATGGCTCCAACGAACATCTCATTATAACGACTACGAGAGTACCAAGAACGTTAATCGCTGTTATGGTCGGAGCAAGTTTAGCTGTGGCCGGTACTATTATGCAAGTGTTAACAAGGAATCCATTAGCTTCGCCATCGTTATTCGGAATAAATGCTGGAGCGTCGCTGTTTGTCGTCATCGCTCTTACCTTATGGAGTACAACGTTAACGTTATCCAACTTAATTTGGTTTGCTTTTGCAGGTGCAGCAGTGGTAGCTTGTATTGTCTATTTACTAGGCAGTAGTCGAGAAAATAGTCTGGAGCCTACTCGAGTAGCGTTAGCAGGCGCTTCGATTGCAGCATTTGCTACTTCTATGACTTCGGGCATGATGTTAATTAATAAACAGTCGTTGGAAGATGCGTTATTTTGGATGATCGGTTCAGTGTCGGGTAGAAGTATGGCGCATTTTGAACTAGTGTTTCCTTATATAGTAGTGGGTTTACTAGGTTGTGTACTATTGCCAAAAGCATTAAATGTGATGGCACTTGGTGATGAAAATGCACGTGGATTAGGTGTACAGCTAAAGTATGTCCAATTTCTAGGAGTGGTTGTGGTCATTCTTCTAGCTGGCAGTGCTGTTGCTTCTGCTGGTCCAATCGCTTTTGTTGGCTTAATCGTACCTCACTTATGTCGAGCAATTACGGGAAATGATCATCGGTGGTTACTGCCATACTGTGCGGTAGTCGGAGCATTGCTGCTTGTAACAGCAGATACACTTTCTCGTTTTATCATTACTGGCAAGGAAATTCCGGTTGGTATCGCAATGGCTATTATTGGAGTGCCGTTCCTTGTTGCCGTGGCAAGGAGGAGAGGTCGTGCATAGTCTCCAGCGAAAACAGATCGTTGTTTTAGTATCCTTATTACTACTTGTAGTCATTGTAGCGCTTGTATCTCTATCTTTAGGTTCCGTGCGAGTACCGTTATCGCAAGTATGGATGTCTCTGTTTGGCAGCGGTAGTGAAGAATTTAGTATGATTGTCGTCAAGTTTCGATTACCACGGGTTATTGCCGCTATATTAGTAGGTGCAGCGTTAGCCGTTGCAGGTGCATTGTTGCAAGGTGTCATTCGCAATCCGTTAGCTTCTCCAGACGTAATCGGGGTGACAGGTGGTGCGTCGGTTAGTGTGGTAGCTTTTATGACATTAGCAACAGGATTTAGCATCCATTGGATTCCCTTTGTGGCAGTAGCGGGTGCGCTTATTACGGCATTTCTTAATTATGTGTTGGCGTGGCGCAAAGGAGTATCACCGTTTCGATTAGTGATGATAGGGATAGGTATTTCGACAGCTACTGGAGCGCTAACAACGCTTCTCTTAATTAGCGGTCCTGCTTATTTGGCTCCACAGGTGTTGAATTGGACGACGGGTAGTATTTATGGAACAAATTGGGCGTACATTCAAATGCTGTGGCCGTGGATTGTAATTTTTCTACCATTATCGTTGCTATGTGCAAGAGAGTTAAACTTGCAGTCGCTAGGAGATGAAGCAGCTATTGGTCTCGGTAGCAGATTACAATGGAGTAGAATGATTACTCTGTTCATCAGTGTTGCTTTAGCGGGAGCGGCTGTTGGTGTAGCTGGATCATTATCATTTATTGGGCTACTCGCTCCTCACATGGCTAGAAGTTTAGTCGGTCAATCCTATCGTATTTTGTTACCGACAGCTGCTGTAGTGGGAGCTATCGTTCTCCTACTTGCTGATCTTGCAGGAAAAATGCTGTTTCAACCGCTAGATATACCTGCTGGTGTATTTACGGCGGGAGTTGGCGCACCGTTCTTTATGTACTTATTGTTCCGACGAAAACGGACAAGTCGTTGAATCTGGATATAGTTCACAAAGAAATGTAGTAAATGCATCTGTTGTAAAATGGAATGAGTAAAAATAAAGAAAAATCTCTCTTAACTGCGAGCAGCAGGAAGTAATTGCCTTTGTCGGCGATTGCGACCGAATCTGCGAGAGGATAAGGGAGTTTTTTATTTTTTAAACAATGTGAGTGTGATTACGTAATAAGCTTCTAACGTATGTAAGAGCAGTTAACGAAAGGTAAGCGTGCAGAAAGTAAAGTAATGGCTAGATGCTGTGAACGAGCTGCTTCGAATATATCATTTTAAAATGAAGAGAGGACAAATGGATAGATAAACTAAAGAAATTTATAAAAATAAAAAATATTGTTTAATGAAAAGTGATTGGTAAATTTAGTAAGGGGTTGTCCAATAAGTCGGTGAAAACTGACTACTGGCAGTCCCATTTTTATTTCTTATGTTTTGGGATCGAGTATGTGTATTATGTTACAGCAACGCGTCAAAGGCATAGACATGTGAATGATGTAAATTTTGTTAAGCAAACAACGGTGGCTATTATAAAAGTGATGTATTACTCAAAGTTGAGGATAAACCATTATCTATGACAAGCAGCTGGACTCAGGTCTAGCTATAAATGGGACTTAAGTCTGTTTTTCATTTTTTTTATAAATATTACTATATGATTATAAGCAATAGGGAATAATTTCCATGTGAAGTGATTGACGATGGTTTGTTTGCTAGTTACATAAAGATGTTCTAACTGTTGATGAAGAGGAGGATGATAGAACAATTTCAAGTGGGGCTAATGAATGCTAGTGTTACTTTTTCAGAAAAGTGTTTTCGATATTTTACTTACAATTATAAGACCTGCGGTAATATGTCAAGTGAAAAACAGTTAGAAATTTAATTATCAAGGATCAATTTTCTTTAAAAAGGCAACAGGAAAATAGACCAGCAAGTAAATGTAAATTACTGGTATATATTCAAAGG